>JAJAYW010000202.1 GCA_026786005.1 Lysobacter sp. | reverse complement strand
GCCACACGCTGGTGGTGGTGCCCGGCGAGCGCAAGGCGATTACGGAAGATGCTGCCGTGACGCCGGCATCGCTGGCGCTGCCCGCGGCCGATGGGAAATACACGGTCACCGCGAGCGACATCGATCGCACGCAGGGCGTGCCGAAGACCCAAAGTTTCCCCGACCTGAAATTCCCATCGCTGCAACGCGCTACGCTGAAGAACGGCACCACCGTGATCCTGGCCGAGCGCCACGACATCCCGGTCGTGCAGATGAGTTACGAGTTCAAGGGCGGCTTCACCGCCGACCAGGGCCGCAAGCTCGGCACGTCGAGTTTCGCGATGAACATGCTGGACGAAGGCGCGGGTGAACTCGATTCATTGGCGTTCGGCGATCGCGCCGAATCGCTGGGCGCATCGCTGGGCGCGGGCGCGGCGCTCGATGGCGGCAGCGCGTACCTGTCGGCGTTGAAGGACAAACTCGATCCGTCGCTGGCATTGTTCGCCGACATGCTGCGCGCGCCGCGCTTCGACCAAGCCGAAATCGATCGCATCAAGGCCAACTGGATCGCCGGCATCAAGCAGGAAAAAGCCCGCCCCAACGGCGCCGCGCTGCGCGTGCTGCCGCCGCTGCTGTATGGCGAAGGCCATGCGTACGCGATTCCGTTCAGCGGTACCGGCAGCGAGGCGTCGATCGCATCGCTGACCCGCGATGAACTCGTCGCCTTCCACCGCGATTGGGTGCGCCCGGACAACGCCACGCTGATCGTGGTCGGCGACACCACGCTGAGCGAGATCGTGCCGATGCTCGACAAGCACTTCGGTGACTGGAAGAGTGCGGGCGACGCGACGCCGGTGGTGGCGGTCACCACCGTTGCCCGTCCCGCCACGTCGCGTGTATTCCTGATCGACCAACCCGGCGCGGTGCAGGCCAACATCTTCGTCGGCCAGCTGGTGCCCTCGACCAAGGACGCCAACGCGATCAAGTTCGATTTCGCCAATGCGGTGCTGGGCGGCGACTTCACCTCGCGCCTCAACATGAACCTGCGCGAGGACAAGCACTGGTCGTACGGTGCGCGCAGTTCGACGTCGGGCGCGCTCGGCCAGCGTCCATGGCTGGTGTCGGCGCCGGTGCAGATCGACAAGACCGCCGAGTCGCTCAAGGAAATCGACCGCGAGATTCGCGAATACGCAACCGGCAAGGCGCCGCCGAAACCCGAGGAAGTGGCGCGCCTGCGCGCGATCCAGACCTTGAGCCTGCCCGGTTCCTACGAAACCGCCGCGTCGGTGATGAGCACCATCGGCGGCATCGTCAATTACGACCGTCCCGACGACTATGTGTTCAAGCGCAAGGCCGAGATCGAAAGCCTGACGCCGGAGCAGGTCAAGGTCGCGGCCACAACAATCGATCCCGATGCGTTGACCTGGGTGGTGGTGGGTGACCTCAAGCAGATCGAGCAGAAAGTGCGCGCGTTGAATCTTGGCGAGGTCACTGTTGTCGATGCCGATGGAAAAACGATCGCGAAGAAATAATCGTCTTGCTCCCTCCCCTGCGACTGCTGGGGAGGGTTGCTTGACGCTGCCTTGTTGCATCCGAAGGCAAACGAAAGGTTTGACCAGGACCGTAGCCCGGGTAAGCGCAGCGCATCCGGGACTCTTGGTGACGTGACGAACATCCCCGGGTGCGGCTTGCGGCCTTACCCGGGCTACGCACGCCCGCCGCTAGCGGTGGTGTTATCGCCCCGGCAGGGAATAAAGTTTGGGGCTGCCAGGAGATTGACTAGCGTTCCAGCCGCTTGAACGAAAACAATTCAGCCAGAGGATGCTTGCGCCTTTCGATCAGCGCTCGCAGCAATCCCGCGCCCAGCATGCTGTATGTGATGCCGTTGCCGCCGTAGGCCATGGCGAAGTGGACGCGGGGGCCATGTTGCTCGTGTGGGCCGAAGAAGGGCAGGCCGTCTTCGGTTTCGGCGAAGGTGCCGGCCCAGGCGAAAGCGGGTTGCAAGGGCAGGTGCGGAAATAGTTTCGCGACCTGTTTCATCAGCGTCAGCGATTTCTTGCCGACGCGAGCATCGCGCTTGGCGGCGATGTCGACGGCATCGTCTTCGCCGCCGACCAGCAGGCGCCCGTCGCCGGCGGTGCGCATGTAAAGATATGGACGGGCCGATTCCCAGACCATGGTGTTCTGCAGTGGGCCCAGTGCTTCGTCGTCGATCGGTTCGGTGATGAAGGCATAGCTGCTGCGATTCTTCGCCACGCTTTTTTTCAGCCACTGCTGCGTGGCGTAGCCGGCGGCGAGCACGACGTGTTTCGCATGAATGCTGTGCTCGTCTGCGGTCTTGAGCGTGACACCGCGCGCCGTGGTTTCGATGCGGTCGATGACCGTGCGATCAAACACATTGGCGCCCTGTTTCTGCAAGCGCATCAACAGGCGATACGCCATGCGGTACGGATCGATGCGCGCCGCCAGCCGGCTCAGGATCGCGCACGGTGCGTCGATGCCGTAGCGCTCGCGTAACAGGCCGGGTTCCAGCCATTCCATGTCGAAACCGTGTTTTTTGCGCAGTGCGAATTCGTCCTGCAAAGCGCCGTAGTCGCGACGTCTGCTGGCGTAATAAAGACTGTGGTTGCGGGCGAAGTCGACATCTCGGACCTCCGACGCCAGCGCCTGCAGCACCGGGATTGCCTCGGCGCAGGCCTTGTAGGCCAGCGCCGCGTCGGCTTCACCATATTTCTTGGCGAGATCGGTCATGTGCGTGTCGATCTCGTATTGCAGCAGCGCCGTGCTGGCGGCCGTGCTGCCCCAGCCGATATCGCGCTGTTCGATGACGGCGACATCGTGGCCGTGTTGCGCCAGCTCATCGGCGATCAAGGCACCGGTGATGCCGCCGCCGATGACGGCGACATCGCAACGCAGGTCCTGCTGCAACGGTGGGAAGGCGTGCATCAGCCCGTTCTTCACCGACCAGAAGGGGTAGCCGCTTTTCAGGTCCATGCGTTGTCTGCGTGCTTCGGGATGCGCAGTGTTGCGGCAGGCGCTGTCCGCGGTATGTGAGCGCGGAGTAGGCTTGCGGCGCGGATTGAGCTTTTTTGCTCATCATTTCCGCGAAGGCGGGAACCCATGCCGGGAAACCCGCCGAAGAGCAGTTCTCGATATCTGAAAATGTACGGGCATGGGTTCCCGCCTTCGCGGGAATGACGAGCGAAGCACTTGCCTTTTCAGCGCGCGCGATCCTGCTCGTGCCGGCATGACAAGCAACCAACAGTCGGAGACACACATGCACGGCGGCGGACTCGAACTCGCACTGGTGTTCCTGCTGGCGGCGGTGATCGCGGTGCCGCTGTTCAAGCGCTTTGGCCTGGGCGCGGTGCTTGGCTATCTGGCGGCGGGCGCGGTGCTCGGCCCGTACGGGCTGAAAGTGGTGCGCGATGCCGAGCCGGTGCTCGCCGCCAGCGAAATTGGCGTGGTGATGATGTTGTTCGTCATCGGCCTCGAGTTGTCGCTCGCGCGCTTGAAAGTGATGCGGCGGTCGGTGTTCGGCGCCGGTGGCCTGCAGGTACTGCTGTCCGCCATCGCCTTGGGTGCGTTGGCGATGTTTGGCGGACTGGGCTGGAAGGCGGCCGTCGTGGTGGGGCTGGCGCTGGCGTTGTCATCGACGGCCGTGGGCCTGCAACTGCTGGTGGAACGCAAGTCACTCAATACCGATCATGGACGCCTCGCGTTCGCGATCCTGCTGTTCCAGGACCTGGCCGCGATTCCGCTGTTGGCGGCGATTCCGTTGCTTGGACGCGCCGCGGCCAGCGGAACCGGCAAACCGGCGTGGATGGCCGTCGCCATGGCGATCGGCGCCATCGTTGCCGTCGTCATCGGCGGTCGCTATGTGTTGCGTCAGTTGTTCCGCATGGCAGCCCGCATGGCGGTACCGGAGATGCTGACCGCCAGCGCATTGCTGGCCGTGCTCGGCGCGGCGTGGGTCATGCAGCTGGCGGGGTTGAGCGCGGGTCTGGGTGCATTCCTGGCGGGCGTGCTGCTGGCGGATTCGGAATTTCGCCACGAGATCGAATCGCAGATCGAACCGTTCAAGGGATTGCTGCTGGGATTGTTCTTCATCGCCGTCGGCATGAGCATCGACCTGACGCGCGTGGTCTCCGAACCGGTCACGATCGCGGTCGGCGTGGCGACGCTGCTGGCGGTGAAAGTCGCGATCCTGTTCGGCGTCGGCGTGGGGCCGGGCAAGCTGGATCGGCGCGAGGCGCTGCAGCTCGGCGCCGTGCTGGCGCTGGGCGGCGAATTCGCATTCGTGGTGTTTGCCGAGGCCGACAAGGCTGGCTTGCTGGATGCGGCGATGCGCGACCGGCTGGTGGCGATCGTCGGCCTGTCGATGGCGTTGACGCCGCTATTGATGATCGGCGCGGCGCGGTTGATCGCCGCCCATCCTCCGAAAAAACCCAAGCGCGAATTCGACACGATTCCCGACGAGCATCCGCAGGTGATCATCGCCGGCATCGGCCGCTTCGGCCAGATCGTCGCGCGCCTGCTGCTGGCGCAGCGCATCCCGTTTGTCGCGCTCGACGCCAACCCCGAACAAGTCGATTTGATGCTGCGTTTCGGCAACAAGGCGTATTACGGCGACCCCTCGCGGCCGGAGCTGCTGCGCTCGGCCGGCGCCGCACACGCACTTATCTTCATCAACGCGGTCGACGACGTCGAGGCCAGCATCCGCACCACGCGCGTGGTGCGGCGGATGTATCCCGAGCTGAAAGTGTTCGCGCGCGCACACGACCGGCGGCATGCGTGGCAGTTGATGGATCTTGGCGTGGAGGTGTTTCGTGAAACTTTCGCATCCGGGCTCGAAATGGGACGCGAAGTGCTGGTGGCGCTTGGCGTTCCGCGCGAGGTCGCCGTCGATCGCACGCAACGGTTCCGCGAACACGACGAGCGCATGCTGGCCAGCCAGCACCTGATTTACGACGACGAACCGGCGCTGCTGGAATTCGCGCGTCAGGCGCGCACCGAGCTTGAGCAGTTGTTCGAAGCGGATGTGATGGGTGAGCCGCCAAGCGCGCCAGACGACACGCGCCCTTTGTAGAGCGGAGCTTGCTCCGCTGCTCTTGATTTTGCGTTGTGGGCGGAGATTGCATCGAGGTGTATGGAAAAAAGCAGCGGAGCAAGCTCCGCTCTACAAGAGCATTTGCCTCGGCAGACAACGCGGTTAATTCCTACCTCTGGATGGTTTGTTCCCTCAGCTCGCGCGCCCGGCAAGCTCGACATGCTTCTCATCATGGCAAGCCCGAAACTTCTCCGTGGTCGCATCTCGAACATTGGCGCCATCTATACGGTCACGACCGTTACGCACAACAGAGCACCACTATTTCTGCGGCCAGGCCTCGCCGAGATCGTCTGTACCGAAATCGATCGCAATGACAACGCGGGATCGACTCGAACCTATGCCTGGATGGCCATGCCGGACCATGTGCATTGGCTGTTGGAGCTGAAAACAGGATCATTAGACAATTGCATGCAACGTTTCAAATCGCGTTCCGCACGCGCCATCAACTTGTCCACGGGTTTGAGTGGCGCGGTCTGGCAAGCCGGGTTCTACGATCATCGTCTGCGCGACGATGAAGATCTGCGGCAGCAAGCTCGTTATCTGGTGATGAACCCGATCAGGGGCGCACTGGTGTACAAGATCGAGGATTACGCGTTTTGGTGGTGACGGTGGATCAATAGCAGCGCCGATTTGTAGAGCGCAGCTTGCTTCGCTGTTTTTTTTCGCGCGCTTAAGAGCAAAAGCAAAATCAAGGGCAGCGGAGCAAGCTCCGCTCTACAAAAGCAGGCGCGCGCGGCTCAGCGTGGCTCGCGCAGGAACCTGGCCATCGACACGCCGGCTTGCTGCGGCTCGAACTCACTGGCGACATCGATGAAGCCACGCATCACCGCGATCTCGCGCGGGGTGCGGTTGAGGGCGTCGCGCAGTTCCGGATCGGCGCCGGCGCGCATCAGTTTCTGCACCACCCGCAACAAGCCGTGCAGCGCGGCGAGGTGCAGCGGCCCGAATCCACGCGGGTCCTGCGCATCGAGCGAGACGTCTTCATCGAGCAGGCGATCGAGTCCCGCGATCAGCACGTCCTCGTCGCAGGCGGTGCCGGGCTCGGCGCGCGCGCCTAGCAACAGCAGCAGCGGCGTGACGCCTCCAGCGGCGGCCTGGTCGGGCTCGGCGCCGGCCAGAAACAAGGTGTCGAGCAACGCGACCAGGCGCGGCCGTTCGCGCGCGGTGAACCCGTACAGCGCCGCGCAATGCAGCGGCGCGAGTTCCTGCGCATCGCACGCGGTGACGTTGGCGCCAGCGGTCAACAGGCGGGCGGCGAGATCGGGAAAACCAAGCGCGGCAGACAGCATCAGCACGGTGACATCGCCAGGCAGGCGCTGTTCCAGCCCGGCGCCAGCGGCCAGCAGGCTGTCGACGATCGCCGGATGACACATGCTGACTGCCGCCGACAACGGCGTTGCGCCGGTATGCGCGGCGCGCCGCGGATCGCCGCCACGCGCCAGCAGCAAATCCACCGTGGCGTAGTGGCCGCCACCGGCGGCACGCAACAATGCGGTGCAGCCTTGCATATCGACGGCATCGACCGGCAATCCCAGATCCAGCAGGCGACGCACCGCATCGGCATCGCCGACGATCGCCGCGGCTGGCACGTCGGCCGGCTGCAAGGTGCGCCGGGGCAATGGCCAGCCGCGCCAGTCCAGCCAGTCGGCCAGGTCACGACGCCCCGACGACAAGGCCACGCCGAGCGGGGTCTGCCCATCGGCCGCGCGCACTTCAGGCGATGCGCCGCAGGCGATCAGCCGCTTCAGCGTGTGTTCGCGGCCCAGCGCCGCGGCCAGGTGCAACGCAGTCATGCCGTGCGCATCGCGCGCATCGGGATCGACGCCGCACGCCATCAACCGCTCGGTCAATTGCGTCCAGTCCAGGCGCACGGCCAGCATCAATGCGGGATCGCCGGAAGGCGCAACGGCGAACGGGTCGGCGCCGCGATCGAGCAGATCCAGCGCGCAGCGCTCGAGCACCGGCGCCGCATGATCGGCCTGCACGCAGGCGATCAGGAAGCGCGCCAGTCCGCCGCTGCCCGACGGCGACACCGCGCGCCGCAGCAACGCGCGCAAGGCCGGCAACGCGGCGGGTCCGCGGCTGAGCGCGGCGAACATCGGGGTCTGGCCTTGGCTGTCGCGGACGTCGACATCGGCGCCGGACGACAACAGCCAGTCGATGTTGGCGGGCGCTGCGGATGGCTCGAACAACAGGCCGCCCAGCTCCTGCGGCGTCAGCAATTTCGCCAGCGCATCGCGTCCGTGGTCGTGTCCGTCATGCAGCGCCTCGCTCAACAGCGTCAGCGGGCTGCGATCGGGTAACCCATCTTGCCAACCCCCATCCTGTGAGCCGTCACCTTGGTCACCCTCGGCGCTGACATTGCCCGGCAACGGATACGACGGATCCAGCGCGCTGACGATGGCCCAGCGGCCGATTTCCGCCGCGCGGTCGATCGCGCGCCTGCCGTCGCGATCGACGTGTGCCGGATCGGCGCCGAGTTCCAGCAGGCGGCGCATCACTGCCGGCGTGACGTGCTCCGACGCGATCGCCAGCAGCAAGGCATTGCGGCCATCGGCGTCGGCCGCGGTGACATCCGGGCGCGCCTCGGCGAAGCGTTCGAGCATCGGCAACGAACCGCTTTGCGCCGCTTCCAGGAAGGGCGTGCGTTGTTGCGCATCGCGTGCATGCAGGTCGGCACCGGCCGCGAGCAGCGCGTCGGCGATGTCGACATGGCCCGCCAATGCCGCCTCGTGCAACGCGCTGCGTCCGCGGGTATCGCGCGCATCGACGCGCGCCTTGTGCTTGAGCAGCAACAGCACGCCGGCCGGATCGTCTTCGCCACTGGCGGCGGCCGCCAACAATGTCGGCTGGCCGCCGCCGGGCTCGGCCTGCGCGCCGCGTTCCAGCAGGAAGCGCGCCAACCGCCAGTTGCCGGCGGCGCAAGCGATCGCGAGCGGCGTCTGGCCGTCGTCATTGAGCGCGTCGATCTCGGCGGCGGCATCGCGCAGCAGCGCGGCGACGCCCGGATCTGTGCTGCGTGCGGCGTGATGCAACGGCGTGTTGCCCGCGGCATCGGCGACGCGCGGATCAGCGCCGTTGGCGAGCAGGGTCATCACCGCTTCCGGCCGGCCATGCCAGCTGTCGCGCGTTGCGGCGAGCAGCGGCGTCATCCCCGCGTAGGCGCCGTTGACGTGAACGCCTTGCGCTATCAGCGCGCGCAGCAGGCGCAAATCCGGCAGCACCGCCGCCAGCAACGGCAGGCTGCGCTGGTCGCGATCGTTGGCCGGCGGGTGCGCATGCGGATTGGCGCCGGTTACCAGCAGCGCCAATGCGCGATCGATGCGGCCGCTGCGCGCGGCGGCGTACAGCGCGTGATCGAGGTCGCCATCGATGTCGAGTGCATCCGCGGGCGCGTCGTGTTCATCGCCGTCGTCCTCGAGCGTGTCCCACAACCCGAGCGGCTGCGGCGCCGGCGTGCGCTGCAAGGCCCAGTGCAGTAGCGGCGTGGCGGCGGCGAAGGCGAGGGTCGCGATCCAGCGCCACTGCGGTAGCAGCACGCCGGCCCATGCCAGCAGCAACACGGCGAACGCCAGCAGTCCGATCCACAACGCCACCAGCAAACCGCGCCATGCACCGATCTCGACATGGTCCAGTTCCCGCCAGCGTTGCGACAACGTGCCGCCTTCGCGTTCGATGGCGTGCCACAGCGGCCAGGTGCGCCACAAGCCGAGCAAGGCGATGCCCGCGGCAAGGCTCAGTCCGATCGCCGCGCCCAGGCTGCCGGTCTGGCGCAGCGCCAGCAGCGGCCACGTCACCAGCAACGTCACCACGGCCAATCCCGCGCCCCACACCAGCGCCAGGGTGAGGACATCGCGCGACCAACGCGCGCGATCGCCGACCGCACGACTTCCGCGCGACCACGACACCGCGAGCGCAAACGCCGGCTGCGCCAGCCAGCCACCGAGCGCAGCGACCACGCCACCAAACAGCGTCAACGCCGCCAGGCCCAGCCCGGCGACGGTGGCCAGGATGGCTGCACGGCCGGGACGACGCAGCTCAGACATCGGTGCCCCAATCCTCGGTCATCGGATCGCGGTCGCTGGCCGGTGGAAATTGCAGATGGAAGCCACGCGTCACCAGGTGTTCGCAGACCACGGCCGGATCCTCGATCGCCAGCTTGCGCTCCGGTGTGAGCGCCACATCGAGGACAAACTGCAGCGCGCCCAGCTGGGTTCGCAGGGATGCAGGCACGCGCTCGAAATCGTCGCGTGCCGCCAGATAGAGATAGGTGTCGGGCTTGCGCTGGCTTTTGTAAACGTAGGCTTGCATTGCGGCCACAACCGGAAACAACGTCGATTGTGTCGGAAAGGCGTGGGAGTGGGAAATGGGGAGTGGGGAGTGGGAAGTGGAAAACACCAAAAAAAGTCACAGCAGCGGCGCTGTTCTTCCAATTTCCTACTCCCCGCTCCCCGCTCCCCGCTCCCTGCCGTTCAGTGATAACCGGTCTCCGCCGTCACCTTCCCGCTGAACACGCGGTACGACCACCACGTGTAACCCAGCACCGCCGGCAGCAACACGATCAATCCGACCAGCACGAAGCCCTGCGACGAGGGCGGCGACGCGGCGTCCCAGATCGTCAATGCCGGCGGGACGATATTCGGCCACATGCCCAGCACCAGGCCGGCAAATCCCAGCACGAAAAAGCTCAGCGCCAGCAGGAACGGCATGGCATCACGGTCTTCGCGCATCGCCGCGCGCCACAGCGCGAAGGCATTCACCAATGCCAGCAGCGGAATCGGCGACAGCCACAAGAAATTCGCACCCTCGAACCAGCGCGCCATGATCTTCGAGTCCAGGAACGGCAACCACGTGCTCACGAGCCCCATGAACACAACCACCACCAGCACCAGTGGCCGCGTCAGCGTGCGCGCGATCAACTGCATGCGGCCTTCCGTTTTCAGGATCAGCCAGGTCGAACCCAGCAACGCATAACCGAAGACGACAGCCGCGCCGGTCAGCATCGAAAACGGACTGAACCAGCCAAACGCGCCGCCGATGTATTTGCCTTCCTTCAGCGGCATGCCTTCGACCAGCGCGCCCAGGATCAATCCCTGCGCAAACGCCGCCAGCAATGAGCCCAGCGCGAACGCCGCGCCCCAGAACCGTTTGCCGCGTTGCGCCTTGAAGCGGAACTCGAAAGCGACGCCGCGGAACACCAGCGCAATCACCATCATCAGCACCGGCAGGTACATCGCCGACAGGATCAGCGCGTAGGCTTTCGGGAATGCCGCCAGCAGCCCGGCGCCGCCAAGCACCAGCCAGGTTTCATTGCCGTCCCAGATCGGCGCCGCGGTGTTCATCATCAGGTCGAGCTGGTGTTCGTCCTCGGCGAACGGCGCGAGGATGCCGAGCCCGAGCACGAAGCCGTCCAGCAGCACGTACATCAGCACGCCGAAGCCGATCACGCCGAACCAGATGATGGGGAGCCAGTAATGCATGCGTGCTAGTTACTCACGCCGAGGATCGCTTCTTCGCCTACGTTTTCTTTTCCGCAAGCCCGGCACTGCGTTCCGACGGGACCACTACATGCTTTCTTCTCCCCTCGGGAGAAGATGTCGCGACAGCGACAGATGAGGGCGGGAGAGTGACTCGTCATGGAACGTCCACTGCGATCTGAAAGTGTACGCCCTCATCCGCCCTTCGGGCACCTTCTCCCGAGGGGAGAAGGAAAAGCATATGTCCCCGCTTCTGAGGATATGTCGGGTGAAAATCCCTCGTCACTGTTCCACCGTTTTGTTTCCCACCGACAATGGCCGTGCCGGCGTCTTCTCGCCATCATCCGTCTCCGGCGCAGGCTCATGCGGTTCGGGACCTTTTCCTATGAGTTTCAGCAGATACCAGATGCCCGCCCCAAACACGATCGCGTACACGCAGGCATACACGATCAGCGACGCCAGCACGCTGCCCGCACCGATCGCCGTCGCCGCGTCGGCAGTTCGCAGCAAGCCATAAATCACATACGGCTGGCGCCCGATTTCCGTCACGTACCAGCCCGACAGCAGCGCGATGAAGCCCGCCGGAATCATCATGGTCCAGGCGCGCAATAACCACCTCGACTCAAACAAGCGGCCCCGCCGCCATTGCCACAGCGATGTCATCGCCAGCAGCAGCATCAGCGTGCCCAGCCCCACCATCACGCGGAACGCGAAGAACACCGGCTTCACCGGCGGGCGTTCGCTGCGCGGCACCGAAGTCAATGGCTGGATGTCGCCATCGAGCGAGTGCGTCAGCAGCAGGCTGCCGAGCTTCGGGATCGCGATTTCGTAATCGTTGCGCTCGGCCTGCTCGTTCGGCCACGCGAACAGCACCAGCGGCACGCCGCCGTCCTCGCTGCGCCAATGCGCCTCCATCGCGGCGACCTTGATCGGCTGATGTTCGAGCGTGTTCAACCCTTGCTGGTCGCCCGCCAGGATCTGCAGCGGCACCGCGATCGCGGCGAACACCACCGCCAGCTTCAGCATTCTTTTGCCCGCCTCGACATGCACGCCGCGGCGCAGGTACCAGGCACTCACGCCGCCGATCACGAAACACGTGGTGATGAACGCGGCCAGCACCATGTGCGTGAGCCGGTACGGGAACGACGGATTGAACACGATCGCCCACCAGCTGGCCGGTTCGAAGATGCCGACGCCCGCCGCGTTGGTGACGATGTTGTAGCCGGCCGGCGTGTGCATCCAGCTGTTGGCCGAGATGATCCAGAAGGTGGAGATCAACGTGCCCAGCGCCACCATGCAGGTGGCGAAGAAATGCAGCTTGTGCGACACGCGTTTCCAGCCGAACAGCATCACGCCCAGGAAGGTGGCTTCGAGGAAGAACGCGGTCAGCACTTCATAGCTGAGCAACGGCCCGAGGATGTTGCCGGCGCGTTCGCTGAGCACCGCCCAGTTAGTGCCGAACTGGAAGCTCATGACGATGCCCGACACCACGCCCATGCCGAACGAGATGGCGAAGATCTTCAACCAGAAAAAGTACAGGTCGCGCCAGATCGCCTCGCGCGTGCGCAGCCAGCGGAATTCGAGGAAGGCGAGCCAGCTGGCGAGGCCAATGGTGAACGCGGGGAACAGGATATGGAACGAGATCACGAATCCAAACTGGATCCGCGACAGCAGCAGTGCATCCATGACATCACTCCCTAGTGATGGTGTCGTAAGTCGTCGTTTTCGCTTTGTATTCTCCGCTCGATACGAGTTCACGGCAATTGGCGGATGCATTTCCGGGCTCAGGTTTTGTGCTCCTGGCGGACTGCTAACCTAGGCCACTTCCCGGCACCGAACTCACCCATGCGCCATGCACTGCTGTTCGCCACGACACTCGCCCTGCCACTGTCGGTCGCTGCACAAACGTCCACGCCAGCGCCGGCGTCCCCGCTGACGCTTTCGCAGATCATGGCCGACCCCGAATGGATCGGCCCACCGGTGGAGGATGCGTGGTGGGCATGGGACGGGCGGCATGCGCAATACACCTTGAAGCGCGATGGCGGCAGCATTCGCGACACCTTCCAGCAATCCATCGACGGCGGCATCGCGGTCAGGCTCGATGGCGCTGCGCGCGCCGACCTGGATGCCGCGCAACCGGTGTTGGATGCGCAACGCATGCGGATGGCGTTCGTGCGCAATGGCGACGTGTTCGTGCGCGACCTGCGCAACGGCGCGTTGACCCAGCTCACGCGCACCGATGCCGACGAAGCCCGGCCGCAATGGAGCCGCGACGGTGGGCTGGTGTGGCGCGATGGCAACGACTGGTATCGCTGGAACGGAACCGGTGTCGCGCAGGCGGCGCGGTTCAAGGCGGAGGATGATCCAGCCAAGCCGCCGAAGGCCGATGACCTGCGCGATCGCCAGCAACGCCTGTTCGAGACGCTGAAGAATGATCGCGCGCGACGCGACGCCGCGCGCACGCAGGACGAGGCATGGCGCAAGGCGGACCCGACGCGCGCATCGGCCGTGACTTATCTCGGCAAGGACGTCGAGATCGACGACAGCGCGCTGTCGCCCGACAGCCGCTGGCTGCTGGTGACCACGCACAAGAAGGATGGCGACAAAGGTGCCATCGGCAAGATGCCGAAATACGTCACCGAATCGGGTTACGAGGAGTTCGAGGAAGTGCGCGTGCGCGTCGGCCGCAATGCCCCGCTGGCGCAGACCTTGTGGCTGGTGGATGTCGCCAACGCGAACGCGCGCGAACTGAAGTTCGATGCCTTGCCCGGCATCGCCGTCGATCCGCTGGCTGACCTGCGCAAGGCGGCGAAGAAGGATCCGTTGAAGGGCAACCGTGAGGTACGCATCGAAACCGATGGCGATGGCAGCGGCCCCGCGATCCACTGGAGCGACGACAGCCGCCATGTCGCCTTGCTGGTGCGCGCGATCGACAACAAGGATCGCTGGATCGCCACGCTCGCGCCGACAAGCGGTGTCGATACAACATTGCAGACACGCCACCACCTGCACGACGACGCCTGGATCAACTGGGACTTCAACGCGTTCGGCTGGCTGCCCGACGGCAAGACGTTGTGGTTCTTGTCGGAGCAGAGCGGGTATTCGCATCTGTATGCCAGCGATGGCGGCGCGGCGCGCGTATTGACGTCGGGCAAGTGGGAAGTCTCTGCGCCTGCGTTATCTGTCGATGGACGCAGCTTCTTCTTCCTGTGCAACCGGCAATGGCCCGGTGATTATGAAGTGTGCGCAGTCGACGCCAACGGCGGTGCGGTCCGCGAAATCACCGCGCTCGACGGCGTGGCGAGTTTCGTGCAGTCGCCCGACGGCTCAAAACTGCTGCTGCGCCATTCCGACAGCTACACGCCGCCGCAACTGGCCGTGATCAATGCCAATGGCGAGGGTGTGCGCGAACTCACCGACACGCGCAAGCCTGCATTCAAGGCGATCGACTGGATCGAGCCCGAATACGTGCAGGTTCCTTCGAAACATGGCGCGGGCACGGTCTGGGGCAAGTATTACGGGCCGAAAAATCCCGAGGCGGGGAAGTCGGCTTCTGATAAACCGGCTTCTGATAAGCGCCACCCCGTCGTCATCTTCGTGCACGGTGCCGGCTACCTGCAGAACGTCAGCGACCGCTATCCGAATTATTTCCGTGAACAGATGTTCCACAACCTGTTGGTGCAGCATGGCTACATCGTGCTCGACCTCGACTACCGCGCGTCATCGGGTTACGGCCGCGACTGGCGCACGGCGATCTACCGCGACATGGGGCGCCCTGAACTCGAGGATCATCTCGACGGCCTCGACTGGCTCGTCGCCAACAAGCAGGGCAACCGCGACAAGGCCGGCATCTACGGCGGCTCGTACGGCGGATTCATGACGTTCTATGCGCTGTTCAAGCGGCCCGGCGTGTTCAAGGCCGGCGCCGCGCTGCGCCCGGTCAGCGACTGGTCGCAGTACAACCACGAATACACTTCCAACATCCTCAACACCCCGGAACTCGATCCGCAGGCCTATCTGCGCTCATCGCCGATCGAATACGCCGACGGCCTGCAGGACCACCTGCTGATCGCACACGGCATGATCGACGACAACGTGTTCTTCAAGGACTCGGTGATGCTCACGCAGAAGCTGATCGAGTTGCGCAAGGACAAGTGGGAGATCGCGCCGTATCCGCTGGAGCGGCACGGCTTCACGCATCCGGATAGCTGGTATGACGAATATCGGCGGATTCTTGAACTGTTCGAGAAGACGTTGAAGTGATCGTAGGGCGGGCCTTGGCCCACCATCGACGGCAGCGGTAACAGGAGGCGGGCCGGGGCCCCCCTACAATGACGCCATGACCGATTTCGAACTTGTCCGCGATTACCTCACTGGTTTGCAGGACCGCATCTGCACTGCGATCGAACATGCGGACGGTGCGGCGCATTTCATCGAGGACAACTGGGCGCGCGACGAAGGCGGCGGCGGGCGCACGCGGATCCTGCGCGATGGCGCCGTGTTCGAGCAGGCGGGTGTCGGATTCTCCGACGTGTCGGGCACCACGTTGCCACCCTCGGCGAGCGCGGCGCGGCCCGAACTTGCCGGCGCGTCATGGCGTGCGGTCGGCATGTCGCTGGTGCTGCATCCGCTCAACCCCTACGTGCCGACCACGCATTGCAACGTGCGCCATTTCCGCGCCGTGCGCGATGGCGAAACGGTGGCGTCGTGGTTCGGCGGCGGCTTCGACCTGACGCCGTTCTACCCGTTCGATGTGGACGTGCTGCAATGGCACCGCACCGCGCGCGGCCTGTGCAAACCGTTCGGCGCGGATCGCTACGACGCGCACAAGCGCTGGTGCGACGAGTATTTCTTCCTCAAGCATCGCAACGAGACGCGCGGCGTTGGCGGATTGTTCTTCGACGATCTGCAGACCGGCTTCGATAACGACTTCGCCTACCTGCGTGCTGTCGGCGATGGTTTCCTCGACGCCTACCTGCCGATCGTCGAACGCCGCAAGGACATCTCGTACGGTGAGCGCGAACGCGAATTCCAGTTGTACCGGCGCGGCCGCTACGTCGAGTTCAACCTGGTCTGGGATCGCGGCACGCTGTTTGGCCTGCAAAGCGGCGGGCGCAGCGAAAGCATCCTGATGAGTTTGCCGCCGCGCGTGCGCTGGGAATACGGGTTCGCGCCCGAACCCGGGAGTGCCGAGGCGCGGTTGGCCGGCTACCTCGTGCCGCGCGACTGGTTGTCCGAGATCCCGCTGTCGCCTGACGAATCGCCCGAACCGGACTGATTGGCTGCATCGGGCACGTTGGCCGTGCCCTTGCCGCCGTCGCTGTCGCGTTTCACCACGCTGATCGTGCCGTTGGTTTCCAGAAGTGCGATGCGCACGTCGGTCAGCGTCAACTCGCCGTTCAAGCGCAGGGCTTCATCGAAATCATCCTCGCTGACCATTTCGCGCCTGAGCACGCTGCGGAACAGTTGGCCGTCACGCGCCAGCACCACCGGCACGCCTTCCACCAGCCGCTCCGCGCGCTGGCTTCGCGAAGTCACGAACGCCAAGCACCAGTTCAGCGCGATCAGGGTCGCAGCCAACAACACGCCGCCCCCAAGCGATGTGTCCTCGCCCAGCAGCGAGTTCTGCACAGCGCTACCCAGCAACACGATCAACAGCATGTCGAACGGGGTGAACTGCCCCATGGTGCGTTTGCCCGATAGCCGGATCAGCACCAGCAACACGGCATACACGGCGGTAGCGCGCAGGACGAATTCCCACCACGGCATTGCAAGCTCGAACAGACCGGACATGGAAAACCCCTGACGCCATGGCGTGGCGCAAGACGCGATTGTGGCTGCTCGCTCGGTGAGCACAGTGCAAACGGAAAATCGCAGGCAATAAAAAGCCCCGCAGGCAGGGGGGCCGGCGGGGCTGGGGGAACGCGTCTTGGGGAGAAGCCGTGTTCCCGGATCACTCCAGGGGAGGGAGATGACCTGCGACGAACGTTGCATCCGTCACGGGCAATAGGACCACTTCGTGCATTGATAGTTCGTGAAGGTCGAGGTTAAGAATTTGTTGGATTCAGCCGGTGTTTAGCTGGTGAGCAACTTGCGCAAGAGTACGCATCAATTGCTACGCATCAGGGACTGCGCTAGTGCGCTTCTTCCCAATTGAAGCCGACCCCGCTGTCGACCACCAGCGGCACGCGCAATTGCGCCGCGTCCACCATGCGTTGCCGCACATTGTCGACCAGCGTGTCGACGAACCCGTCGTCGACTTCGAACACCAGTTCATCGTGTACCTGCAGGATCATCAGCGCACGTTCGTTGTGGCCGATCAGCCAATCGTGGATCGCAATCATCGCGCGCTTGATGATGTCGGCGGCGGTGCCCTGCATCGGCGCATTGATCGCGGCGCGCTCGGAGCCCGCGCGCAGGCCCTGGTTCTTCGACGCGATGTTGTCCAGGTACAGGCGGCGACCGAATACGGTTTCGACGTAGCCCTGTTCGCGCGCCTGCTGCCGGGTCCGCTCCATGAAATCACGTACGCCGGGATAGCGCGCGAAATACAACGCGATGTAGTCCTGCGCCTCGCCGCGGCCGACGCTCAACTGCTTGGCCAATCCGAACGCGCTCATGCCATACATCAGGCCGAAGTTGATCGCCTTGGCAGCGCGGCGTTCGTTGCCGCTGACCTCGTCGAGCGGCTTTCCAAACACTTCCGCCGCGGTCGCGCGATGCACGTCGACGCCCGACTCAAACGCGCGCAGCAGCCCGGGATCGCCCGACAGGTGCGCCATGATCCGCAACTCGATCTGCGAGTAGTCGCAGGCGATGATCTTGCGGCCCGGCGGCGCGACGAAGGCGGTGCGGATGCGGCGGCCGTCGTCGGTGCGGATCGGGATGTTCTGCAGGTTGGGGTCGCTTGAGGCCAGCCGCCCGGTGGCCGCGCCGGCCTGGTGGTAACTGGTGTGCACGCGGCCGGTGTCGGGATTGACCATTGCCGACAACTTGTCGGTGTAGGTGCTGCGCAACTTGGCCAGGCCGCGGTAGTCGAGGATCACGCGCGGCAGTTCGTGCAACTCGGCGATCGCCGCCAGCGCCTCCTCGTTGGTGCTCGGCTGGCCCGATGGCGTCTTCACCATCACCGGCAGTTTCAATTCCTCGAACAGCAGTGCGCACACTTGTTTTGGCGAATCGAGGTTGAAGGTGCGCCCGGCAAGTTCCGTCGCCTTCTGCTGCGCGGACAGCATGCGCCGGCCCAGATCGGCGGACTGGCGGCGCAACTCGTCGGCGTCGATCATCACGCCATTGGCCTCGATGCGTTCGAGCACCGGCACCAGTGGCATTTCGATGTCGCGATACACCGACTGCAAGCCCGGTTCCGCGGCGAGCTTCGGCGACAACACGCGGTGCAGGCGCAGGGTGACATCCGAATCTTCCGCGGCGTAGCCCGTCGCGTCATCGATGGCGACCTGCGAGAACAGGATCTGCTTGGCGCCCTTGCCGGCGACATCGGCGTACTTGATCGTGTCGTAACCGAGGTAGCGTTTGGCCAGCGTGTCCATGTCGTGGCGGCTGCCGCTGGCGTTGAGTACGAAACTTTCCAGCATGGTGTCGTCGGAGTAACCGCGGACGTCGATGCCATGCCGCCGCAACACATGCAGGTCGTATTTGCCGTGCTGGCCGATCTTGCGTTTGCCGGCGTCCTGCAACAACGGACGCAGTGCCTCCAGCGTCGCGCCCAGCGGCAGTTGCGGCGGCGCGCCCGGATAGTTGTGCGCCAGCGGCAGGTACGCGGCCTTGCCCGGTTCGACCGCGAAGCTGATGCCGACCAGGTTGGCGCGCATCGGATCGAGGTTGTCGGTTTCGGTATCGAATGCGAATTCGTTGGCGGCGCGCAATTGCGCAAGCCAGCCATCGAGTTGCTCGGGGGTGCGGATGCACTCGTATTCGCCGGGCGCGGACAACACCGGATCGAGTGTGGCGTCGGGCGCGATGGCGGCGCGCGCGTGTCCCGCTTCGGTGCCGCGCAAACCAATTTGGTCCGATGCCATGATCGGACCGGGCGCTGCATTTCCGTCGAGCTCCTTCAGCGCCTGGGTAAATCCGTAGCGCGCGTACAGCGCGCGCAAGGCATCGGTATCGCGTTCGCGCAGCGGCAACGCCTGCGGGCTGCGATCGAGTGCCACATCGGTCTTGATCGTGGCCAGCTGGCGGTTCAACGGCAGCCGTGACACGGCGGCGCGCAGGTTGTCGCCGATCTTGCCCTTGATCGCGTCCGCATGCGCGATGACGCCATCGAGCGTGCCATATTCGCCAAGCCATTTCGCCGCCGTTTTCGGCCCGCATTTGTCGATGCCCGGGATGTTGTCGACGCTGTCGCCCATCAATGCGAGCAGGTCGACGATCTGGTCCGGACGCACGCCGAACTTGTCGATGACCGACTGCTCCGAATCGAGCCGGCTGCCGCTCATGGTGTTGACCAGCGCGATGCCCGCGCCGTTGTCGAGCAGCCGCACCAGTTGCGCGAAATCCTTGTCGCCGGTGGAAATGGTGACGTCGATGCCGTCGGCGGCGGCCTGCAGCGCCAGCGTGCCGATGACGTCGTCGGCCTCCACTCCATCGATGCGCAGGATCGGGATGCCGAGCGCCTCGACGATCTCGCACATCGGCTGGATCTGCGCGCGCAGGTCGTCCGGCATCGCGGCGCGATTGGCCTTGTATTCGGCATACAGATCGTCGCGGAAAGTCTTGCCGGGTGCATCGACCACGTAGGCGATGTAGTCGGGTTTGTCCCTCAACGTGGCGCGCAACATGTTGGCGACGCCGAAAAGCGCGCCGGTCGGCTCACCCTGCGGATTGGTCAGCGGCGGCAGCGCATGGAAAGCGCGATACAGGTAGCTGGAACCATCGATCAGCACGAGACGTTTCATGTGGCAATTCTACGTCGGCCCACGCCATCCCCGGGCAGCGTCACGGAAACTGCATGCATCGCCAGCGCATACTTCGTGCCGGTTCCGAACTCGGAGGTTTCATGAAAATCCTGTTGCTTACTGCTGCGTGCCTGCTGGCCTTGTCCGCCTGCGCGACGATGGGTGCCGACCCCGACATCCCCGAAGGCGCGGACCGCACCACGCGTACCGAAGACAACGGCGATGTCATCGAGGAATACCGCATCGCCGGCCAATTGCGCATGGTAAAGATCACGCCGCCACGCGGCCCCGCGTATTACCTGATCGACGACAACGGCGATGGCCGGCTCGACCGCGGCAAGGGCGAAGTGCAGCCGGTGTATTACAAACTCTACGGTTGGTGACGATGACTCAGTTCGAGATTCGCACGATCACGATGGAAGCGCAGTTGCGCGCGGTGTGGCCGGTCGCACAACAGTTGCGGCCGCATCTGGATGAAGACGGCTTCGTCGCGCAGTGCTTGAGTCAATTCGATGGCGGCTTCATGGCGACGGCCTTGTACGACGAAGGCATCCCGCGTGCCTTCGCCGGCTGGCGCGCGCTGGAGATGCTGGCGACCGGCAGGCAGGTCTATGTCGATGACCTGGTCACCGACGAAACGGTCCGCAGCCGGGGCTACGGCAAGGCGATGTTGGACTGGCTCAGGGTGGAAGCGAAACGTCTCGGCTGCGCGCGGCTGCAACTGGACTCCGGCACGTTCCGCAAAGACGCGCACGCGTTCTACCTGCGCGAAGGCTTGCGCATCGAGGCGTTTCATTTCGGGATTTCAGTGTAGGAGCGCACCTGGGCGCGATGGGCTCTACCGGTAAAGCCTCATCGCGCCCAGGTGCGCTCCTACAAATACCGGTTACGCCATTGCGCCCACGTAGCCCGGATAACCCCGGACTTGATCGGGGGCATCCGGGGGTTTTTGGCGAAGATCGCAGGCAATGCTCAACACGGTCTGCAAACCAAAAATCGTGACACTACTTCGTCCAGGAGTACCCCATGGCCGCGATGGCTGCTTCCAGTCCAAGGTCAATGAGCGACCTTCGCCGGTCGTTGCGTAAACACCAGAATGCAAAGCACGATCAACCCGAACAACACTGCCG
>JAJAYW010000201.1 GCA_026786005.1 Lysobacter sp. | reverse complement strand
CTCCACGGCCACATCCAAACCCGCCGTCGAGGCCCGAACGCAGGCCTGAGCATGCGCAGTCCAGGCCGCAGCGTCCAAACCAACCGCTTCCAAATCAGCCGCGATCGGCGCAGCCTCGCAGGCCCCAGCCAAAACCGGCCACGGCACGCACGCGTGAGGAAATCGATCTGGCCAAGGCCTACGCGATCCGCGCGAATAAACAAAAAGACGAGCGCATCGAAGCCGAACGCGTGAAGCAGGAAGACGCGCGGCTGCGTCGTGAGGCCAAGGCCAAACTCGCGGAGCTGCTCAAGGACAAGGCGCTCAATGATCCGGCCGCCGAGATCGCCCGGCATTTCAACTACGGCGGCAAGATCAAGCGCATGCACGTCACCGCGGAACAACTCAAGGCGCTCAACGGGGGCGAACTGGGCGTGGTGCAACAAGATGGCCGGTATCTGCTCGTGAGCAGCGCGTTGCTCGCGCAAGCCGAAGCCATCTTCCCTCCGGCGGTCGCACTGAAGATCGATCCCGATGCGCCTTCACAGGATGATCCTTACGCCGATCCGCAATACCAGGTACCTGACGACCTCGTCTGGTAGAAGCAGCCGAGCACGCGGTCACGTATCCCGGATGAAATCGGGGGTTCAGCGTCCCGATCGTCGAATCCGGATTACGGTGCATTGGATCCAGAGTCGTCCAGCTTTTGTAGGAGCGCACCTGGGCGCGATGTGGCTTTACCGGTAAGGCCCCTCGCGCCCAGATGCGCTCCTACAGGTGCCTGCTCATCTGCTTTTCACACAGCCGGCAACGGATCCGTATCACCGCGGTAGCCCTTGAATCGCAACGCCGGTTGTTCCACGAGATGCCACGACAGCATCGCCAGCAACAACGCGATCGCAGCGGACGAAGGCAACATCGCCAGCGGGACGATGTCGGGGAACAGCGCGGCGA
Organism: Lysobacter sp.; assembly: GCA_026786005.1. Taxonomy (GTDB): domain Bacteria; phylum Pseudomonadota; class Gammaproteobacteria; order Xanthomonadales; family Xanthomonadaceae; genus JALYOU01. The sequence continues at coordinate 21,821 of JAJAYW010000201.1, read as the reverse complement.
GCGATTGCTGCACCGGGAATCCGTACAGGAACAGGCCATAGGAATAATCCACGCTGCGCAGCCAGCGCAGTGCCGGCAATTTGTAAGCGACCCAAAAAGTGAAATAGAGCGCGGCCAACACCAGCGACGGCCCAAACCAGCGCGCGCCATGCGCCAGCACCGCAACGACGGCGAATGCGGCCATCAACCAGTGCGACAACGGAATGTAATCGCGCCAATGGGCACATAGCGCTGCTATCAGGAAGGTCAATCCCAGTGCCCGGTGTTCGTTGGTATCGGCGATGCCATGCCACCACTGCCAACTGCAATAGACGATCCATGCCATCGCAAGCGCCGTGAATATCCAGCGTCTGCGAATGACCGTCAGTGCCGCCAACAGCCCCAGGTAGACATACCAGCGTATTTCGAGGCCCAGCGACCACAACGTTCCGTTGACGATGTTCGGGTACGGATTGGTTTCAAAGACGCCACGCAACGTCCACTGCAGGGAAATCGGGATGAGGTTGTCCGCGAAAAATCGCCACGCCAGCGGGTTGGCAAGATAGTCGGTGGTCGATGACGACGTGAATGCGATACCGACCACGAAGATGCAAACCAGCAGGCAGACGACGTAGGCAGGGAACACACGCAACACCCGATTGCGAATGTAACGCCACAGTCCTGGCTGTCGCAGCAGGCTTAGCGTGACCAGATAGCCGCTGATCGCGAAGACCAGATACACCGCCAGATTGCCCGCATAGAAACCGGGCATCAGTTTGGCAATGAAGTCGGCCTCCCCGGGGGCATGTCGCGTCAACGCGTAGCTGTGGCCGTAGATCACCATCAAGGCCGCCAGATGCCGCAACGGCAGGAAGTTGTCTCCACGGCGTGCTTCCGCGACATGGGTCGTAAGCGTGGCGATCAATCGGGAGAGGTCGTGCGCCTTTGGCGAGCTGTTCGCGATTTTAGTCGAGAACATTCGCGTGTTGGCCGATGGCCGCCCTGCGTCCGCCCCGGCGTTTCACCTTTGATGGCCTCTCCCCAGGCTGCGGAGCCGACAGTGAACGTTGCAGTTCGCTACTGGGCGTTCCTGAGCTACAGCCACGCCGATCGGCAGGAGGCCGAGCGATTGCATCGCGCGCTGGAGGGATACCGGATTCCTGCGCGTTTGGTGGGTCGCCTTGGGCCTTTCGGAGCCGTACCGCGGCGGTTGCGCCCGATCTTCCGCGACCGCGATGAACTCATCGCCAGCGGACACATTGGCGCGGTGGTGGAGGAGGCGCTTGCAGCAAGTCGCGCCTTCATCGTGCTGTGTTCGCCTGCGGCCGCGGCTTCGCCCTGGGTCGACGCCGAAATCCTCGCCTTCCAGCGATTGCAGCCGCAGACGCCGGTGCTGTGTGTGTTGCTCGACGGTGAACCGATGGCCTCGCGCAAGGCAGGGACCGCGGTGCAGGAATGCCTGCCGCCATCGTTGCGGGCGCATTTCGGTAGCGGCATCGGGACAGACGATGCTGCGCCCGTCGCGGTCGACCTGCGGCCGCATGGCGATGGCTGGCATCTCGGCGTGCAGAAGCTCGTGGCCGGACTGGCCGGCGTGCCGCTGGACGAACTGGTGCAGCGCGACGCGCATCGTCGCCATCAGCGCATGGCATGGCTGTCGATGGCGCTGGCCGTCATCGCGGTGGCGCTCGGCACGATGGCGGTATTTGCCAGGAGTGCGCGCGACGAAGCGCAGCGACAACGCGTGCAGGCCGAGGGTCTTGTCGAGTTCATGCTTGGTGATCTGCGCAAGAAGCTGGAGCCGGTCGGACGGCTCGATGCGCTGGATGCCGTCGGCACGCGCGCGTTGCAGTACTACGACACACAGGATCCGCGCGTGCTCGACGCCAATGCGCTGGGGCGAAGATCGCGCGCGTTGCACATGATCGGCGAGATCAGCGACCGGCGCGGTGACATGGATGACGCGCGGGCGGCGTTCCACCGGGCCAGGGATGCAACCGCCGAACTGTTGCACCGTGCGCCCGACGATGGGCAGCGCGTGTTCGACCACAGCCAGAGTGTGTACTGGGTCGGCTACATCGACTGGCAACACGGCGATGCGGTCGCGGCAGAGAAGGCCTTCGTGGAGTACCAGCGTTTGGCCGGCCGCATGCATGCGATCGATCCGGCGAACGAAGCATGGTTCGCCGAAGTCGGCTACGCGCATTCGAATCTGGGGACGCTGCTGAAGGAGCGGGGCCGTGTCGAAGAGGCCATCGTCGAGTTCCAGGCGGCGCGCAGGGTGTTCGCATCGCTGGTGAAGTCCTCTCCACAGGATTCGACGCGGCTGCTGGACCTCGCCCAGGCCGATTCCTGGCTGTCGTCGTCCTACGCGGACTCCCTGCGTTTCATCGATGCATTGCATGCCAGGACAAGCGAAACCCCGATCTACCGGGACATCCTCGCGCGCGAGCCACGTAATGCTGTAGCGACGGAGCGAATGATGGTGGCGCATCGATTGATGGCCAACCTCTACAGGGACCAGGGCGACCTCGATGCCGCGTCCCGCGAGGCCGCAGAGGCCGAACGTCTCGTCGAGATCCAGCTGCGCCTCGATCCGGACAACACCGACTGGATGAAATCCGCCGCCAAGACGCGCTTGTTGCAGGCGGAGTTGCTGCGCCTGCAGGGCAATTCCGGGCAGGCGCTGGTCGCGCTTGAGCGGGCGCGATCGGTCATCACCGCGCTGATGGCGCGGGATTCCGCCGTATGGGCCTGGCGGGTGGAACTGCAGGAAGAGCATGCCCAGATAGAGTCGGACTTGCTGCGTTCGCAGGGAAACCGGGACGCGGCGCTGCAGACCATCGCCGCATCGACCAGCCGTCTGGCCGTGATCGCCGAGGAGCCCGGCCAGCGCGGGAAGTCGAATCGGTGGCTGGCGCTTTCCGCAGGGCGGGAAGCCTTGTTGCGGACCGAGGCCGGGGACCGCATCGCGGCCAGGGAGCGCTGGCAGACCGTCGTCGATGCGTTCGCTGCGCGCGGCGAGGCGGCGCTTGACGGCGAGGCGCTGGCCTGGCTGGCGCGGGCCGAAGCGGCGCTGGGCAAGACCGAGCACGCGACGCGTTTGACGCGGAAATTGCGTGGTGCCGGTTATCGCCACCCCGATTTTATTGGCGCGACGGCACTTAGGCCTTCGCATGTTCTGACAGGAGAGTGACCATGAGCATCATGAGGGCGATCGACATCACCGTGCATGTTTCCCACACAGGCGGCGACAGCTATGGATTCGCATTCTCGGGGGGGGGCGACGCGCAAGGGACCGTGACCGTAGGTGGCAAGAAGAATGGGCGCGTCCGGCTTCAATTTCATGCCGAGGGGGGTAAGGGCATCAGCAAGGCCGAGTTCCTTGGGGATGCGGAAGATTCGATCGTGGTGGGCGCTGCGAACGATTCATCTTGCCCACCGAAACCAGGCAAGGAGTTCGAGGATGCCGGACATGTTTCAGGCACTCGCAAGAAGCTGAAAATCGATGACAAGAAATCCGAGGAAGGCAACTTCACGTACGTCCTGTGGTTCCGGGTGACGCGCTTGGACGGCGTGGTGGACATTGCCCGTTGCGATCCCATGATCATCAACCGTTTTGACTAGCCCCGGCGAAGCCACCGCGCTGATCGTCGGCGTCACCAGTCACCGTGACCTGGAGGCGGCGCAAGTCCCGGTGTTGCGCGCACGCCTGCTGGCAGTGCTGACGGAGCTGCGCAGCCAGTTCCCGGCGCTGTCGCTGGTCGTGCTTTCGCCTCTGGCCGAAGGCGGCGACAGGCTGGCGGCGGAAGTGGCGTTGGAACAGGGCGCGCGGCTGATCGTGCCGCTGCCCATGCCGGCCGACATGTATGCCGAGGATTTCCCCTCGCCTGCTTCGCGCGAGCAATTTGAACGACTGCTTGCGCAGGCCGACGTGGTCGAGTTGCCGGTGCCCAGCGCCGATCTCGAGGAATTGCGCAAGCCCGGGCCGCTGCGTGATCGACAGTACCTGCGCACCGGACTTTATATCGCCAATCATTGCCATGTGCTGCTGGCGTTGTGGGATGGAAGTGACACCGGCGGCACCGGCGGTACTGCGCAGATCGTGCAGTACTACCTTGGCGGACCGCTGCCCGGGGCGCGACGCGCCCGCGACAGACTGCGGCAGATGCTGGCCGGTGACGACGATAGCCTGGTGCTGCACCTGCCGGCGCGGCGCGGCAAGCCGATCGATGGTCCGCTCGCTCCGGGACAACCCGTCGATTCGGGACAGCTCGATGAAGAGCCGGCCTGGGTGACCAGCTCAGGACGGCGATCGCTGGCCGCGGGCATGCCACCCGAATACCGCCGCATCTTCGAGCGTATGCAAACCTTCGAGCACGATCGCCGCGACGCCGCCGATGCCATCCCTGCTGATTGGCCGCCGGATCCGGCCGAACACGCGCTGCATGTGGCGGATGCAATGGCGGTGCGCTTCCAGCACCGCATCGGCTGGTCGATGCGCGCGATCCATGTGCTGGCAGTGCTGATGGGCCTGGCCTTCCTGCTGTACGCCGATCTCGGCGCTCCGGACTGGATGCTGTGGATCTTCCTGTCGTTTTTCGTGACTGGCCTGGTGATCGCGATCGTCGCGCACCGACGCGACTGGCATCGCAAGTACATCGACTATCGCGCGCTCGCCGAAGGGCTGCGGGTGCAGACGTTCTGGCGGCTGGCCGGACTGACGATGGCCGGCGATCCGGAATTCGCGCACGACAACTTCATGCAAAAGCAGGACGTCGAGCTTGGCTGGATTCGCAACGTGATGCGCCAGGTCGGATTAATGCCGCGCCCCCAAATCGACGATGCCGCGCAGGCGGTGGATGCGGTGGTCGAAGCGTGGGTGGGTGGGCCAGGTCAATCGGGACAACTGGCGTACTACGAACGCAAGGCGACGTTGCGCGAGCGCCACCATCTGCGCACGAAGGCGCTGGGCAAAGTCTGCCTGTGGGCGAGCATCGGCATCAGCCTGTTCCTGGCGCTGTTCCACGGCGGCCTGGAAGACCTCACCCGCAAATTGCTGGTGACCGTGATGGGCGCGCTGTCGCTCATCGCCGCAGTGCGCGAGGCTTACGCCTATCGCAAGGCGGACAAGGAACTGGTCAAGCAATACCGCTTCATGCACCGCATCTACCGCAACGCGCGGATGGCGCTGGATGCTGCCGAAAGCACGCAGGAGCGGCGCGAAATCCTTTGCGCGCTTGGTGAGGCGGCGCTCGACGAACACGCCGAGTGGGCATTGATGCACCGTGACCGGCCGATCGAGCATGGCCGGCCGTAATCTTGTTCCGGGGCCTACTCCGGGTCGTAATCCAGATTGGAGGCGAGCCAGCGTTCGGCCTGGGCAAACGTGGCTCCCTTGCGTTTGGCGTAGTCCTCGACCTGTTCCTTCGACACGCGGCCGACGACGAAGTACTGGCTGCCCGGATGGCTGAAGTAATAGCCGCTGACGGCCGCGGTCGGCAACATCGCGAAGTTCTCGGTCAGCGACATGTCCGCGTTGGTTTCCGCATGCAGCAGATCGAACAGCGTGCGTTTTTCGCTGTGCTCGGGGCATGCGGGATAACCGGGGGCAGGGCGGATGCCGCGATATTTCTCGTCGATCAGTGCGTCGTTCGCAAGCGTTTCGTCGCTGGCGTATCCCCACAAATCCTTGCGCACGCGCTGGTGCAGTTTTTCAGCCAATGCCTCGGCCAAGCGATCCGCCAGCGCCTTGAGCATGATCGCGTTGTAGTCATCGTGATCGGCTTCAAAACGTGCCACATGCGGTTCGATGCCGATGCCGGCCGTCACGGCGAATGCGCCGATCCAGTCCTGCTTGCCGGAATCCTTGGGCGCGATGAAATCGGCGAGGCAGAAGTCGGGACGTTCGACAGGCTTGTCGACCTGCTGGCGGAGGAAGTGCAGGGTGGTTGTTTTTCCTTGTCCCGGGACGAGAAGGGACACGACCACATCGTCGCCAACTGCATTTGCCGGCCAGATGCCGCACACCGCCTTCGCCGTCAGCCATTTCTCCGCGATGATCCTGTCGAGCATTTCATTCGCATCGCCGAACAACTCGCGTGCCTGCGGTCCGACGACATCATCGTCCAGGATCTTCGGATAGCGGCCCGCGAGTTCCCAGGCATTGAAGAACGGCGACCAGTCGATGGTGTCGCGCAATTCGTGTAGCGGGTAATCGTCGAACACGCTGATACCAGGCGTTTTCGGCGCAGACGGCGTGTAATCGGCCCAGCCGCCATCGAACCGCTGCCCGCGCGCCTTGGCCAGCGGCACCAGCCGCTTGGCGTCGCCGCGATTCTTGTGGCGTTCGCGGATCTCGGCGAAATCGGCTTCGTTGGCGGCGACGAACTTGTCGCGCAGGTCGACGCTGATCAGTGACTGCACCACGCCAACCGCACGCGAAGCGTCCTTGACCCAGACCGTCGGCGATGCGTAATGCGGGGAAATCTTCAACGCGGTGTGCGCACGCGAGGTGGTGGCGCCACCGATCAACAACGGCTTGTCGAAGCCTTGACGCTTCATCTCCCTGGCGACGTGGCTCATTTCCTCCAGCGACGGCGTGATCAGGCCGGACAGGCCGATGATGTCGGCCGAAATTTCCCGCGCCTTGTCGAGGATCGTCTGCGCCGACACCATCACGCCGAGATCGATCACTTCGAAGTTGTTGCAGGCCAGCACCACGCCGACGATGTTCTTGCCGATGTCGTGCACGTCGCCCTTCACCGTCGCCAGTAACACCTTGCCATTGTTCTTGCCCATGTCGCCGGTGCGAAGTTTCTCCGCTTCGATGTAAGGCAACAGATAGGCCACGGCCTTTTTCATTACGCGCGCGGACTTGACCACCTGCGGCAGGAACATCTTGCCAGCGCCGAACAGGTCGCCAACCACGTTCATGCCGGCCATCAACGGGCCTTCGATCACTTCCAGCGGCTTGTCGTATTGCTGGCGCGCTTCCTCCGTATCGATCTCGACGTACTGGTCGATGCCATGCACCAGCGCGTGCTTGATGCGTTCGGTGACGTGCGCGTCGCGCCAGGCCAGGTTCTGGACCTGGACTTCGCCCCGCTTGCCCTTGTAGCGATCGGCGATCTCCAGCAGGCGTTCGGTCGCGTCATCGCGGCGATTGAGCACCACGTCCTCGACGCGCTCGCGCAGGTCTGCGTCCAAGTCATCGAGCAACGGCATCGCACCGGCATTGACGATGCCCATGTCCATGCCGGCGGCGATCGCGTGATACAGGAACACCGCGTGGATCGCCTGGCGCACCGGCTCGTTGCCGCGGAACGAGAACGACACGTTGGACACGCCGCCGGAGATATGGCAATGCGGCAACGTCGCCTTGATCTGGCGGGTCGCCTCGATGAAATCGACCGCGTAGTTGTTGTGCTCGTCGATGCCGGTGGCGATGGCGAAAACGTTTGGATCGAAGATGATGTCTTCCGGTGGAAAGCCGACTTCCTCGGTCAGCAACTTGTACGCGCGCGCGCAGATCTCGACCTTGCGTGCCTGCGTATCGGCCTGACCCTGCTCGTCGAACGCCATGACCACGACGGCTGCGCCGTAGCGCAGGACCTTTCGCGCGTGCTCGAGGAAAACCTCTTCGCCCTCGTTCAGCGAAATCGAATTGACCACGCCCTTGCCCTGCAGGCATTTGAGACCGGCCTCGATCACCGACCACTTCGACGAATCCACCATCACCGGAATGCGCGCGATGTCGGGCTCGGCGGCGATCAGGTTGAGATATTTGACCATCGCATGCTCGGAATCGAGCATGCCTTCGTCCATGTTGACGTCGAGGATCTGCGCGCCGCTCGTCACCTGCTGGCGGGCGACTTCCACGGCCTCGTCATAGCGGTTGTCCTTGATCAGTTTGCGGAAGGCGGCCGACCCGGTGACGTTGGTGCGTTCGCCGATGTTGACGAAGTTGATTTCCGGGGTGATGACCAGCGGTTCGAGGCCGCTGAGCCGGGTGTGGCGTTGCAGATTCATGCAGCGAGCGCTTCGTGTTGCGGCAACACGCGCGGCGCATGCTTGCCTACCGCCTCTGCGATCGCAGCGATATGCTCGGGTGTGGTGCCGCAGCAGCCGCCGACGATGTTGAGCAGGCCCGCCGCTGCGAACTCGCCGAGTACCGATGCCATGTCCTCCGGCGTCTCGTCGTAGCCGCCGAAGGCATTGGGCAGGCCGGCGTTGGGATGCGTCGACACGTAGGATTCGGCGACCTGCGACAGCACATCCACGTGCGCGCGCAGGTCCTTGGCGCCCAGCGCGCAGTTCAGTCCGATGGACAGCGGACGCGAATGGCGCAGTGAATACCAGAAGGCTTCAGCGGTTTGACCGGACAAGGTGCGGCCGGAGGCATCGGTAATCGTGCCCGACACCATCACCGGCAAGCGCGCCCCGAGCGCATCGAATGATTGCTCGATGGCGTACAACGCCGCCTTGGCGTTGAGCGTGTCGAACACCGTCTCGATCATGATCGCGTCGGCGCCGCCTTCGATCAGGCCGTCGGTCGCGTCGCGATAGGTCAGCACCAGTTCATCGAAACTCACGGCACGGAAGCCGGGATCGTTGACATCCGGACTGAGCGACGCGGTGCGACTGGTGGGGCCGAGGATGCCGATGACAAAGCGCGGACGATCCGGCGTTTGCAGTTGGGCGGCATCGCAGGCTGAGCGGGCGAGTGCTGCGCCTTCGCGATTCAATTCGTGCACCAGATGTTGCAGGCGATAGTCGGCCAGCGAGATGGCGGTCGAATTGAAGGTGTTGGTTTCGACCAGGTCGGCGCCTGCCGCGAGATACGCCGTGTGGATGTCGCGAATCACTTCGGGCTGGGTCAGCGTCAACAGGTCGTTGTTGCCTTTCTGGTCGTGGCTGCTGCAGCCACAGCCATCGCCGTGTGCGTGGCCGTCTGCCGTGAACAGCACGTCATAACCGTGTGCGAAACGCTCGCCGCGATAGTCGGTTTCCTGGAAATCGTGGCGCTGGATCATCGTGCCCATCGCGCCGTCGAGGATCAGGATGCGCTGCGCCAGCGCGGCATGCAGTTTGGCGACGCGCTCGGGGTTGTGCCAGGGAAGCGTCTTCATTTCTTTCTCGCAATCAGTGAAATGACTTCAAAATGCGGCGGGCGTTTTTCCCGTGTGATGGTCTCGGTGCTGCGCACGTCCAGTCCAGCCTTCTCGGCGAACTTGCGCAGCTCCTTGTCGGTGAACCCGAGATTGACGTGTCCGTACAACTCGACTGCCGCCTTGTGCTCGTGCTTGGCCAGACTGCTCAGCAACAAGCGACCGCCCTTGCGCAACACACGCGAAGCCTCGGCCACGGCCTGCGCGGGCCGCGTTGCATAGGTCAATGCGTGCATCAGCACCACCAGGTCGAACTCGCCTGCCGCGAACGGCAACGCGTGCATGTCGCCGGTGCGTACTTCGACATTCTTGAAGGGACGCAGGCGTTCGGCCGCTGCCGCGACCACGCGCGGGCTGGTATCGACGCACACATAGCGGTGCGCATGCGGCGCCAGTAATTCTGCCAATACGCCATCGCCGGAAGCAAGATCGAGGACATCGCCGGTTTCCAACAGTGGCAGCGCCGAACGCGCCAAGGCTTCCCACGTGCGTCCCGGCGAGTAATGACGTTCCATGTCGCCGGCCACGCTGTCGGCCCAGTTCTGGTCGGCGGCGCGCGTGGCCAGCACGACGGGCACGCGTTCGGCATCTTGCCGCAGCAAGGGGTCGTCGCTGCCGGTGCGCAGGCTCTGCCATAACATTCTTTGCGCTGGATCTAGCGAGCTGTCATCGAAACGGTAGTACGCCGACACGCCCGCGCGCCGATCGCGCACGAGGCCGGCTTCCTTCAATTTTGCAAGGTGCGTGGACACGCGCGGCTGCGCCAGACGGGTGATCGAGGACAGTTCGGCGACGGTCAATTCCTCACCCTCGAGCAGCGCCAGCAAGCGCACGCGCGTGGCGTCCGCAAACAGCTTGAAATACGCCGACCAGCCTTCGAGATCCATTAATATCTTTCCATCGCGATTCAGAGATAATTATCCGCCTCGCGTGGTTCAAGGTCAAACCAGCGTTGTTCATGCTGCCCGCGGGTGGGGTTATGGATGACGCCTCGGTACAATTCACCGCCTAGTCGCCAGATCGGGAGTTCTCCGTGGATTTTCGCTATACCGAAGAGCAGTTATTGATCCAGGACGTCGCCAGGCGCGTCGCCCGTGAAAAGATCGCACCCAGCGCCGAGCACTTCGACAAGACCGGCGAATTTCCACTCGACAACATCAAGCTGCTCGGTGAAAACGGCCTGATGGGGATAGAAGTGCCGGCCGAGTACGGCGGCGCAGGGATGGACCCGATTAGCTACGTGCTGGCCATGATCGAGATTGCCGCAGGCGATGCCGCGCACTCCACCATCATGTCGGTCAACAACTCGCTGTTCTGCAACGGCATCCTGACCCACGGCACCGAGACGCAGAAACAGAAATACGTGCGCGCGATCGCCGAGGGCGTGGAAATCGGTGCATTCGCGCTGAGCGAGCCGCAATCGGGCTCCGATGCGACGGCGATGAAGTGCCGCGCGGTGAAGCAGGCCGACGGCAGCTACGTCATCAACGGCAAGAAAAGCTGGATCACGTCCGGGCCGGTCGCCAAATACATCGTGCTGTTCGCGATGACCGATCCCGACAAGGGCGCGCGCGGCATCACTGCGTTCGTGATCGACACTGCGCGTGATGGCTTCCATCGAGGCAAGACCGAACCCAAGCTCGGCATCCGCGCGTCGGCCACCTGCGAGATCGAATTCACCGATTACCTCGCGCCCCCGGACGAAGTGTTGGGCGAGGATGGCCACGGGTTCAAGATCGCCATGAGCGTGCTCGATGCAGGCCGCATCGGCATCGCTTCGCAGGCGATTGGACTTGCGCGTGCTGCTTACGAAGCCACATTGGAATACGTGCGCGAGCGCAAGGCCTTCGGCCAGCCGATCGGCGCGTTCCAGATGACCCAGGCCAAGATCGCCGACATGAAGTGCAAGCTGGATGCGTCGCTGCTCTTGACGCTGCGCGCGGCATGGCTGAAAGGTCAGGGCCAGAAGTTCACCACCGAGGCGGCCGTCGCCAAGCTCACCGCATCGGAAGCGGCGATGTGGATCACGCACCAGGCCGTGCAGATCCATGGCGGCATGGGATATTCGAAGGAAATGCCGCTTGAACGGTACTTCCGCGACGCCAAGATCACCGAAATCTACGAAGGTACCAGCGAGATCCAGCGTCTGGTGATTGCACGTCACGAGACGGGTCTGCGCTGAGCCGCTTTTCGTACAGTCGAGCTTGCTCGACTGCTCTTGGCGCGATGCGAAAGGCAGCGGAGTACGACTCGCTCATCCTGAGCCTGTCGAAGGACGCTCTACAAATTACGACGCACGGACCTTTCCAAACACATTGCCAATCCCGATTGTTCACGGACTAGACATGAACGCCCAGCCTGCTAATACCCTGCACGATGTTTCCCTCGCTCCGATTCTCGACGCCTTGCACCAGTTGCTGCCTGCGAATGAGCGCGGCATCGCTGAACCATTCGTCAACGCATTCTTCGCGCGGTTGTCACCGGAAGAATATGGGGTGCACACGCCGACGGAGTGGGCGGCGCTGGCACGCAGCGTGCTTGAGCTCGCGCGGCAACGACAGCCCGGCGAAGTGGTGTTGCGCCTGTTCAACCCGACCGTTGAAGAACATGGCTGGCAATCGCCGCACACCGTGCTGCAGGCGATCAACGACGACATGCCGTTTCTGGTCGACTCGGTCGGCATGGCGATGGCGCAGGCGAACATCAGCATCCATGTGCTAGGCCACCCGGTCGTTCCCGTCGAGCGCGATGCCGAGGGCATGATGATCGCGTCAGGGCAGGGCATCCCCGAATCGTTGTTGTATCTGGAAATAGACCGGCAAACCCCGGGCGAGGATTTTGCACGGATCGAAGCCGATGTACGCAAAGCGCTGCATGACGTGCGCATCATCGTCGGCGACTGGGCGCGCATGCGCGATCGCATGAGCGAAATCGCGGAAGAACTTGCGCGCCGTCCGATGCCAGTCAGCCGCGCAGGCCGCGAGGAAGCGCAGGATTTCCTGCGCTGGGCCGCCAACAACCACTTCACCTTCTTCGGCTATCGCGAATACGAGGTCGTCGCCGACAGTGGCGAGGACGTGTTGCGCGCGGTCCCGGGCACCGGACTGGGGCTGCTGCGCGGCACCGACAAACATCCGACGCGTCCACTTGGCCAGTTGGCGGCGCATTCGATGCAGCAGTCCGGCGCGACCGATGCGTTGATCCTGACCAAGACCAACGCACGTTCCACCGTGCACCGCTCCGGTTACATGGATTACATCGGCGTGCTGTCGTTCGACGAGAACGATCGCCCGGTGCGCGAGGAACGCTTCCTGGGCCTCTACACCAGCAGCGCGTATGCGTATCGCCCGTGGGACATCCCGGTGGTGCGGCAGCGCTACGAGCACGTCATGAAGCGCTCAGGCCTGGCGCCCAACAGCCACAGCGGCAAGGCGCTAAAAAACATCTTGGGAATGCTGCCGCGTGATGAATTGTTCCAGTCCAGCGAAGACGATCTGTATCTCACCGCGACCGGCATCCTCGGTTTGCAGGAGCGCGTCCGTCCGAAGCTGTTCATGCGTCGCGATCCCTATGGTCGTTTCTTCTCGGCGCTCGCCTTCGTGCCGCGCGACCGCTTCAACACCGACACGCGCCTGCGCATCGAACAGATGCTCAAGACAGCGTTGAATGCCGAGCAAATCGATACCTCGATCCAGGTCGGCGAATCGCCGCTGGCGCAACTGCATCTGATCGCGCGCCCCAAGGCCGGTACACAGGTCGATTTCGATGCCAATGAACTCGATGCCGAACTGGCGAACATCGTCCGCAACTGGCATGACGAGTTGCGCGACCAGGTCGTCCTCAAGCATGGCGAACACGAAGGCCTGCGCATGGCGAACCACTACGGGCGCGCGTTGCCGATGGCCTACATCGAGGAAGTCACTCCGGCCATCGCCGCCAAGGATGTCGAGCAGCTGGCGGCGTTGAGCGGCCCGGACGACCTGCGCCTGAGCCTGTGCCGGGCGGCGGAACGCGGGGAAGGCCAGGGCGCGCTGCGCTTCAAGCTGTATCGCCAGAACAGCGACATCCCGTTGTCGGACGTGTTGCCGATGATGGAAAACATGGGCTTGCGTGTGATCTCCGAACACCCGTACCGGATCGAGATCGACAACCAGCCGGTCTACATCCAGGACTTCGAAGTGGAAGCCGCCAACGCCGAACTCGACGTCAGCACGCTGGATGAGAATTTCGAGGAAGCGTTCTCACGCATCTGGCGCGGCGATGCCGAGAACGACGGCTTCAATCGCCTGATCCTCGATGGCGGCCTGGATTGGCGGCAGGTGGCGATGCTGCGAGGCTACAGCAAATATCTGCTGCAGGTGGGCGTGCCGTTCTCGCAGACCTATGTCGAGGAAACACTGGCAAAACATCCGTTGCTGGCGCGCTTGCTGGTCGAGCTGTTTGAAGCCAGGTTCGATCCGTGCACTGGCAGCGAAACGCCCGAACAGATCCACAAGGGGGTCAGCCAGCTGCAACAGCAATTGCATGCGCTTGCCGCGGATGAGGCGGCACAGAAAATACTGCAGTCCGTGCTCGATGCGCGTTCGGCGCCGCGCGAGCAACAGGCCGACAGCACGCGCAAGGCGTTGAAGGGATTGCTGGATCGCGTCTCCAGTCTTGATGAAGACCGCATCCTGCGCAGTTACATCAGCGTCATCGACGCGACCTTGCGCACCAACTACTACCAGCTGCATGACGGCAAGCCCGCGTACTACATCAGCTTCAAGTTCGATTCGGACAAGGTGCCGGACCTGCCAAAACCCAAGCCTTATCGCGAGATTTTCGTCTACAGCCCTCGCGTCGAAGGCATCCACCTGCGCTTCGGCCCCGTCGCCCGTGGCGGCCTGCGCTGGTCGGACCGGCGTGAGGATTTCCGCACCGAAGTGCTGGGCCTGGTCAAGGCACAGATGGTCAAGAACACGGTGATCGTGCCGGTCGGCGCCAAGGGTGGTTTCTTCGTCAAGCAATCGCCGGTCGGCGGCGGCTCCACACCGGAAAGCCGTGATGCGGTAATGGCCGAAGGCGTGGCCTGCTACAAGATGTTCATCAATGCGCTGCTCGACATCACCGACAACCTGGTCGATGGCAAGGTGGTGCATCCGCAGGATGTCGTCCGCCACGACCAAGACGATCCGTACCTGGTCGTCGCCGCCGACAAGGGCACCGCCACGTTTTCCGATATCGCCAACGGCATCGCCGCCGAACACGACTTCTGGCTGGGCGATGCGTTTGCCTCCGGCGGCTCGGTTGGTTATGACCACAAGGGCATGGGCATCACCGCGAAGGGCGCGTGGGAATCGGTCAAGCGCCATTTCCGCGCGATGGGCCGCGATTGCCAGACGCAGGACTTCACAGTGGTCGGCATCGGCGACATGTCTGGCGACGTGTTCGGCAACGGCATGTTGCTGTCGAAACACATCCGCCTGCTGGCCGCGTTCGACCATCGCCACATCTTCCTCGACCCCAATCCGGATGCGGAAAAAAGCTTCGTCGAACGCGAGCGCATGTTCGCGTTGCCGCGCTCGAGCTGGGAGGATTACGGCGCGTCGTTGATCAGCACTGGTGGCGGTCTACATGCGCGCACGTTGAAGTCGATTGCGTTGACGCCCGAGGTCAAGACGGCATTGGGTATCGACGGGACCGTCGAGGCGATGAGCCCGAATGAACTGATGAACGCAATCCTCAAGGCGCCGGTCGATCTGTTGTGGAACGGGGGCATAGGCACCTATGTCAAGGCCAGCTTCGAGACGCACGCCGATGTCGGCGATCGCGCCAACAACGGGTTGCGCGTCGATGGTCGCGACCTGCGCTGCAAGGTGATCGGCGAGGGCGGCAACCTGGGTGTCACGCAGAACGGTCGCGTCGAGGCTGCGCGCGAGGCTCACCTGTTGCTCAACACCGACTTCATCGACAATTCCGCAGGCGTGGATACCTCCGCTCACGAGGTCAACATCAAGATCCTGCTCAACGGCGAAGTGCAGGCCAACCGGTTGACGCTGGAAGCGCGTAACACATTGCTCGCGGCGATGACCGATGAAGTAGCGGATCTCGTGCTCAACGACAACTACCGCCAGAACCAGGCGATCAGCCTGATGGAGCGGATGAGCGTGTCGCGGCTCGGTTCCAAGCAGCACTTCATCCGCACGCTGGAATCCGAAGGCCTGCTCGATCGCCAGATCGAATTCCTGCCGACCGATGCCGAGCTCACCGAACGCAAGGCGCGCGGCGAAGGACTGACCCGCCCGGAACTCTCGACACTACTGTCATACGCCAAGATTGTCCTGTTCATGCGGCTGCTCGATTCGGACGTGCCCGAAGATGCGTTCCTGTCGAAGGAACTAGTGCGTTATTTTCCGATCCCGTTGCAGCACAAATACGCGGCGGCGATGGAAAACCATCGGCTCAAACGCGAAATCATCGCAACCGCGGTGACCAACTCCATGGTCAACCGCATGGGCGCGACGTTTACCCTGCGCATGCAGGAAGACACCGGCCGCACGTCGGCGGAAGTCGCCGAGGCCTATACCACCAGCCGCGAGGCGCTGGATACGCGTGATTTGTGGGCGCAGATCGATGCGCTCGACGGCAAGGTGCCCGAAGCGGTTCAGATCGATGCGCTGCTGGAAATCTGGAACCTGCTGCGTTCGATGTCGCGCGGGCTGCTGGCGCGCCCGGGCGCGATGCCCAACATCGCAGCAGCGGTGGATCGTTACCGCGACGGCATCCTCGCGATCCGTGCCGCGTTGCCCGCGCTATTGCCCAGGACATTGCGTGCCGACTACGACGCACGCCTCGCGGTATGGCAACAGAAAGGGTTGTCGCCGGAGTTGTCGGCGCAGCTTGCGACACTACGGTTGCTGGATGCAGCACCCGACATCGTCGAAGTCGCCGCGGCACGCACCTTGCAACCGGTTGACGTCGCCAAGGCGTATTACGGCCTGGGCGATGCACTCAACCTGTCGTGGTTGCGCGACCAGATCGATGCGCTTCCCGTCGAGGGTCGCTGGCATGCGCACGCACGCGGCGTGTTGCGCGACGAACTTGCATCGCAGCAACGCGCATTAGTCGGTCAGGTGCTGTCCAGCGGCAAGGGTTCGCCGGAGCAGCAGGTCGAGCAATGGCTGCAACGCGACGATCCTTCATTGCGTTTCACCCAGTCGATGTTCGCCGAGCTGGTCGCGCAGAAATCGCTCGACTATCCGACGGTGTCGGTGGCAGTGCGCAGGTTGGGACAGATGGCGGCCGCGGGCGAGTAGGGCAACGCTCCGCTGCTCATGCCTTGGTTGCGCAGGGCTTTTGCATCGCCCGAAAAGCAGCGGAGCAAGCTCCGCTCTACAAATGCCTGACCCAAAGCCGTCATCCCGGCTTTCGCCGGGATGAGTTTTTTTTAATGGATTTTCTCGATTCGAGGATCCCGCGCCGTTGCGACCGGATCGAAGGGCATGGTGGGCCGAGCCCCACCCTACGATATCCTCGCCGCATCATGAGCATCGATCGAAACTGGATTCCCCGATGACCCAGTCGCCGCGCATCGCCTTCCTCGCCAGTCCAACGGACGGTGCGCAGCTGGCCCTGGACGAACTGGCCTCGCAGCATGGCCAGCATGCGCCTGAAGATTCGGATGTGATCTGCCCGCTCGGCGGCGATGGTTTCATGCTGCAGACGCTGCATCGTTATGGCGGCCTGGGCAAGCCGGTATATGGCATGAAACTGGGCACGGTCGGGTTCCTCATGAACCAACACCGCAGCGATGACCTGATCGAGCGCATCGGCATGACCGAGCCCGCCGTGCTGCGGCCACTGGAAATGGTGGCGTTGACCGAATCGGGCGCCAGTGTCGGTTCGCTGGCCTACAACGAAGTGTCGTTGCTGCGGCAGACGCGCCAGGCGGCGCACGTGCGCATCGACCTCAATGGCCAGACGCGCCTCGACGAACTGGTATGCGACGGCGTCATGCTGGCCACCGCCGCCGGCAGCACCGCCTACAACTTCTCCGCGCACGGCCCGATCTTGCCGCTGGGTTCGGGTGTGATTGCGCTGACGCCGATCGCGCCGTTCCGCCCGCGGCGCTGGCGCGGCGCCGTGCTCAAGGCCGATACCGAGGTGCGCTTCCGCGTACTCGATCCGTACAAGCGGCCAGTCAGCGTCACCGCCGATTCGCACGAAACGCGCGACGTCGTTGAAGTCACGATCCGCGAATCACGCGACCGCACCGTGACGTTGTTGTTCGATCCGGAGCACAACTTGGAAGAGCGGATTCTCAGCGAACAGTTCGTGGTGTAGATCGTGGTCGTGGGTGCAAAGCGCTTTTCAACAGCGAAGCTGGTCATTCATATGCGACGTTTTGGGCGCACGGCTGGTTGATCGGCTTCGCTATTGGAAGGCAACCCGCCTTGCCGCCACCAAATTGAAAAGCCGCGGCTCGGCACTCACGCTCGGGATCTGTCATTGCTTCGCACGCTTCGGATCAAACAAGCGTGGTTCCGACAAGTGAAAGCCGTCATCCCGGCGAAGGCCGGGGACCCAACTCACAGCAATCTGAAAGTAAGTTCCCGGCGCCCGCGGAGATGACGACTTTTTAAACGTTCTTTCGTTCGTCCCAGCATTCGGCTATGACCTCACATCCATGGCTTGCTGCCTGCCAGACCCGTCGCAACCAGCGCGACACCTGTGCGCGATACTGTCTGCATGGCACCTGATACTCCCGACCCCCTGATCGTCGCCATCACTGCGCGGGCGCTATTCGACCTCGAACACAGCCACGGCTTGTTCGAAAGCGAAGGCATCCAGGCCTACGCCGCGCATCAGCGCAACCGCGAGGACGATGTGCTGGAGCCTGGCATCGCGTTTCCGCTGGTGCGCAAACTGCTCGCGCTCAACGACAACGCGCCGCTGGATGCGCCGCACGTCGAGGTGATCCTGCTGTCGCGCAACTCAGCGGACACCGGCCTGGGGATCTTCAACTCCATCCAGCACCACAAGCTTGCGATCTCGCGCGCGACGTTCACCTCGGGGGCGCCGACCTGGCCCTACATCAAGCCGTTCGGAGCGCAGCTGTTCCTGTCGGCGAATCCGGAATCAGTGCGGCGCGCACTGGAACATGGCGTCGCCGCCGCGACCATTCTTCCCGCCAAGGCGCCACAGCAACGCTCGGGGCAATTGCGTATCGCGTTCGATGGCGATGCTGTGATCTTCGGTGATGAAGGCGAACGCATGTCGCGCAAGGACGGACTGGAAGCATTCGCACGCCATGAGCGCGAACGCGCCAGGGAGGCGTTATCGGGTGGGCCGTTCAAGGGGTTCCTGGATGCGCTGCATCGCCTGCAAGCCGCGTTCCCCGCAGGAGAATCCGCTCCCATTCGCACGGCGTTGGTCACCGCGCGATCCGCCCCCGCGCACGAGCGCGTGATCCGTACGCTGCGCGAATGGGACGTGCGCCTCGACGAAGCGTTGTTCCTCGGCGGCCGTGCCAAGGGTCCGTTCCTGGAAGCCTTCGGCGCAGATATTTTCTTCGACGACTCGCTGCACAACATCGATTCGGCCAGGCAGCACGTTGCCGCCGGCCACGTCCCGCACGGCGTGGCGAATTCCTGACTGCGTACCTTGTGGGATGGCGAGGGATGGATAGACCAGCGTCCGCCGGCGTACGGAAATCGCCATTGACGCCATCACGACAAACGCAGCATTTGTCCGCCAAACTAGCGCATCTCACGCCAGTGGTTACCTGATGACGCGACCTTCCTCACTCGACTACGAACAACTGCTGTCCTGCGCTCACGGCACGATGTTCGGTCCCGGCAACGCGCGCCTGCCGCTGCCGCCGATGCTGATGTTCGACCGCATCACCCAGATCGCCACCGAAGGCGGTCAGTACGGCAAGGGCGTGATCCGGGCTGAACTCGACATCCGGCCGGACCTGTGGTTTTTCGCCTGCCATTTCGAGGGTGACCCGGTGATGCCGGGCTGCCTCGGGCTCGATGCGCTCTGGCAATTGGCCGGCTTCTACCTGCCGTGGCTGGGCGAGCCCGGCCGCGGTCGTGCGCTCGGCGTCGGTGAGGTCAAGTTCACCGGCCAGGTGCTGCCCGCGGCCACGCTGGTCCGCTACGAAATCGATATCCGCCGCGTGATGCGCGGCAAACTGAGGATGGTCATCGCCGACGGTCGCATGCTCGTCGACGGGCGCGAGATCTACACCGCCAAGGACCTGCGCGTGGGCCTGTTCACTTCAACCGAGGGTTTCTGAGCATGCTTCCTGCATCTGAGAGGCGTGTCGTCATCACCGGCATGGGCATCGTGTCCTGCCTCGGCAACGACCAGGCCAGCGTGTCGTCTTCGCTGCGCGAGGGCCGCGCCGGCATCAAGCACATTCCCGAATACGCCGAACTGGGGCTGCGCAGCCAGGTCGCCGGCGTGCCGGAGATCGATCTGGAGGCGCAGATCGATCGCAAGCTCAAGCGCTTCATGGGCGATGCGGCGGCTTACAGCTACATCGCGATGCGCGATGCGATTGTCGATGCCGGCCTCAGCGATGCGCAGGTCCGTAGCGATCGCACGGGCCTGATTGCCGGCTCCGGCGGCGGTTCCGCACATTGGCAGATCGAGACCGGCGACCTGCTGCGCAACAAGGGCGTGCGCAAGGTCGGTCCGTACATGGTGCCGCGCACGATGTGTTCGACGGTGTCGGCAGCGCTGGCCACCGCGTTCGGCATCCGCGGTCTCAGTTACTCGATCTCGGCCGCGTGCGCGACGTCCGCGCACTGCATCGGCGCCGCTGCGGACTTTATCCGCCACGGCGCGCAGGACGTGATCTTCGCCGGAGGCGGCGAGGAAGTGCACTGGGGCATGACCTCGCAGTTCGATGCGATGGGCGCGCTGTCCACGCATCACAACGCCACCCCGCTGACTGCATCCAACCCGTATGACGTGAGCCGCGACGGCTTCGTCATCGCCGGTGGCGGCGGCATGCTGATGCTGGAGAGCCTGCAGCATGCGCAGGCGCGTGGCGCGCGCATCCTGGCCGAGCTGGTCGGCTACGGCGTGACCTCCGATGGCGTCGACATGGTCGCGCCCTCGGGCGAGGGCGCAGTGCGCTGCATGCGCATGGCGCTGGCCGGCGTCGATGCGCCGATCGACTATCTCAACACCCATGCCACTTCGACGCCGCTGGGCGACGTGGTCGAACTGCAATCGGTGCGCGCGGTGTTCGGCGACAAGGTTCCGCCGCTGTCGTCGACCAAGGCGCTGTCGGGCCATTCGCTCGGCGCCGCCAGCGTGCACGAGGCGATCTATTGCCTGCTGATGATGCAGGACGGCTTCATGGCCGGCTCGGCCAACATCGCCAACCTCGATCCGCTTGCAGAGGGCTTCCCGATCCTGCGTGAAAGTCGCGAGGCCCGCATCGACACAGTGATGTCCAACAGCTTCGGTTTCGGCGGCACCAACGGCACGTTGGTATTCGCGCGATATCCAGGTTGAGCCGGGGCTGAGCCCGTCGCTGACCGGTCAGTTTTTTTTGCGGGCAGCCAGCGCAACACGCACTGCGGCCAGGAATTCCGCATCGACCCGGCTGCCGATTTTTTCGGTGCGGGCGACGATGCGGCCATCGCGGTCGAGCAGCACCAGCGCGCTGGTGTGGTTGAATTCGCCATCGGCAAGTGCGCGGTAACGCACGCCGAGCACGCCAGCGACGCTGCGCACAGCGTCCGCCTTCGGGCTGGCCAGCGACCAGCGAGCAGAATCAAGTTTTCGTTTGCTGGCGACCGACAACAGCGCCGCGGGCGTGTCGCGCTTCGGATCCATGCTGATCAGCAGGATGCCGAGCCTGGCGCGTTCGGCCGGCGTCAGCGCATGCTCGACTGCCTTGCCGCTGTCGACGATCAGCGGGCAGATGTACGGACACGACGTGTAAAACATCGCCACGACCTGCGGCTCGCCGCGTTTGCCGCGCCAGTCCCAGGACTTGCCGTGCTGGTCAGTGAGCTGCATCGGCAGTTGGTAGACGGAGTCCTTCGGCAAGGGCGTCTGCGACTGCGCGGCGAAGGCGCTCGCGGCAACCATTAGCAGGAAGGCGAGGGCGGGGCGCAAGCGTTTCATTCCAGGTCCTTTGCGCAGCGGAAGCCAAGGTTGGCGGTGGTGTCGCGGGCCTCGAGCGAGGACAGCATCGCCACCCGCATCAGCACCGCGTAGTTGTCGCGATCGTCCATCGACAGCGCGCCGGCGCCGCAGAACTTGGCCTTGTCGGCGTCGCCCTGGTTGCGGTTGTCGCCGGAGACCAGCAGCGAGGAAAAATCGTCGGTCCATTCCCACACCAGGCCGTGCAGGTCCTGCACGCCATAGACGTTCGGCGACTGCAGGCCAGCGCGTGGCAGCGCCTGATTGGATGGCTTCGAATACCAGGACAGGATGCGTTCGCGCCAGGCGGGGTCCTTGCGGGCGTCGCGCCGCGTCTCGTCGGCCGCGGCCGCGTATTCCCATTCCGACCATGTCGGCAGGCGCGCACCTTGCGCTTCGCAGTACGCCTGCGCGGCGAACCAGCTCATCTGCACGACCGGCTGTTGTGGCAGCGCCTTGGCACCGAGCGTGGTGGGGCCGGCCCAATGCGACAGATACCGCGGCTCGGCCAGTACTGTCGCG
>JAJAYW010000200.1 GCA_026786005.1 Lysobacter sp. | reverse complement strand
CATGCCATTCGTGACACGAACATCCATGTTCACCCTCGCCGTGCTGACGGGCATTGCCGGTGTGGCCATCGGCGGTTTCGTTTGGTCCGGCATGTACAACATCGGCGCGGACGACATGCATCTGCGCCCGACCTCCATGATGCTGCGCATGATGCGCGAGCGCTCGATCGCCCGCCACGCCGGTGCGATCAAGGTGCCAGATCTGAGCGATGGGGCGTTGATCAGCCAGGGTGCCGGCAACTACAGCTCGATGTGCACCGGTTGCCATCTCGCACCCGGCATGCAGGACACCGAATTGAGCAAGGGCTTGTATCCGGCGCCGCCGAATTTCTCGAAACTTGAAGCGGTTAACCCGGCGCATGCGTTCTGGGTCACCAAGCATGGCATCAAGGCCTCGGGCATGCCCGCGTGGGGGCGCAGCATGGACGACCAGTACATCTGGGGCATGGTCGCGTTCCTGCAACAGCTTCCGAAACTCGACAAGACGGCTTACGACGCGATCGTCGCCAGCAGCGAAGGCCATTCGCATGGCGGCGGCGAGACGATGTCCCCGGTCGGCGAAGGCATGGCGGATGATCACGGCGACATGCCAATGAAAGACAAGCCGAGCGATGAATCCAAACCGCATGGCCATCCGCCGGGAACAACTCCCCATCAGGACAAGGCCGCTGCCGACTCGTCACCAGCAACCGTCGAACATCGCCGTGCCGACGGTACGGTCGAGTCGCATCCAGCGCCGACAGCCACCAAAGCCAACGATGGCCATGATCACCAACACTGAACCTTTGGAGCTGCCACGCATGAAAACCCTCGCCACGTCCCTTGCCCTCGTCCTTGTCCTCGCCATCGGCGGCGCAATGCCCGCCGCCGCGCAAACGAAAGCTGCGCCCACTCCGCATGCACACCCTCCGCAGCCTGACGCTGCCGTACCGCAAATGGATGTTTCCGCCGGAGCCCAGGCGGCCGTGACAGTAGTTGAACGCTTCGGCCAGGCGCTCGCCGCAGGCGACATGAAGACGGTGGAAACATTGCTGGACCCCGAGGTGCTAATCCTGGAAACCGGCGGCGCCGAACGCAGCCGCACGGAGTACATGGGGCATCACGCCATCGCCGACGCGCAGTTCCTCAAGGGCACGCACAGCCAGCTCAAGCGTCGTCGGGCGCGGATTGAAGGCGGTCTCGCATGGGTCGGCAGCGAAAGCGAATTGCACGCAAGCAAGGACGGCAAGCCGATGACCTTGCTCAGCACCGAGACGATGGTCTTGCAGAAATCCGGCGCTGACTGGCGGATCGTCCACATCCACTGGTCGTCGCGACCGAAACGCTGAAACGAGGAGATCATCATGCGAACACTCTTGTTGGTATCAAGCTTGGGGGGCGTCGGACTGGCGTTGTGCCTCGCGTTCGCGTTGCCAGCGTGCGCACGCAGCCCGGAGCCGGCTGCGATCGAATCAAACCGCGCCGCCGCGTCAATGATCACCCCTGAGATTCTTGCGAAGCGGTCCACGGATTTGCCGCCGGTCGTCGTCCACAAGAGCGCGAGTTGCGGCTGCTGTGCGAGCTGGGTGGAACACTTGCGCAAGAACGGGTTTGAAGTCGACGTGCGAAACGACGACAACCTCAACCCGATCAAGGAACGCGTCGGGGTGCCAGTGGGGAAGGGCTCGTGCCATACCGCGGAAGTGGCCGGTTATTTCGTGGAAGGCCACGTTCCGGCGGACGACATCAAACGACTACTGACAGAAAAACCAGATGCGAAGGGTCTGGTCCTTCCGGGAATGCCGGCGGGTTCGCCGGGCATGGAAATGCCTGACGGCACGAAACAACCTTATACGGTGGAGCTGGTGGGGCGCGATGGTTCGACCACGGCCTTTGCCCGACATTAGACAAGACAAGAGGGGCGTGCCGACGGGCGCGCGGGGGAAGGCCCGTACAACTACTCACCCATCGACAAGGAGAAATACCATGAGCCATCACCTGACCCAGGCTATCCGCGACTGCATTGCGGCCTGCAACGACTGCGCGACCGAATGCGGCAATTGCTTCAGCCACATGGTCGGCAAGGACAGCATGAATGACTGTCCCGCCTGCTGCATCGAATGCGCTGCCATCTGCCGTCTATGCGCCGATGCGATGGCGCGCAATAGTCCCTTCCACAAGGAAATCTGCGCGCTATGCGCAAAAATTTGCGACTGGTGCGCCGAACAGTGCGCCGCGCACGACATGGAGCATTGCCAGAAGTGTGCGGAGGCCTGCCGACGCTGTGCGGATGCTTGTCGCGCAATGGCTGCATAAGCATCCTGACGTGCCCTGGACGCACGCGTATGACCGCAACGGCAAACAAGCGGGCAGGGTTTCTATGTTCCTCAATCAAGGAGATGGATATGCAATCCAAAGCATCACGATGGATGATCGGTATTGCGGTATTGGCCGTCATGGTGGGTTGCGGCGTCACGGAGAAGCTACCGGAGGGCGACGCTACAGGGGAACAACCCTTGGCCAAAGCTGCAGAACAGCAACCTGTGGTTGCGGCGACGGAGCAACCACCCGCAGCGATGGATAGACCACTTGTTGCCGAAGGCAAGTCCTTTGCCGGCTGGTACATGGAACGGGCAGGTCAGGGCATGTTCCAGTCTTGTGGGCAATCGCAGCAGTGGCGCGTATCCGGGTCTGCGGATCTTCAAACCAAGGCCCAGGATTTTGGCCTCGGCGAGGACACGCCGGTGTACGTCCGTCTGGCCGGCGTGCAATCGGCAGACGGCAATGAACTCGTTGTATCGAAGGTCGAGCAGTTCGGCTCGGCGACACCGGTACGCGACTGCGGATTGACCGGGGTCGTGATACCAGCACCCGCCGGCAACTGACTATTGGCTGATCGCAGGACTCGTGGTTGCTCAATGACTCAAGGCAACTCCGCACTTGGAAGCGAATCGACACAAAAAAACGCCGGGTACAACCCCGGCGTTTTTGTCATGCGGCTCGCAAGCAAACCAGATCCATCATTCTCCGTCGAGCAACTCGGTGTGCTCGAAACCCGGGGCCAGCGTGATGTGATGGATCCAGGTGCCGCCTTTGCCATCGGGTGCTGCCCAGAGCTCATCAAATACGCCCTTGCGCACCATGATGCCGATCGGCAGTGGTCCTACCATGGCTTTCTGCGTGGCCGTGGTTTTTGCGGCGCCGCTGTAGCTGCTGTAGGTATCCAGGTGGCTGTAAATCGACGACAGCTGGCTGTAGTCGTGCGAGTTTGGCGCCGTGCTGGTGGACGACGTGGAATAGTCCATGCAGGTGTTCTGGATCGATCCATTCTCGCTGGTATGTCCCAAGCCCAGGGTATGGCCAAGTTCCTGGCACATGACATGGCGACGCTGGTTCTGACTGGCGAACGACGAGGAGTAACTGTCGTTCATCTTGGACGTGCCTTGCGAAATATGACCGTTGCCGTCGAGATTGATCGAGGCCAGGCCAAGCCAGCCGTTGTTGCCGTATGTGTAATTGCAAGACCGGATTTTTCCAGCAACTGCCCGGCATTGCTGTCGCGCCGTAGTGGAAGAGTCGTAGCTGGTGATGGTCATGTTGAGTTTGGTGGACTGTGACCACTGCGAGAGCGCCAGACTCAACTCATCGTCCCAGCTGGTGCTGTTGCTGTCGATGACCTGCAGGTTGAACGAAGATGTATTACGTGCCCAATGGTAGTTATTCCAGCTGTGGCTCGCGTTGGCGGCGAGCGATGCAGTCAGTACTACGGCGACGCCAATGACGGCCGCCGCAAGACGGTTGTGCTTCATCTGTTATTCCCCTAATCCATGAGAGTGGAATGCCTGAGCCCCTGTTCCAGGCAAAGTAACGGCAGGAAATACCTGCCGTTTCTCGAATATAGGGTGATAGGCGCGGGGATGCATGCTGCACTGCACCCGTACAGGTGCGAACGTTCCAGAAATTCACGTACCTGGGTGTTCCCAAGCATCAACGCAGAAGCGCCGGCTCCACAATTCCTTTGAACATCGCGGACATGGAGGGTGGAGCCAGGTCGCTCCCGCCTAATGCGAACGCTTGACTTGCGATGGTTTCGTGTAGCTGCCCAAATGCGATCGGCAGATACGTGACTTTCTCCGCCAAAGATTACTTCGTGTACGGAGTCATCTGCCTGATTTCGGCTTGTTGCGCGGCTTTCATCTTGCGGGCCAGCGCCTTCAATTCGGTGTTGCTGCCATGCTTGATGAGTACATCGGTCATTTTTATTGCTTGCTGGTGATGGACGATCATCATGTGCGCGAAGTCGTGATCGACGTTGCCGCTCATCGTCATCGGAATCTTCATGTCCGAGGACATGATCTTGTGCAGCTCCATGGAGCCTGCGCTGTTGCCCTTCATGTCCATGGCTTTCATGTCGTGCCCTTTCATGTCCTGCGCCTGCGGCTTCGGGTCATGGGCGTCGGCGGTAAATGCGAGCAGTGAAGCCGCGGCCAAGGCGACAGCGAGCAGGGATGTCTTGGTCTTCATGGCACTTTTTCCTGCATTTCGTAGCACCTCGAATCTCACGAAACGGGTCGACAGGAAGTGATGGTCCGGGTGTTCGTTCAGGAGGAAACCACGGGAACCGCTTGACTCTGGACTTGGGTCCATACTGCAGACTCCCCGCATATCCAACGGTTCGCTCTAATGAAAATCGGTGAACTTGCCAGGCGTGCTGGAGTAAACATCGACACCGTTCGCTACTACGAACGGCAAAGCCTGCTACCTGCCCCCCATCGCATGGCGTTGGGCTATCGACACTATGACCCCGGCGACGTTGCGCGCTTGCGCTTCGTACGTCGTGCGAAGGTACTCGGCTTCACTCTGATCGAGATCCGGGATTTGTTGAAGCTCTCCGATCATCGCGACGACGACATGGGGGAACTGAAAGCTGTTGCAGGCGAAAAGCTGGCCGATGTCGAGTCGAAGCTGGTCGAGCTCACGTGCATTCGCGATGGTCTCAAAACACTTGTGGACGCCTGTCCTGGACACGGCGCGCTTGCCCAATGCCCGATCCTCCACGCGCTGGTCGAGGACAACGCATGAATACGCATTCCCCTGGACCGCCTGCACCGAACACGCCAATGAAAGACGAAAACTCGACAGATTCAACGACTCACGCCGTCACTTCCGCCATCGATCCGGTTTGTGGCATGGGCGTCGACCCTTCCAGCACTCCCTACCACGCGACACATGCACAGGTGGACTATCACTTCTGTTCGGCTCGCTGCCGCGACCGCTTTGTCGCCGCGCCGGACGAATACTTGTCTGCGATGAAAGTTGAAGGCGCCGAAGGCAAACCTGCTTGCTGTGCGAAAGATGCACCGCCCGACGAAACCACGACCGTCACAGATCCGGTCTGCGGCATGCAGGTCGACCCGCGCACCACGCCGCATCACGCCGTGCATGCGGGCAGCGATTACCACTTCTGCTCGGCCCGCTGCGCCGAACGTTTCAGCGCCGATCCTGCGAAGTATCTGGTCGCATCCACCACTGCTCCGGTGGTGTCGGCATCCGCCGGGACGATCTACACCTGTCCAATGCATCCGGAAATCCGACAGGAAGGCCCAGGCACCTGTCCGATCTGCGGCATGGCACTGGAGCCGGAGATGCCGAGTCTCGACGAAGATGACAACCCTGAACTCCGCGACTTCACGCGGCGTTTCTGGTGGACGTTACCGTTGACGGTCATCGTGCTGGCGTTGGCCATGCTCGGTCATCGCATCACCTTCCTGACGACCGAAGCCCGCACCTGGGTCGAGCTCGTGCTGAGCGCGCCCGTGGTGTTGTGGGCAGGCTGGCCGTTCTTCGAGCGTTGCGTGCAGTCGATCCGTACGCGTAATCCGAACATGTTCACGCTGATCGGGATCGGCGTCGCGGCTGCGTTCGGCTACAGCGTGGTCGCCACGATCGCGCCGGACCTGTTCCCGGCCTCGTTCCGCGCGCATGGCCGCGTCGGCGTGTACTTCGAGGCGGCCACGGTGATCGTGTCGTTGACGCTGCTCGGTCAATTGCTGGAACTGCGGGCGCGCTCGAAAACCTCCGCCGCAATCAAGGCATTGCTCGGCCTTGCGCCCAAGACTGCCCGGCGCGTCAACGATGACGGCAGCGAAGAAGACATTCCGCTCGAGCATGTGCATCCGGGCAATCGCTTGCGTGTTCGCCCGGGTGAAAAGGTGCCGGTGGATGGCACCGTGCTGGAAGGACGTTCGAGCGTGGACGAGTCGATGCTGACCGGCGAACCCATCCCGGTCGAGAAAGGGGAGGGGGCGAAGGTAATCGGTGCGACGATCAATGGCACCGGCAGCCTGGTCATTCGCGCCGACCAGGTCGGATCGGCGACAGTGCTGTCGCAGATCGTGCAGATGGTGGCGCAGGCGCAGCGTTCGCGCGCACCGATGCAGCGCATGGCCGACAAGGTCGCCTTCTGGTTCGTGCTGGCGGTGCTGGGTGCGGCGGTGCTGACGTTCTTCGTTTGGGGATTGTTCGGCCCGGAACCGTCATGGACCTATGCCGTGCTCAACGCAGTGTCCGTGCTGATCATCGCCTGTCCCTGTGCGCTTGGTCTGGCGACGCCGATGTCGATCATGGTCGCCACCGGTCGCGCCGCGCAGGCAGGTGTGCTGTTCCGCGATGCGGAGGCGATCGAGCAATTGCGCAAGATCGACACGCTGATCGTCGACAAGACCGGCACCTTGACCGAAGGACGCCCGGCCTTCCGCGACGTGTTTGTTGCCGACGGATTCACCGCAGACCAAGTGCTGCAGTTGGCCGCTAGTCTGGAGCAGGGCAGTGAGCATCCGTTGGCCGAGGCCATCCTTGCAGAGGCAAAGACACGCAGTCTTGCACTGGAGCGCACCGACGACTTCGATTCGGTCACCGGGATGGGTGTGCGTGGCCGAATCAGTGGACAAGCGCTTGCACTCGGCAACAAGGCACTGATGACGGAGGTCGGTGCTGAGATTACTTCGGTACTGGATCGCGCCGAACAGGCGCGGAAGCAGGGCGCCAGCGTGATGTTCCTGGCGGTCGATGGACGTCTCGCAGGAGCAGTGGCCGTCGCCGATCCGATCAAGGCCACGACGCTGGCCGCATTGAATGAATTGCGCGCGGCTGGGCTGCGTATCGTCATGGCCTCAGGCGATGCCCAGGGGACGGCCGAAGCTGTCGCTCATACGCTTGGAATCGAGGAAGTACATGGCGAAGTGCAGCCCAAGGACAAGGTTGCCTTGGTGCAACGCCTGAAAGCCGAAGGCCGGCGCGTGGCGATGGCGGGCGACGGCATCAACGATGCGCCTGCGCTGGCCGCGGCTGATGTCGGCATTGCGATGGGCACCGGCACCGACGTGGCGATGTCGAGTGCGCAAGTGACGCTGGTCAGGGGCGACCTACGCGCCATCCTGCGCGCTCGTGCGATCTCCACCGCGACGGTTCGCAACATGAAACAGAATCTTGCGTTCGCGTTTCTCTACAACGCGCTGGGCGTGCCAATCGCGGCCGGAGTGCTGTATCCGGTGTTCGGCTGGTTGCTGAGCCCAATGATCGCCGCGCTGGCGATGAGCCTGAGCTCCGTTTCGGTGATCACCAACGCGCTGCGGCTGGCCAAGACGCCGCTGCCGCAGAATCCCACCGATGCCCGTCGCCCCGATCCGGCGCAGGGCGCGGCCGTTCACTAGGCTCATTTCACCACTGGAGGATTGCGCTATGGAACACGACACACACACAACCCACGACCCAGGAAAAAGTCATTACGCCCGCTTCGGCGTGATGCTCCTGCTGTCATTGGTGGCCATGTTCGCGCTCATGTACGCGATGGTCGACGTGCTCGGCAACGCCGTGCCCAACCTCAACCAGTTCTACATGGCCGGACTGATGGTCGCGCCGATGGCGATCATCGAATTGCTGGTGATGGGCGGCATGTACAGGAACAAGAAATTGAACGCCGCCCTTATCGTCGTCAGCGCCATTGCATTGGTCGGATTCTGGATGGGGATCCGCCAGCAGATCGCCATCGGCGACAGGCAGTTCCTGAAATCAATGATTCCGCATCATGCGGGCGCGATCCTGATGTGCGAGCAAGCGCCCATCCGCGACGCAGATATCCGGGCGCTATGCCGGGACATCGTCGTCAGCCAGCAAGCGGAGATTGATCAGATGAAGGCCATGCTGACCGAAAAGTAGAGGGACTTGCGCTTGATTCCTCGTTGACCGTCGGCTCCGGTGTCTCTTATTACATAATATGCATTATGCGAAGTTACTAAGGTCATTCAGGTGATTTGCGCGAACTCGCTTGATAGCACCAATTGTAGTTTTGATAGCTATGCCGGAATTTGTTGCATACAGATCCCGGAGTGCTGCCGATTCGCTCTCGCTTACATGCCGGCAACTGACGAAATTGCATTTCCGCAATCTCTCAGGGCTATGCACGAACTTGTGTATGCCGCCTTCTGGCGTGAATTGTCGTAGCCCGTCGAGACCGCGAGCAGTGATGCGAGCAATAACAGTTTCTGGTTCATGTCGTGCGTCCGCTGCAAAGGGTGCATCCAAACACAGCTGGTTTGGATCACCCCGTTTGATGCCGAATGCAGAGGTGAAGAAGCGGCACCTGTTGCCATAGCTGCAGGGCACTGCCCTGCCCCGGTCTGCTGTTCCGGGCAGCACGCAGCCGTTTGAACACGATCAAGTGCTGTGCTTCAAGTGCTTGCGTACTTGATCCAGATCAGTGTCACGTGCTGCTGCGGCGCGCAATATCACGGGACACCCCAAGCACGAGCGCGACATGCCCCGCATCGAACCCAACAGTGAACCCATCATCGAACCCATCCTGGCGTGGAACCTGGGCCCGGACTATCCACGATGGACGGAGGTTCTGCGCGACCAGACCATTGTCCTGATCCGACCCATCGGCAAGCAGGACATGGAGCATGAGCGCACCTTTATCGAAGCGCTGTCGCCGCGATCGCGCCGATTCCGCTTCCTGGGACAAGTGCGGGAACCCAGCAGCGAACTCATCAGGCAACTGACTGATATCGACTACAGCCAGGATGTTGCGTTTGCGGCTGTCCTGGCCGATTGCACCGAGGAAATATTTCTCGGCATCAGCCGTTACAGCACCAGTCGCGACGGCACCAGTTGCGAATGCGCGATCACGGTCCACGACGAGTGGCACTACAAAGGACTTGGCACGATCCTGATGCGCCATCTGATCGAGGTTGCGCGGGCGCGTGGCATTCGCGAAATGATTTCGATCGATTCGGCCGCGAACGTGGAGATGGCCGAGTTTGCGAAGTTCTTGGGGTTCACCACTTGTATCGATCCTGAAGATCGGACGCAGGTCATCCACACCTTGCGGCTGCAGCCTTGAGGGCCTGATCTGTTCTCGTCTACACGTGTTGACCTCGGTCAACGACGCTGGCGTCCTTCGACCGATGCCGCTCGGCTCGACCTTCGACCTAACCTCCTCACTGGAATCGACCATGAAACTGTTCACCACGTCCCTGCTCGCAGCTGCCCTGCTCACAACCGCCGGCATGGCGCACGCCGCGCCCAATTGCACGATCAAACTCAAGGGCGACGACCGCATGCAGTTCGACCTCAAGAGCGTGACCGTGTCGGCGTCGTGCCCATCGATCACCATCGAGCTCGCGCATGTCGGCAAGATGCCGGTACAGGCGATGGGCCATAACGTGGTCATTAGCGCGACCAAGGATCTGTCCACCGTTGCTGCGGCCGGCATCAAGGCGGGCGCCGCCGCCGGTTACGTGCCCAAGGCCGATGCCCGCGTGCTCGCTGCCACGCCCATCATTGGTGGCGGTGCGAAGACCAGCGCCAAGTTTGCCGGCAAGAGACTCAAGGCCGGCGGCGACTACAGCTTCTACTGCACGTTCCCGGGACACTCGGCGATCATGAAAGGCAAGTTGGTCGTCACCAAGTAATGCAGAGCATATCGCCGACGACGGAAAACTCACTTCTCCTTGCTTACTTGCTTGCTCGCCTGATGGCGACAAGCAAACTTCAGTGTCGAGCTGCGACATTCCTCATGCTCAACGGCATGTCAAATTACGACCATTGCACGCGTGCAATGGGACGCTGGTCCATTGCAGAGGCAGAGACATGACAGGCGATTCCGTTCTTACCGCTGAAGTGTCCAACAGCAAGGTCGCGGCGATATTCACCAACGAGGCAACAGCGCACGAGGTGGCCGCGCGTCTCCGCAGCACGCTGCAGCTGTCCGATGCGCAGGTACAGGTCATCACGCCCGCGGATCGCAGGCCGGGGCACAAACTCGAACCCGAAAGCCAAGGCATTTTCCGCACCATCATCCGCGCGCATGTGCGCCTGGGGCTGTTGGGTGCGGTCGCTGGTGCAGCGGCGTTCGGTGTGCTGTGGTGGATGGAGCTTCCGCTGATCGTCAATTCGGCGGTGATGGCCGCGGCCGTGATGGTGGCATTCGGCGCAGTGGCCGGCCTGATGCTCGGTGGCCTGGTGTCGCTGCGCCCGGACCACGATCTCTACATCAACAAGGTCTACGACGCGCTGGGCGAGGGTCGTAGCGCAGTGGTCGTCCACGCCTTCTCGCGGGAGCAGAGCGCGCAAGCCAAAGACCTGCTCAAGGGCGCCAGTGGCGAGGTCGTCTCGACCTTGTAGCGGCGCTGCGAACGCACCAGCCATTCCCTGTTTTCAACATCGCCCAAGCCGGCGTATGTGGCCTCCCAGCGCCATTTGATCCAGATCAAGCCGTGGATTGAACTGGTCGGGATAATGCATCTGACGAAGTCCACCACTGAAATCCGAGGCCTGTGCTGATGATTGCGAACGCCGCTCCGAATAGTGCTTCCGATCCTGCACGTGATGAGCGGCTCGGCCGGATCGCGGTGGATCCTCGCGGCTACTACAACGACAAGGTCGTCATCCAGTTCACCATCGCGACCGTGGTCTGGGGCATCGTCGGCATGGCCGTGGGCGCGCTGATCGCCGCGCAGTTGTACTGGCCCGCCCTCAACTTCGACACCGCGTGGCTGAGTTATGGCCGACTGCGGCCGCTGCATACCAACGCGGTGATTTTCGCCTTCGGCGGCTCGGGCCTGTTCGCCACCAGCCTGTACATCGTGCAGCGCACCTGCCATGTGCGGTTGATCTCCGACCGGTTGGCGTCGTTCGTGTTCTGGGGATGGCAGGCGGTGATCGTCGCCGCGGCCATCACCCTGCCGCTGGGCATGACCCAGGGCAAGGAATACGCCGAGCTCGAATGGCCGATCGACATCCTGATCACCATCGTCTGGGTGTCCTATGCGGTGCTGTTCTTCGGCACCATCGCCAAGCGCCGGGTCAAGCACATCTACGTCGCCAACTGGTTCTACGGCGCCTACATCATCGCCATCGCGCTGCTGCACATCGTCAACAACCTGGCGATCCCCGCTGGCCTGGACAAGTCGTATCCGGTCTACAGCGGCGCGGTCGATGCGATGGTGCAGTGGTGGTACGGGCACAACGCGGTAGGCTTTTTGCTGACCGCCGGCTTCCTCGGGATGATGTATTACTTCGTGCCCAAACAGGCCGGCCGCCCGGTGTATTCGTACCGGCTGTCGATCGTGCATTTCTGGGCTCTGATCGCGGTCTACATGTGGGCCGGCCCGCATCATCTGCAATACACCGCCCTGCCCGACTGGGCGCAATCGGTGGGCATGGTGTTCTCGCTGATCCTGCTGGCGCCCAGCTGGGGCGGCGCGCTCAACGGCATCCTTACGCTGTCGGGCGTGTGGCACAAGCTGCGCACCGATCCGATCCTCAAGTTCCTGATCGTCGCCATCAGCTTCTACATGATCGCCACCTTCGAGGGGCCGATGATGTCGATCAAGACGGTCAACTCGCTGAGCCACTACACCGACTGGACCGTCGGCCACGTGCATGCCGGTGCGCTCGGCTGGGTGGCGATGATCACGGTCGGCTCGGTCTACGCGATGCTGCCGCGCCTGCTCGGCCTGACGTCGATGTACTCGACCAAGTGGATCGATGCCCACTTCTGGCTGCACACGTTCGGCGTGGTGCTGTACATCGCATCGATGTGGATCGCCGGCGTCATGCAGGGTCTGATGTGGCGCGCGACCAATGCCGACGGCACGCTGACCTACAGCTTCGTCGAGGCGCTCAACGCGACGTATCCGTATTACCTGGTGCGGCTGGGCGGCGGATTGGTGGTGCTGTCGGGCATGGCGCTGATGGCGCTCAACACCTGGAAAACGTTCCAGCTGGCGCGTTCGCCTGCACCGCAGCCGATCCTGGCACCCGATGTTTCCGAGGCCCTCGATTCGCCTGCGGGCGCCTGAGAACGACATGCGCAATCCACACGAGAAAATCGAAAAGAACATCGGCCTGATGGCGGTGCTGATCGCGGTGGCGGTGTCCTTCGGCGGCCTGGCCGAGATCGTGCCGCTGATGTACCAGGCCGAGGCGATCCAGCCGTTGCCGGGGGTCAAGCCCTACCCCGCGCTGCAACTGGCCGGGCGCGATGTCTACGTGCGCGAGGGTTGCTACAACTGCCATTCGCAGATGGTGCGCACGCTGCGCTTCGAGACCGAACGCTACGGGCATTACTCGCTGGCTGGCGAGTCGGTCTACGACCGTCCGTTCCAGTGGGGTTCCAAGCGCACCGGGCCGGACCTGGCGCGCGTGGGCGGCCGCTATTCCGACGACTGGCATCGCGTGCACATGCACAATCCGCGCGATGTGGTGCCCGAGTCGAACATGCCGTCGTTCCCGTGGCTGTCGGAGAACTACGTCGACGGCGAACAGATCACCGACCACATGCGCGCGTT
>JAJAYW010000199.1 GCA_026786005.1 Lysobacter sp. | reverse complement strand
GGCTCTACCGGTAACGCCTCATCGCGCCCAGGTGCGCTCCGCAAGGGCCATAGGCTCAACTCGACGGCGTCAACTTCAACAGGCGACCGCCCGAACCCTTGTCCTCGTCCTCCAGCAACCAGATCGCGCCATCCGGACCCTGCTCCACTTCGCGGATGCGTTCGCCCATGTCGTAGCGCTGCGCCTCGCGTGCCGTCGCGCCATCGAATTCGATGCGGATCAACGCCTTCGACGACAGGCTGCCGATGAAGCCATCGCCCTGCCATTCCGGGAACTGGCTGCCGGAATAGATGATGAAACCCGCCGGGGAAATCACCGGATTCCAGCTCGCTTCCGGCGCGTTGTATTGCGGCTGCGTGTCGTGGTCGGGAATGTCGCGGCCATCGTAATGATCGCCGTTGGAGACAATGGGGTAGCCGTAGTTCGTGCCGCGTTCGATGCGGTTCAATTCATCGCCGCCTCGCGGCCCCATTTCGTGCGTCCACAACGTGCCCTGCGCATCGAAGGCGATGCCAAGCAGATTGCGATGACCGAGCGTCCACACCTGCGTCGCCACGCCGCCTTCTTTCGCGAACGGATTGTCGGCCGGCGCGGTGCCGTCGTCGTTGAGGCGAATGAGCTTGCCGAGATTGGCCTTCATGTCCTGCGCGGGCGTGAACTTTTCCCGCTCGCCCGACGTGATCCACAACATGCCGTCGCTGCCGAAGGCAATGCGATGGCTGTAGTGGCCGCGGCCGACGACCTTGGGCACTTGTCGCCAGATGACGTTGACGTCGGACAACGCGCCGCCGCCATTGCCATCCAGCGTCAACTTGCCGCGCGCAACCGCGCCACCACGTGTATCGCCATCGCCCGCTTCGGCAAAGCTGATGTAGACCATGCCGTTGCTGGCGAACTGCGGATGCAGCACGACATCGCCGAGACCGCCCTGGCCGCCGTAATCGACCGACGGCACGCCGGCGACGTTTCCGACTTTGCCGCTGGCGACATCGAGCAGCTTCAACGCACCTTTTTGCTCTGTGACCAACAGACGGCCATCGGGCAGGAAGGTCATCGCCCAGGGTTCGTTGAACTTGGCGACGTTGGTCGCGGCGAAGGGCTTGCCGGTGTTTGCGCGCGTCGCAGGTGTCGCGGAATCGGCGACAGCCGCTTGCGTATTCGTGGCTGCAGTGCCCAGGCCGTTGCAGGCGGCAAGCAGGATCGCGGTACAGGCAGTCGTCAGCAGGGTCTTGGTCATGGCTGGATCTCTGAATGCAAGTGAGAGGTTGAAATCGCTTTTACACGATTCCACGACAGGGCGATGTCGCCGGGCGCGCGCTGGTCGATCTCGTAGCTTGGGTGGAGCGAAGCGATACCCGGGGCTCTTACATACCGTTAGGGGAGCAGATCCATCCGCGATTCGCCAAAAAGCCCCGGGTATCGCTTCGCTCCACCCGGGCTACTCGTCCGTTGTGATCATCCCGCCGCCGAATAGCATTGGATTCGTTAGAAATTCGTCATTTGTGACCAGCGTCCATCAGTGGCATAACCCACATCGTTGTCGCGTTGGTTAAACCTACGTTGTCTTAACGGTTACGAATCGGTTCAAGTTCATGCGCTGTTTGGCATCCTCTGCCGGTGCGCACCCTCCGTGCACTCAACTTCCCCAGAGAAGAGAGAAACATGATCATGAAGCAGTCTCGCAACGCATTGATGGGTTTGCTGGCTTTGAGCGTCGCCGTGGCAATGCCGATGGCTTTCGCGCAGAAACAAGACCAGAAGGCCGCCGATCCGGCCGCCACCACCCAATCCGAAACGCCGGCAACCACCACGCCGGCACCCGCCGCGCCAACTGCAACAGCCGGTGACGCCAAACCCAAGACCTGGAGCGATGTCGATGGCGACAAGGACGGCAACATCAGCAAGACCGAGGCGGCGTCAGAGCCGGCCGTGGGCGAGATCTTTGACCTCGCTGATGCCAACAAGGACAGCAAGCTGACGCCGGACGAATACAAGGCGTACGTGGCCAAGGCCAATGGCGCCGCGAAACCAGCGGGCCAGGGCGGCTAAACGCCAGCAACAATGTTCCCTCCGACGAGAGGCGGCTTCGGCCGCCTTTCGTTTTTTTGGTTTGTGTATTTTCGATGCGCGCGTTAGCGCAGGACGCGAGCGGTAGCTGCGTTGTTGAAAAGCTTCACCAGCTCCGCTGTTGAAAAGCGTTTCGCTATGCGCGAGTCACTTTCTTTGCTGGCGCAAAGAAGTAACCAAAGAAAGCGCCTTCCCCGAGGTGGAGCACAGCCGGACGCTTGTTTGTCACGGGGATTTTCTGACTCGGCATCCTGCCTCGGTCGGAAAACGGCGTGCATCCATGCACGTCGCCCTCCGGGTTATTGGATTCATCGCGAATCACCCGCCGGGCAACGCTCTTCAACTGCGCAGCTGGTCAAGCTTTTCAAAGTCTTCATCCCGGCGAAAGCCGGAATGACGACCTGGTTTGCAAGTTTGTTTTGGTGGTCCTTCGACGAACTCAGGAGGAGCGGCAATTGCGAACGTGACAAAAATCCAAAGCAGTCCCGTTCATACGCAGCAGCGACCTGACAGCACGGCCCGTAAACTACCGCGATGAACAACATCACCTTGATCGGCTTCGACGGCGACGACACGCTCTGGAAGAGCCAGGATTATTTTGACGACGCGCAGATTGAATTTGAACGCATCGTCGGCGGTTATGCCGATCTCGCCGACGCGCGCGTGCATGAACGTTTGTACGAAACCCAGAAACGCAACCTCGCGTTGTTCGGCTATGGCGTCAAGGGCATGGTGCTGTCGATGCTGGAGTCCGCGATCGAGATCACCGGCCAGCGTATTGCCGCGGCGGATGTGCATCGCATCGTCGAGCTCGGCAAGTCGTTGTTACAGCATCCGGTCGAACTGCTGCCCGGCATCCGCGCCGCGGTGACGGCGATCGCGGCGGACTTCGACATCGTGCTGATCACCAAGGGCGACCTGTTCCATCAGGAAGCCAAGGTGCGCGAATCGGGGCTGGCCGACCTGTTCGGCCGGATCGAGATCGTCAGCGAGAAGGATGTCGCCACGTATGCGCGCGTACTGTCTGAATTCGATCTGTCTGCATCGCAGTTCGTGATGATCGGCAACTCGCTGCGCTCGGATATCGCACCGGTGCTCGCGCTTGGCGGCTGGGGCATCCACATGCCCTACCACACGACTTGGGCGCACGAGAGTCAAGCCGAGATCGCGGCCGAAGCGTCACGATTGCGACAGGCGCAGTCGGCCAGCGCATTGCCCGACGCCGTGCGCGCTATCGTGCAGTCGGTAGCGCAGTCGGTAGCGCAGGCGGATTCGGCGTGATGTTTGCAGCGCGCACTTCGGCGCAATGAGGCTGCACCGGGAAAAAGCGCATCGCTACAGGCCACCTCCACTACTGCCGGATGAACAAGTCGCTTAGCGCCCGCTAAACCTGCAGTGGCCGCGACCAAAAATTAGAAGAGGGTTCATCGAGCAACGTGCATCGTCGGTCCGTGCCCGCTAATGCGGCGGGCGATGAGGAGAAGACGATGACTGCTTTGTCTCGCTGGTTGGCTCCCGCAACACTCGCGGTCGCCTTGGGGTTCGGTGTGGCGGCCCCGGTCCAGGCACAGTCGCAGGACGAGCTGGTGCGTGTGCTGGTGAATGTCGCCGATGTGGTGTTCCGCGGCAGCACACCGTACTACCGTCAGGGCGACTACGGCTATGACGATCGCCTGACCGTGCAGCGCGACCGCTATGGCCGCCCGGTGTATTACCGAGCGGTGCCGCGCAATGAGTATTACGGCAACAACGGCTATAACAGCAACTACGACGGCAATAACGGCTACAACAGAAACTCCAACGACAGCAACCGCCGGGTGAAATGCAACAAGCACGGGAAGTGCAAGGTCGAGTACTACGATCCGCGCTATGACCATGACGGGCGCAACCAGCAGGTCCGTTACGACCGCGACGGCCGCTACTGGGATGGTCGCCAGTGGCGTGACGGCGATCGGCGCCATTCCGGCCGTGATCGCGATCATGATGATCAAGATTGAGCAGCAGTGCCTGCAAAACACAGCATCGAACGACGGCGCCTGGTTACGGCGCCGTCGTTTTTTCTCCCACGGGAAACGAACGCTGACAACAGCGCAATGCTAGGCTCGTGTCCGATCTCCGCAATGGCAGCACAAGGGTTTTGATATGCGTATTTCTTCGTTACTGACGGCAATCGCAGTCGGCGCAGCACTGGCTAGCGTCACCCCCGGTGCGCGTGCGCAAGGTCCGATCGATTGCCGCCTCAGCTACAGCATGGCGGGATGGTCGGTGTTCTACAAAACGTCCTCCGGCCAGGGCACCGTGAGTTGCAGCGACGGGCAGCGGCTGGCGGTCAAGATTTCGGCCAAGGGCGGCGGACTCACGTTCGGCAAGTCGCGGATCGATGACGGCGTGGGTGAATTTTCCGGCGTGTACAACATCCGCGATGTGCTCGGCGGCTACGCGTCGGCCGAAGCGCATGCCGGCGCAGGCAAATCCACCAAGGCCCAGGTGGTCACCAAGGGCAGCGTCTCGCTGGCGCTGGTCGGAAAGGGATCGGGTTGGGACCTGGGTGTGTCGTTCGGCAGCTTTATCATCACCGCACGCTGAATGGCGCCATTTTTCGCCTGCAATCGGCAATGACTTAGTAGTAGCCGCCGGCGGTTTCGCCTTCGGCCGAGGTGGTGGGCAGCCGAATTGATTTCTGCATGTCATCGCCCAGCTGCTGTGCGAACCAGTTCAGGCTGAACGCATAGATGCCGAGCACGACGACAGCTAGCCCTACCCCGATCAGCCAGCGGCGCAAACGACGAGATGGGGGCGGGGCGGGGTGGCTGGAATCCATGACTTATCTCGATCAGGACCTGATGCATTCAACGTAGTCCCCGCCGTGTCACGGCCGTGTGCAAGCGCTGTCGATCCCGGTGCGGCACAATCCCGTCGTGACCATGACCCTGCGAACCAGTTCGATCGTGCTGGCGGCGCTGCTCTTCGCGGGCTGCGACGGCGGCGGTGCCGGCCGTGGCGGCCCTTCGCCCGCCGCAGCCCAGCTCGAAAACGATGGCCGGATCGCATGGCAGGCCGTGCTGGCCTGCGCCGATTGCGACGGGATCGAAACCGCCCTGGTGCTGAACCGCGCCGGCGACCAGCGCGATTACACCTTCACCGAAACCTTCCTCGCGGCCGACGGCAGCGACCGTTTCGTGGAACAGGGGCGCTGGCAACGCGACGAGGAGTTGATCCGGCTACAGACCGCAAGCAACGGATTGCGCGTGTTCGCGTTGCTGCCGGATGGTCGCCTGGAACCGCGCGACCGGAGAGGGCGTCGCTTCGCACCGCGTCAGGGCGATGCACTCATGCCTGTGGCGATGTCCAACGGACTGTAGGCAGCATCACGCCAACGAGTTGTTTCAGGCCTGTGCCGGCATTGCATGCGCTAGCGGCGACCGTTGCCGTGCGTTCGGCCACCAACACAACGGCAGCTGAGCAGCATCCTCGATCCCTGCCGATATTGGCATCGAGTTCACACGACCACCCCCATCGTCCTCGCGTGATGGCGAGCGAAGCGGCCTGCTTGCCGCATGCCTCGGTCGATGCCAAACACACGCCTCATGCCATCCACCCAACAGGAGCACGTCATGAAACTCACCACCAAGACACGGTTGTTCGCGCTTTCCTCTGCAGTCGCGGCCCTGATGACGACAGCCAGTGTCGCCGCGCAGGATTTCACTTTCGGCTGGAATCCGCGCAGCGGTGATGTCTGGGTCGACCAGCGCCTCGGCGACATCAACCAGTACGGCACGCGCTACCGCGAGCCCTTTATCGACGAAATGACGCGTTACTACGGCGCGCCGCGGGATCTCGTGTCCGACCTGGTCGTGCGCCAGCGCTGGGCGCCGGGCGATGTGTATTACGCGTGTTCGATTGCGCAGCAGATTGGCCGTCCGTGCCGGTATGTGGTCGACGAGTGGAATCGCGATCACGGACAAGGTTGGGGCGTGATGGCGCAACGGCTGGGCATCAAGCCGGGTTCGGCGGAATTCCATCGCCTGAAGAAGGGGTTCGTGCCGACCTACGACCGCTGGTCGCGGCCGGTCGTGCTGGATGTCGACCTGCGCCGCGAGTTTCCCAACCATGGCAAGGTCAAGAACAAGACTGGCAAGCCGGTCAAGGCCAGTGCCATGTCCGGAAATGGCAAGGACCACGGCAACGCAAAGTCCGGAGCTAATCGTGGAAAAGACCATGGCAACGCAAAGTCCGGTGGTGGCAACAAGAAGTCATCGGGCAAGCCGGACGACAAAGGCAACGGCAAGAAGTAAGCAGGCCGACGCTAGACTGCGTCGATGCTCCCATCCACGCAGTTCCTGCTGGTGACGCATCGCGGCGGCTGTCATTGCCGCCGCGTACGTTTTGAAGTCGACGCGCCAGCCTCGCTCGACGCGCTCGATTGCAATTGTTCGATCTGCCGGATGACCGGTTTCCAGCATCTGATCGTGCCCGCCTCGCGCTTTCGTTTGCTGGACGGCCGTGACGAACTCGCCGAATACAGCTTCAACACCGGCGCCGCCCGGCATTATTTTTGCCGGCACTGCGGCATCAAGAGTTTCTACGTGCCGCGCAGCCACCCCGACGGTATCGACGTCAACGTGGGCTGCCTGGATCCGGACACCATCGCGTCGGTCCACGTGACGGTGTTCGATGATCCCAACCGCGATGCGGCGACGGCCGCAATCACACATCTCACCCGCGCGTCGGAGCACGACGCTTGAGCGACGTGGCTGCGCTCCGCATCATCGACTACGCGCCGCAGTGGCGCACCGATTTCCCCCGGCTCAACCTCGAGTGGCTGCAAACACATTTCGTGGTCGAACCCATCGACCGCACCGTGCTGCTTGATCCGCAAACCCACATCCTCGATCCGGGCGGGCGCATCCTGTTCGCGATCGACGGCGACGAGCATGTCGTCGGCACGGTCGCGCTGAAGTGGCAAGGTGAGGGCGTGTACGAACTGACCAAGATAGCCGTCGATCCATCGAAGCACGGGCTGGGAATCGGACGGCAGTTGATGCTGGCCACGCTAGCCGTATTCGAACGACTCGATGGCCGCGAACTGTTCCTCGAATCCAACCGCAAACTTGCACCGGCGTTGCACCTGTACGAGAGCGTCGGTTTCGAGAACCGGCTCGCGCCGCGGCCGGGCTCGCATTACCTGCGCGCCGATGTCTACATGGTGTGGCGCGCGCCGCCCCCCCTCCGGCCAGGACGGGTAACAAGGAAAACCCGCGCGCTCTTGTGAATGCGCGCCTTTTGCTCTTGTAGAGCGGAGCTTGCTCCGCTGCTCTTGCCTTACACCAAGGGCAGGTCAGCAAGCTGGACGCTACGAAATGTCCTGGCTCGGCTGGGGCTTGGGTCGTGGAGGCGAAAAGCAGCGGAGCAAGCTCCGCTCTACGGAAAGCAACCGCGTGCGGGCGCAGCGAGTAGCCCGGGTAAGCGAAGCGCACCCGGGGCCTTGCGTGACGTGACGAAAATCCCCGGGTGCAGCCTGCGGCCTTACCCGGGCTACGATTTGGTGCGTCGTGCATGAAGCAGGCAAACATTCTCGGCTCTGCGAGAAGCAGCGGAGCAAGCTCCGCTCTACGGAACGCAACCGCGTGCGGGCGGAGAATTTACGCAGGTTTTACGGCGCCACTGGCGCTTGGCATAGCGACTTCACGGGCACTGCTTCGAGACTGACGACTTCCGCGGAATGCCTCCGCGAGGACGGATGTCATGTCGCATCGTTTGAACAAAATCTCCGAGAAGCGCCCATGGTTCATCGCGTAGGTGCCATCCGCCCCGCGGTGGCCTCGTACAATGCGTGCCGTGAATGCATCGCCCGACATCCCGTTGCCGAAACTGCGTCTGTCTGTCGCTCCGATGATGGACTGGACCGACAGCCCGTGCCGCGTGTTCCACCGGTTGTTGGCGCCGCATGCGCGGCTGTACACGGAGATGGTGCATGCCAACGCGGTGGTGCATGGCGACCGCGCGAAATTGCTGGCCAAGGACGCCGTCGAACATCCGGTAGCGCTGCAACTGGGCGGCAGCGAGCCGAACGTGCTGGCGCATGCGGCGCAGATCGGTGAGGTGCATGGCTTCGACGAGATCAACCTCAATGTCGGCTGCCCGTCCGATCGCGTGCAGGCAGGACGGTTCGGCGCGTGCCTGATGCGCGAACCGGCGCTGGTGGCAGAAGGCGTTGCCGCGATGATTGCCGCTTGCAACATTCCGGTGACGGTGAAATGCAGGCTTGGCATCGATGAGGATGCGCACTACGACGTGTTCGTCGCTTTCATCGACACCGTCGCGCAGGCCGGCTGCCGCACCTTCGTCGTTCACGCGCGCAATGCGTGGTTGCAGGGGCTGTCGCCGAAGGAGAATCGCGACGTGCCGCCGTTGCGTTACGACTGGGCCTACCAGCTCAAGCGCGACCGGCCCGATCTGGTCGTCGTCGTCAATGGCGGCATCGCCACGTTGCACGATGCCGGCACGCATCTGCAACACAGCGATGGCGTCATGCTCGGCCGCGCCGCGTACCACGATCCGTATCTGCTCCATCGCCTCGATGTCGAATGGTTCGGTGGCACGTTGCAGACCCGCGAACAATTGCTGCGTGCATTGCGGCCGTATGTCGAAACACAACTGGACAACGGCGTCGCGCTCAAGCACATCACGCGGCACGTGCTCGGCCTGTTCCACGGCCAGCCGGGTGGCCGCGCGTTCCGGCAGGTGCTGAGCGAAGGCGCGCACAAGCCGGGCGCGGACTGGTCATTGATCGAGCGGGCCCTGCTGCCTACCACGCCTCGCGACCGCATCGCGGCATGACTGCAATGCGCATGATCACCCGCGACACCGCCGTCTTCCTTGCTGTCGCACGCACCTGCGCACCCGACTTCGGCCACGCGACCGCCAAGGCCGCCTTCCTGGTGACCCCCGACGGGTTCGCGCGTGCGGAGCAGTCCGCGGGCGACAACCGCTACATGGCCGCTGCCGCCGCCTTCGATCCCGGCCAGGCGCTGGCCGAACACCGCGGCCTGCATCGCGCGTTGTCCGGCGTGCTGCCGACCATCGCCTTTGCCGGCGACCGCGCCACGCCCGATGCACTCTTCCCCAACAACGTGTTTGCGACCGCGCCGGGCAAGGTCGTCATCGGTCGCATGCGCCACCCGGTGCGACAGCGCGAGGCCAGGCGCGAGGACATCCGCGCCTTCTTCCGGGATGTCCTCGGCTACGACGAAATTGATCTGTCGCAACAAGGCCACCCCTGCGAACTGACCGGCGCATTGGTCATCGACCGCGCGCGCGGGC
Source organism: Lysobacter sp. (assembly GCA_026786005.1). GTDB lineage: Bacteria > Pseudomonadota > Gammaproteobacteria > Xanthomonadales > Xanthomonadaceae > JALYOU01. Next base: position 3,222 of record JAJAYW010000199.1, on the reverse strand, counting down.
TCGGCTTTTGCGGATTGTCCGAACGCTGCGACGCACAGGGCGCTGCCTTGATGCACGCCGCGCTCGGCCTGCGCGCGACCTTGCTGTTCGACCTGGCGCCCGGCGAGTACCACACCAACGTCGTACTGGCCGTGCTGGCCGGCCGCGCGACCCTGATCTGCCCGCAGGGGTTTGCCGACGCGGACGTCGTCGAGACCATCGCCGCGCTCTACGCCCCGCATGCGCTGCGCTTGTCGGCGGACGAGCACGCCAGCTTCGCCGGCAATGCCATCGCGTTGTCGGACGAAGTGGTCTGGATGAGCGCAGCGGCGGAGCAGGCACTGACGACGCCCTCACGCGAGCTGCTGGCCTCCGCCGGATTCTCGGCGCGCAGCGTGCCCTTGGCGGCCATCGAAGCCGGCGGGGGCTCACTCCGATGCTGTGTCGGGGAAATCTTCTGAGGCGGGCGGCGCCTTGGAAGCGCCGGCTCGGCTGAACCGCGCCCATCGTGTTCAGAAAAGTTAAGGACGGATTCACCGCCCGCTTCACAGACTTCACCTTCCGAGCCGTTTCGGCCTGGATTGCCCGCCCCCTACGGAGTTCTGCCGCGCCATGCCGATGTTGCGTCGACCGTTGCTGTTGTTGGTTGTGGCTGGCCTGATGGCCGGCACGAGTTTGCCTGCGTTCGCGGCGGGTATTGGCGACGACCAGAGCAAGTCCGACCAGGACAGGCAGGCGCCGCCGCGCGATGGCGAAGACACCTTGTCCGATGCGGTGCGCCGCGTCGAGCGTGCCACGCGCGGTGAGGTCTTGAGTGCCGAGCGCGTGCAGTTCGATGGGCGTGACATCAACCGGGTCAAGGTGGTCGACGACCGCGGCCGGGTGCGGATCTATGTCGACGATCCCGAGAAGCCGACCAAGTCCGGCGAGTCCAAGCCGCCGCGTACACGTCGCGACGACAACGACGATCCCAATCTGTAGCCATCCGGCCAACAGGCCCTCAAGCGTCCCAGGAGTTTTCCCGATGCGAATTTTACTCGTCGAAGACGAAGCGCCGCTGCGTGAAACCCTGGCCGCGCGTCTCAAGCGCGAAGGCTATGCAGTCGATGCCGCCCAGGATGGCGAGGAAGGCCTGTACATGGGCCGCGAAGTGCCGTTCGATGTCGGCATCATTGATCTGGGCCTGCCCAAGATGTCCGGCATGGAATTGATCCGCGCGCTGCGCGATGAAGGCAAACAGTTTCCCGTGTTGATCCTGACCGCGCGTTCCAGCTGGCAGGACAAGGTCGATGGCCTCAAGCAGGGCGCCGACGATTACCTGGTCAAGCCCTTCCACGTCGAGGAATTGCTGGCGCGCATCAACGCGCTGGTGCGCCGCGCCGCGGGCTGGAGCAAGCCCACGCTGGAATGCGGACCGGTCGCGCTCGACCTCGCCGCGCAGACCGTCAGCGTCAACGGCGCCAACGTCGATCTGACCAGCTACGAATACAAGGTGCTGGAGTACCTGATGATGCATGCTGGTGAATTGGTCTCCAAGGCCGATCTCACCGAGCACATCTACCAGCAGGATTTCGATCGCGACTCCAACGTGCTCGAAGTCTTCATCGGTCGCCTGCGCAAGAAGCTCGATGCCGATGGCGCGCTCAAGCCGATCGAAACCGTGCGTGGCCGCGGCTATCGCTTCGCTATCGCCCGCACCAACGAAGCTTGAGCTTCAACGCACGACGCTGACCGCACGCCTGCAGATCCCGTAGGCTCTGCCGCCATGTCGCCTCGCATCCAATCCGGCGGTTCCCATGGCTAGCGTGGTCTGGCGACCGCGTTCGCTGGCCACGCGGCAATTGCTGGCCGCGACGCTGGGCCTGCTGGCGTTCCTGGCGCTTGTGGGGTACGCGCTGGATCGCGCCTTCGTCGATACCGCCGAAAGCAACCTGCGGCAGCGGCTCGAAAGTTACGCCATGGCCTACGCCGGCGATACCGACTTCGATCGTGCCGGCGACATCGTGCCGCCATATATCTCGCCCGACCCGCGCTTCGATCGCCCCGGCAGCGGCCTGTACGCCGCGATCGTGTTGCCGAACGGCCGCTGGGATTCGATGTCCACCCAAGGCCCGCGCCTGCCACTGACCGGCATGCTGGCGCCGACCCAAGAGGACTTCGTCGGGCCGCTGCCAATCACCCAGCTCGGGGGCGCGCAAGGCGAGGTCTATCGCTTTGGCGAAGGGTTCATCTGGGCCGAACGCGGGCCGCAAGCGGAATTCCAGTACACGGTCTATGTGATGGAAGACACGCGGCCGCTGCAGGCGCAGATCACCGTGTTCCGGCGCGCGCTGTGGAGTTATCTCAGCGGCGCGGGCCTGCTCCTGCTGCTGTTGCAGATGCTGACGTTGCGCTGGAGCCTGTGGCCATTGCGACGGGTCATCGCCGAACTCAAGCGCGTGCAACGCGGCGCCGCGGCGCGCATGACCGAGCGCCACCCACGCGAACTGGAACCGCTGACCGGCAGCATCAACGCCTTCATCGAAAGCGAACGCGAAAACCTCGATCGCCAACGCAACACCCTGGCCGATCTCGCACACAGCTTGAAGACGCCGCTGGCGGTGCTGCGCACGCGCCTGGACAGCGACGCGCCGGAAGCAGAGCTGCGTGATGAAGTCGATACGCAATTGCGGCGCATGAACAGCCTCGTCTCGTATCAGCTGTCGCGCGCGGCCTCGGGTGGACACACCTTGTTCGCCGCGCCGGTCGAGATCGAGTCGCACGCCGAACAGATCGTGCGTGGACTGGAAAAAATCTACTCGGCGAAAGGCGTGATCTGCGAATTCGAGATCGACGCCGATGCGCGCTTCCATGGCGAGCCGGGCGACTTGCAGGAACTGCTCGGCAACCTGCTGGAAAACGCCTTCAAATGGGCGCATTCACGCGTGTTGCTGACTGCGAAACAGGGCGTGGCGGCGACCAAGCGCCGTGCCGGATTGCTGCTGGTGGTGGAGGACGACGGCCCCGGGATCCCGCCGGAGCGGGTGGCCGGCCTGTTGCAACGCGGCGTGCGCGGCGACGAACGCGTGCAGGGCCACGGCATCGGCCTGTCGATCGTGCAGGACATCGTGCACGGCTATCGCGGCGACCTGCAGGTGAAGCCGTCGCCGGAACTGGGCGGTGCGCGCTTCGAGATCAACTTGCCGCCGGGGGTGTTTGGGGGGGGGGGGGGGGGGGGGGGGGGGGGGGGGGGGGGGGGGGGGG
>JAJAYW010000198.1 GCA_026786005.1 Lysobacter sp. | reverse complement strand
GGCGGGCCCTGCCCGCCGCAAGTCCATTCGCCGACCGGGACTCAGCCGCTGGGTACCAGGGTCTGCACCTGGTAGCTGACGGGCGTCGGCGCGCCGGCGGCATGCAGCGTCGCGGTACCGGCACGGGGCGCCGCGCTGGAGGTGAACGTGAATGAATACAGCATTCCCCAGCCGAGCGTCGTACTTGAAGCCGCTCCATTGTTCCAGCGCAACGAACCGGGGTCTTGCGTGAGTTGCCAGTTATTGGCCCCATCGAGATCGCCATCGCGGAACACCACAGCGTTGACAACGGCGGAGGTTGCCAATGCGAAGCCGTCGAAGCCGCGGGTGTTGAGGATGCGCAGGTTGGGTTCAGAACCCGATGTCTGCGCGAAGGCGAAATCGAAATTCATCACCGCGTAGTGGTAGCGCCACAGATTGGGACCGATCTTGTTTGCACGCACGGCGACCTTGGCATGCGCGCCATTGACCACGAGTTCCTGGTTCAACGATGCCGAGTCGATCGAGGGAAGGCTGCCGCGTCCGCCTCCGGTAGCTTCCAGGGTCGTGTCGATCTGCGCCTCGCCGCCCAGCGGGCCGCGCGCCGGACGCCGCTTCGGCGGCAACCAGCGGTCGATCGCGGGGCCCAGGGTCTGTGTGTCGTAACCGATCACCCACACGCTGCCGTTCCACTGCTGCGTGGTGCGCACCGTGGCCATCGAGTTGTAGATATTGATGTCCTGGCGCGCGAGATACCATGAATCCAGCATCCACGAAGTGCCCGAACCGGGTGCGATCTGCGACTCATCGACGATCATGCGCTGGTAGAACTGATCGGTGGCGGGCGAACTATTGGCGACGCCATCGCAGTTGGTGTCGAAGGTCGAACCGCAGCGGCCCCACTGGCCGGTCGCGGGCAGGATTTCCCAGCGCGGCGACAGGGAATTGTTGAAGTCGTTGTTGCTGGTGGAGTAGGTGTCGTTGCAACCGCGTCCGAGCACGTGCGAGTTGTAGTCGCCCGTGTCGAGGCAACCGCCGTTGGTGGTCAGGAAGGCTTGTTTCACGCCGGATCGGCCAATCTGTTCAAGGCTCCCATCGGCATTGACCCGGTACATGTTCCAGATCAGATACGGATGCTGGTCATTGCCGTAAGGCGGGAAGTTCCCGCTGAACTTGCTGTACCACGGCATGCTCGCTGTATAACGCGCGGTGCTGGTTCCAAGCGGATCGCCCGGCACCGTCGCTGCGATGTTGCCTTCGTTGACGTTGTTGCGCAGGGTGGAGGACGGCGCGATGACCACGTCACCGCTGCCGCTTGCGCCGGTGCAGCCGTTACAGCGCATGTACTGGGCGGTGATCCGCTGCATGAACAGGTCGTTTTGGTAGATCTCGCCCCCCGGCGCGGGGTCACCGTGCCAGGTAATGTTGTTGGACAGCGCCATCGCACCGCTACCCTGTGCGACCACCGGCACATCGAATTGCACTTCGCCGATCGCCCATCCCGCGACTTCAGGCTGGCCAAGTCGCCGCGCAAGCGCGGGGCTGATCCGGATATCCGAGGTACGCACCGACAGGGTGCGGTCCTGGTCGGCAAGCTCATGCATCAGCCGGTCGACGTAGAACCACGGCGTACCGTCGGCCCCGACCAGGTTGAACTGCTGCATCTTCTGGCCAGCCTTCGCCTGCCGGGGCACCAGCCGGAAGTCGGTCAATGCGATCCGCGACCCGCGTATGTCGAGTGAATACCCGCCGCGTGCGCGCAGCGCGCCGCCATTGAACCCGTGCAGGTGACCTCGCTGTACCTCGAAGCGCAGCTGCGCCGCACGGTCGAGTTCGAAGCGCTCGCCCTCGAAACGGCCAACCTTGCGTGCGTTTCCGCTCGTCGAAATGCGGATACCTAGATCGCGGGCAAGATCGATGTTCCAGCGCACCGACACTTCGCCGCCGGCCGCAGACCACAGCCGCACCGGCTGGTTCGCGGTGGCGCGGGCATTGGCTTGGGCGTTGCCGGCGATGCATTCATTGCCCGCAGCCGCGATCGCCAGCAGCGGAAACGCGAGGAGCAACAGCGCGGGACGAATTCGTGGATGCATCACGGTTCACTCCAGGCGGAACTGGGATTGGCGGGATTTCGGAGACGCAGAGCATAAGCAAATTGGCGCGTGAATGTCGCACGGTCCGATTTCGAGCATTGCCTATCCACTTGTCTCGTCGGAGGACACGTTGGATACATGATGGGCACCATGAGTCCGTGCCCACGCCAACGAAGGTGCATCACACGATCGACAGCGACTTCTCTTTCCGCTCCGCCAACTGCTTCTCAAGGTAGTGAATGTTCTGTCCACCCTGCTGGAAACCCCCATCCGCAAGAATGCGTTGCTGCAGCGGGATATTGGTCTTGATGCCGTCGACCACCATCTCGCTCAACGCCACGCGCATGCGGCAGATCGCCTGTTCGCGGGTGGCGCCGTGCACGATGAGTTTGCCGATCATCGAATCGTAGTTGGGCGGCACCTTGTAGCCTTCGTAGATGTGCGAATCCACGCGCACGCCGGGGCCGCCGGGGGCGTGGAAATGCTGGATCAGGCCGGGCGAGGGCAGGAACGAATCGGGATCCTCGGCGTTGATACGGCATTCGATGGCGTGGCCGCGCAACACGATGTCGCTTTGCTTCAGCGACAACTTCTGTCCGGCCGCGATCATCAACTGCTCGCGCACCAGATCAATGCCGGTGATCAGTTCGGTGACCGGGTGTTCCACCTGGATGCGTGTGTTCATCTCGATGAAATAGAAGTGGCCGTTCTCGTACAGAAACTCGAACGTGCCCGCGCCGCGATAGCCGATGCGGATGCAGGCCTCGACGCAGACCTTGCCGATCTCCGCGCGTTGCTGGTCGGTGATGCCCGGCGCGGGCGCCTCCTCGACGACTTTCTGGTGGCGGCGCTGCATCGAGCAATCGCGTTCGCCCAGATGGATCGCGCCGCCCTGGCCGTCGGCCAGCACCTGGATTTCGACGTGCCGCGGGTTCTCCAGGAATTTCTCCATGTAGACCATGTCGTTGCCGAACGCTGCCTTGGCTTCCTGCTTGGTCGTCGCGATCGCGTTGGCGAGGTGCGCCTCGGTGTGCACCACGCGCATGCCGCGCCCGCCGCCGCCGCCCGCCGCCTTGACGATCACCGGATACGCGATCTCCTTGGCGATCGCGCTATTGGCGGCGTTGTCGTCGCCAAGCGGACCGCCGCTGCCGGGCACGCACGGCACGCCAGCCTCCTTCATCGCGCGGATCGCCTCGACCTTGTCGCCCATCAGGCGGATCGTGTCGGCCCTCGGACCAATGAACACGAAGCCCGATTGCTCGACGCGTTCGGCGAAGTCGGCGTTCTCGCTGAGGAATCCGTAACCGGGATGGATCGCCTGCGCGTCGGTGACTTCGGCCGCGGCGATGATCGAGGCCATGTTGAGATAGCTCTCGCTCGACGGCGCCGGGCCGATGCAGACCGACTCGTCCGCCATCGCCACGTGCTTGAGGTTGCGATCGACGGTGGAATGCACCGCTACGGTGCGGATGCCGAGCGCATGGCACGCGCGCAGGATGCGCAACGCGATCTCGCCGCGGTTGGCGATGACGACTTTGTCCAGCATCACGCGCGCCTCAGCCGATCACGAACAGAGGCTGGTCGAATTCGACCGGCTGTCCGCTCTCGCCGAGGATCGACAGCACGGTGCCGGAAACGTCGGCCTCGATCGGATTGAACATCTTCATCGCCTCGATGATGCCGAGGGTTTCGCCCTGCTTGACCGCCTGGCCCACAGTGACGAACGCGGGCTTGTCCGGCGATGGCGAGAGGTAGAACGTACCCACCATCGGCGCGCGCACGACGTGGCCATCGGGCAAGTCCGAGTGTGACTTGGAGCTGCCACCGGTGGCCGCTTCGGTGGGCGAATGCATCGGCATCGGCGCGCCGGATTGCGCGGCCTGTTGCGGCGGTGGGGCCTGCATGTACATGGGCGCGGCGGCGACCGAACCTTTCGGCATGCGTGCGAGACGCACCGACTCCTCGCCTTCCTTGATCTCGATTTCGGTGAGATTGGATTCTTCTAACAGGTCGATGAGTTTCTTGATCTTGCGGAGATCCATGGCGGCCTCTGGGTTTGTCTCTCTCCCCTGCGACGGAGAGGGCGAGTGGAGTTGCGTGAGTTCTAGCGGGCCTTGCTGTCGTTCGCATCCAGCCGTTGGATCGCCGCCGCCAAGGCCAAGCCGTAGCCGATCGGGCCGAAGCCGGCGACCAACCCGACGGCCAGGTCGCTGAAGTAACTGGTGTGGCGGAACGGTTCGCGGGCGTGGGGGTTGGACAGGTGCACTTCGATGAAGGGGATGGCCACGGCCGCCATCGCGTCGCGCAGCGCGACCGAGGTGTGGGTCAGCCCGGCGGGATTGATCAGGATGAAGTCGGTGCCGTCGTTGTGCGCGGCCTGCACGCGGTCGACCAGGGCATGCTCGGCATTGGACTGGAAGCTCTGCAACGCATGACCGGCCGCAGTGGCGCGGGCGGCCAGATCGGTGTTGATCGCGTCCAACGTCGCGTGGCCATAGATCTCCGGCTCGCGGCTGCCGAGCAGGTTGAGATTGGGGCCGTGCAGGACCAGCAGATTTGCCATGCTCGGACAGCAGGAAGAACGGAGGCGCAGTCTGCGCGAAGCCGCCAATGCTGTCCAGTTCGCAGAAGTTAGCTGGATTTAAGCAGTTGTTTGAGTGGACGCTCTACTTGCCTGCCGCGTAGCGATTTCCCAAAGCGCCCGTCAAACCGCTTCTACAAACAGTCGGCTTTTACCGGTGCTGAAGGGCGGTGGGCCGAGATCCCTTACGGCTTGGCCCAGCTGGTGACTTCGCCATCGGCGAACGGACCGATGCGCTGTTTGAGCAGGCGGCCGTCAGCCGAGATCAGCACGGAATAGGGCAGCACGCCCTTTGGATTGCCGAGACGCACGCCCGTATCGGCGGGACCTGGACTGTCGAGCAGGATGGGATAAGTCACTTGCACGCGGGTCAGGAAATCACGGACAGCGTCGACGTCATCCAGCGCAATGCCGACCACTTGCACGCCGTTCGAGGCCTGTTCGACGGAGAAACGCTGCAACTCCGGCATTTCCTTGACACACGGTCCGCACCAACTTGCCCAGAAATTGATCAACAGAGGACGGCCGGCATAGGCCGAAGGCAACTGGATCTGTCGGCCATTGAGTCCGGTCAACGAGAGAATGGGGACCAGTTCGCCGCGCTGAGCGACCTCGGTGCCCGGTGGCGGCTTCGGCGCGGAGCGCGACAGCGCGGTTTGCAGCAGGCGCTGGCCGATCTCGGTGCGCAACAGCGGGCCCGGGCCGTTGACGGCAAAGGCGGCCACGAGACCCAGGGTGCCGGCGACCAATGCGACCAGGAGGATCTTCCACGTATCCGATTTCATGCGTGGAAGATCACTGTTCTGCGCGCCCGACGCGCTGTGCGAACAGCTCGGCCTTCTCGTAACCGAACAGACGCAACTCGCGGCGCTCCACGCCATCGACGAAGAACAGCGTCGCCGGCGGACCGATGATGTTGAAGCGTTGCATCAACGCCTGGTCGATCTCGTCGTTGGCGGTGACGTCGGCCTTGAGCAGCACGAACCCGTCCAGCGCCGCATGCACCACCGGCTGGGTGAAGGTGTACTTCTCCATTTCCTTGCAGGACACGCACCAGTCCGCGTAGAAATCGAACAGCAAAGGCTTGCCTGCGGCGTGCGCGGCGGCGACTTCGCGATCGAGATCGCCGACCGACTTGATCATCCTGAATTCGAGTTCGCGCGATTCGCCTTCTTCGCCGATGACGCCCGCGAGTGGCTGTAACGGATCACGCCCGCCGGCGAGCGCGCCGAACAATTCGGCGATGCCGATCACAGCCAGCACCGCGCCGGCAAAACGCGCAGTCCAGCGCACGCCGTCGCCAGTCGACGGCTTGGCCAGCGACAACAGCCACGCAGCGGCAGCCAGTGCGAGCAATCCATACAACGCCAGGGTTGCAGTTGCAGGCAGCACGCGCGACAACATCCAGATGGCAAGCCCGACAAAAATGAAACCGAACACGCGTTGCACCGCCATCATCCATGGCCCCGAGGTTGGTAAGCCTCGCCCGGCCGCGATGCCGAATGCGAGCAATGGCGCGCCCATGCCCATCGCCAGCAGGAACAATGCCGCGCCGCCGAACACCGGATCGCGGGTCTGGCCGATGTATAGCACCGCGGCCGCCAGCGGCGGCGCCACGCATGGCCCAACGATCAACGCCGACAACGCGCCCATCGCCGCGACTCCGGCCCATGAACCGCCGCTCTGCTTGTCGGTGATTTCGCCCATGCGCGCGCGCCAGCGTGCCGGCAATGGCAGTTCGTACAGGCCGAACATCGACAATGACAAAGCGACGAACAACGCAGCAAAGGCGACGATGACCCACGGTGTCTGGAATGCGACCTGCAGGTTGGCGCCGAGCAATCCGGCGATGACGCCGGCGATGGTGAACACGACCGCGTTGGCGAGCACGTACACGAACGACAACGAAAATGCGAGGCGTGCACCGATGCGTTCGCCGCGTCCAGCGATCAGCCCGGACAGGATCGGAATCATCGGCAGCACGCAGGGTGTGAAAGCGAGCAGCAAGCCGAAGCCGAAGAAACTCAGCAGCGCCAGCCAGCGCCCCGACCCCGATAAGGATGCGGCGATGCGGCTGTCTTCCGCCAGCGCAACACCGGAGGTCGGCTCTGAAGCAGGTCTGCTCTTCGTCCCCCAAGGGGACTTCCTTCGGGGCGTAGGAGCGGCTTCAGCCGCGAGACTTGAATCGTCGGCCGTCGCGTCGATCGCAATCGGAGTTTGATTGTTTGTCTCGGCACCGATTGTCGTGGCGGCTGACGTTGCGCCAGTGCTCGCGGCTGAAGCCGCTCCTGCGACCGATGGTGTTGCACTGATCGAGCCAGCCGGCACTGACACCAACACCTTGCGGGTCATCGGCGGATAACAGATACCGTCGTTCTGGCAACCCTGGAACGTCGCCGTCAGCGTTGCATTTCTCGCATCGATGACCGTGCGCCGCAATGCGACCGGCACTTCGACCTGATCGAAATACACCACCACCTGGCCGAAGTGTTCGTCGCGATGCGCCTGCCCCTTGGGCCAGCGCGGACGCTCCAGTGCGATGCCATCGCCTGCATCCAGCTTCAGCGTGGTGCGGTCGCGATACAGGTAGTACCCGCGTGCGGGCGTAAAGCGCAGTAACAGCTGGTTGCCGCCATCGGCAATCGCCTCGAACGCGAACGCTTGTTCCGGTGGCAGCGGCAAGCGCTCGCTGCGGCCGCCCGGCGCGGCACCGAACAAGGACGACGCAGTATTGCCGCCCAGAATGTTTCCCGGCGCGGCAACACTGTTGTCGTTCGCGCCCATATCGCGGGCACCAGGCAATGCGACGGTCAGCGTGCGCGTTTGCGGCGGATAGCAAATGCCAAGATCCGCGCAACCCTGGTATTTGATTTTAAGTGTGACCGCATTGGCCGCGGCACCGGCGACGCCGGGCAGCGTCGCCGTCAGGCGATCGCGATAGGTTTCGACGTTGCCAAAGAACTCGTCGGTGTGCTTCTCGCCGCCGGGCAATGCCAGCGCGGCTGCCTTGAAGGCGGCGCTGGTCGATTGCACGGAAATGCGATGGCGATACAGGTAGTAGCCATCGGCGATCTTCCAGCGGATCTCGATCCGGTCGCGCGCAGTTGCCGACGCGCTCAACGCGAACGCGTCGTCCACGGGCAGCAAGTCCTTTTCGTCGATCGCCAGTGCCGGCGCGAGGAAGAACAGCGATAACAGGCAAGCGGCCAGGCTGCGCAAGAACAGGGTGTGCAGCAAGGGGCCGCGCAACAACAAGGGCATCGGATCAGGTCTCTTCGCGGCTTTGCTGGTGGATCCAGTCGAGGTAGGCGGGTGAACCGCCGACGGCTTCGACCGCGATCACTTCCGGCAGTTCGTACGGATGCAGGGCCAAGATGCGTTGCTGCAGGGCGTCCATCCGCGCGGTGGTGGTCTTGATCATCAGCAAGACCTCATCGTCGCGCTCGATCCCGCCCTGCCCCCGATACACCGAATGCAATCCGGGGACGAGATTCACGCAGGCCGCCAAGCGTTCCTCGACCAAGGCCTCGGCGATGTGCGTCGCGCTGCCGCTATCGGGACACGTGCAATAGCAAACGAGGGCGGTCAAGGTCGCGGCCATCCGGCAAAGAGGCATAGGGTAGCCGAGGCTTACCTGGCCAACCTGGCCTGACAGTGCCTACCGATCGGGTTTGCCCGTAGACGTGGGGCCGGTCCGCGGCCGGCCGGTGCGTTGCGCCGCCAGCTGTTCCATCACTTCTATCAGCGGCAGGCGCGAGCGCACCGGCGCTTCACGGAAGGCGAGGATCATCCGCAACTCCAGAGCGTCCTCCACCAGCAAGGCGTCGGCCGTGGCCACCGAATCCAGTTGCGCGTCCTTCGACAGCGCCATCGTGCCGCGGCCGGTCGCCAGCCATTCGAACTGGACGCCGGTGGTCATCGCGATCTCGCCCAGATGGGCGGCCGTGGGATGCTTGCCCTGCGGCGCTTCCCAATGACTCACCGCACTGCGCTGGACACCGACCGCCAACGCCAGCTTGTGCTGCGACAGGCCGGCATGCCGGCGGGCCAAACGAATTCTCTGCTGGGCTGTCATCGCCTCCCCTTGGCGTGGCCGGACATGACGCGAGACATTAACGCGACGAATCAGGGCCGGGAATGGATTTTGTCACCAATAGTATCGTGGTGAATGAAATTAGACATCAGTGGTGCGCTTTTGGTAGCAGGATTGAGTATTGGTACCTGTTTTCAACCAGTTTGTAACGGGGTCGGCAGACGCGTCCACCAAGATTGTGCATACACGCGCGATGCGCCCACTTCGCAACGTAACGATTACCGGGTATTTCTATTGCCGCCGACAGGGATGTTGGCTTCCAGACGCATTGCATTGGGAACGCGGCACAGCCAGGACGGCAGTGATCGCAGCAGAAAGCGCGCATGTCTGCCATGCGCGCTTTTTGTTTGTCTGGCGATGGGACTCTATTCGTTCCCCAGTCTCACGAGCGTCGCCGACCCCGTCTGCAAAAGACTGCGCACGCAGTGAAGGTGTCGTGCTGACACGCAGTAACGACCGCATCCCCCGGCTTAGTGCAAGCCCACTCACTACTTGAAAGTCTCCGGGCCCACCCCATCTCGCTTGGGTCCCGAACTGTCGGGTTGCCGTGTTCAAGACGCTGGCAGTCGTTACGTGCGACTGCTAGAATCGGCGGTCCTTTCCTCCATCAATCAACCACTTACCGAGGTTGTCATGAATATCAAACCGCTCTACGACCGCGTTGTCATCAAGCGCATGGAAGAAGAAAAGATGTCCGCTGGCGGCATCGTCATCCCCGACACCGTCACCGAGAAGCCGATCAAGGGTGAAGTGGTCGCTGTCGGCGAAGGCAAGCCACTCGACAACGGCAGCACCCGTGCGCCCAAGGTCAAGGCCGGCGACAAGGTCCTGTTCGGCAAGTACAGCGGCACCGAAGTGAAGCTCGACGGCGTCGATTACCTGGTCGTCAAAGAAGACGACATTTTCGCCGTGCTGAGCTGAAAGGCGGGAGTGGGAAATGGGGAGTAGGAAGTAGGAAAGCGCTCATCGCGCGTCCCGCTTTGGTTCTCCCGAAATTTTCCACTCACGTCCACTTTTCCACTTCCCACTTCCCACTTCCCACTCCCGCTTTTGAGGTAACACCATGGCTGCCAAGGAAATTCGTTTCGGTGAGGACTCGCGCGCCAAGATGCTGCGCGGCGTCAACATCCTCGCCAATGCCGTCAAGGCAACACTCGGCCCGAAGGGCCGCAACGTCGTGCTCGAGAAGAGCTACGGCGCCCCGACCATCACCAAGGACGGCGTCTCCGTCGCCAAGGAAATCGAGCTGGCCGACCGGTTCGAGAACATGGGCGCGCAGATGTTGAAGGAAGTCGCCTCCAAGACCTCTGACAACGCCGGTGACGGCACCACCACAGCTACCGTGCTGGCCCAGGCGATGATCCGCGAAGGCATGAAGGGCGTCGCCGCCGGCATGAACCCGATGGATCTCAAGCGCGGCATCGACAAGGCGGTCACTGCCGCTGTCGCCGAGCTGAAGAAGCAGTCCAAGCCCACCGCCGACGACAAGGCCATCGCCCAGGTCGGTACGATCTCCGCGAACTCCGATGAGTCGATCGGCACGATCATCGCCGATGCGATGAAGAAGGTCGGCAAGGAAGGCGTGATCACCGTTGAGGAAGGCTCCGGCCTGGACAACGAACTCGACGTGGTCGAGGGCATGCAGTTCGATCGCGGCTATCTGAGCCCGTACTTCATCAACAACCAGCAGTCGATGTCGTCGGAACTCGAAGACCCGTTCATCCTGTTGCACGACAAGAAGATCTCCAACGTCCGGGAATTGCTGCCCTTGCTCGAAGGCGTCGCCAAGTCCGGCAAGCCGCTGCTGATCGTCGCCGAGGAAGTCGAAGGCGAAGCGCTGGCGACATTGGTCGTCAATACGATCCGCGGCATCGTCAAGGTCTGTGCGGTCAAGGCGCCGGGCTTCGGCGATCGTCGCAAGGCGATGCTGGAAGACATGGCGATCCTGACCGGCGGCACCGTGATTTCCGAGGAAGTGGGCCTGTCGCTTGAGAAGGCCACGATCAAGGATCTGGGCCGCGCCAAGAAGGTGCAGGTCACCAAGGAAAACACCACGCTGATCGACGGCGCGGGCGAAAGCACCAACATCGAAGGCCGCATCAAGCAGATCAAGGCGCAGATCGAAGACACCTCTTCGGACTACGACAAGGAAAAGCTGCAGGAGCGCGTGGCCAAGCTGGCCGGCGGCGTCGCGGTGATCAAGGTCGGCGCATCGACCGAGATCGAGATGAAGGAAAAGAAGGCGCGCGTCGAAGACGCCCTGCACGCGACCCGCGCGGCAGTGGAAGAAGGCGTGGTCC
>JAJAYW010000197.1 GCA_026786005.1 Lysobacter sp. | reverse complement strand
CCGCTGCTTTTTCTCCAGGGCCAGAGCAGCGGAGCAAGCTCCACTCTAAAAAATCAACAACCGAATACAAAAAAAGCCCCGCGGTGCGGGGCTTTTTTTTAAAGCAACTGACCGACTCAGCGTTTCATGGAGCTGAAGAACTCATCGTTGGACTTGGTGTTCTTCATCTTGTCGAGCAGGAATTCCATCGCCGCAGTTTCGTCCATCGGATGCAGCAGCTTGCGCAGGATCCAGATCTTCTGCAGCAGGTCCGGCTCGATCAGCAGGTCCTCGCGGCGCGTGCCGGAGCGGTTGATGTCGATCGCGGGGTAGACGCGCTTCTCGGCGATGCGGCGGGCGAGGTGTACTTCGGAGTTGCCGGTGCCCTTGAACTCCTCGTAGATCACCTCGTCCATCTTGCTGCCGGTCTCGACCAGCGCCGTGGCGATGATCGTCAGCGAGCCGCCTTCCTCGACGTTGCGCGCGGCGCCGAAGAACCGCTTCGGACGATGCAATGCATTGGCATCGACGCCGCCGGACAGCACCTTGCCGGAACTCGGAACCACGTTGTTGTAGGCGCGGGCGAGGCGGGTGATCGAGTCGAGCAGGATCACCACGTCGCGCTTGTGCTCGACCAGGCGCTTGGCGCGCTCGCTCACCATCTCCGCGACCTGCACATGGCGCGCGGCGGGTTCGTCGAACGTCGACGAAATCACTTCGCCGCGCACCGTGCGCTGCATGTCGGTGACTTCTTCCGGGCGCTCGTCGATCAACAGCACGATCATGTGCACGTCAGGATGGTTGGTGGTGATCGCGGTCGCGATCTGCTGCATCAGCATCGTCTTGCCGGCTTTCGGCGGCGACACGATCAGTGCGCGCTGGCCCTTGCCTTGCGGCGCCATCAGGTCAAGCACGCGGCCGGCGATGTCTTCGCTGGACCCGTTGCCACGCTCGAGCGTGAAGCGGCGACGCGGGGACAACGCCGTCAGGTTCTCGAACAACACCTTGTTCTTCGACGCTTCCAGCGGCTCGCCGTTGATCGTGTCGACCATCGACAGCGCGAAATAGCGTTCACCATCCTTGGGGAAGCGGATGCGGCCGCCGAGGTGGTCACCGGTGCGCAGGTTGAAGCGACGGATCTGGCTGGGCGAGATGTATGTGTCGTCCGGACCCGCCAGGTAACTGGCCTCGGCCGCGCGCAGGAAGCCGAAGCCGTCCGGCAGGATTTCCAGCACGCCGTCGGCGGCGACGCCTTCGCCATGCCGCGTCAGCACTTTCAGCAGCGCGAAGATCACGTCCTGCTTGCGCGCGCGCGCCACGCCTTCGGAGATGTTCAGCTGCTCGGCGATATCCAGCAGTTTCTGCGCCGGCATGCGCTTGAGGTCGCCCAGCGAATACTGCGGGAAGCCTTCGGGAATGTTCGCCATGATCCGCGGCACATGGACGTTGTCGTTGTTGTCGTTGTCCTGCGGCAGGCCGTCATCGCGGAATCCACCGCCGCCACCGCCACCGCCACGTTGGCGATCACGGCGATTGCGGAAGCGGTCGCGCTTGTTATTGTTGAAGCCGCCTTCGCGCGGCTGGCCGTCGCCGCCTTGCTGATCGCTGCCCGACTCACTGGTCGTGGCAGGCGCTGGCGCAGGGCCGTTGTTCTGGTTGCTGGTCGGCGGCGCGGAAAACTGCCGGGCTGCCGCGGGCGGCGGTGGCTGCATGGCACTGGACTCGGGCGCAGCGGGTGCAGCGGACGCCGGCGCGTCGGCAGGCTTGGCAGCGGCGGCACGTGGCTTGCGCACGCGCTTCTCGGCGACTGCGCCGGAATCGGTTGGGTTGTCTGACAAGTGCGAATTCCTCGCTGTTGCGAGCGCTCGCGGACTGCGAGCGGACGTCGGAAAGAGTGTTCTGGGAGGGGGTGCGGCGTCTGCAGCGCGCCGGGTCAGGCGAAAACTAGCACTGCACACGGGCCGCGGCAAGCGGGCCGGGGCAAATCGTTCAGTTCTTCTCTACGGGAGCAAGCCTTACAGCGCCTTGTCGATCATCTGGGCGAGCTGCGCCTTGCCGACCGCGCCGATCTGGGTGGCCTGGACCTGACCATTCTTGAACAGCAGCAGCATCGGAATCGAGCGCACGTGGTATTTCATGGCCGTGGCGCGGTTGTGGTCGACATTGACCTTGGCGATCTTGAGCTTGCCATCATAGGTCTCGGCCAACTCGTCCAGCGCCGGCGCGATCATCTTGCACGGGCCGCACCATTCGGCCCAGAAGTCCACCAGCACCGGCTCCGACGATTGCAACACAGTGGCATCGAAATCGGCATCGGTGGCATGGATGACTTTGTCGCTCACGGGACTCTCCTGCGGATGCGCGGCCAGCAAAGCCGTGGCGCGCGGGGTTAGCTGATAAACTGGGGCGATCCGTAAATTGGATCATTCGCGACGAAATCAAGCCTGCTTGATCGTCGTTTCTTTTCTCGAGCCGGCAGTCTGCGTCGCAGATGCCGTCCACGCAAGCGCGACCTCCGCGCCTTTCTGCAGACCCCATGTCCGACAAACCCCTGACCGATATTTCCTTCTCGTCCTTCGACTTGCAGCCAGCCGTGCTGGCCGGACTCGAGGCCGCCGGCTTCTCGCGCTGCACCCCGATCCAGGCCCTGACCCTGCCGGTGACATTGCCGGGCGGCGATGTCGCCGGGCAGGCGCAGACCGGCACCGGCAAGACGCTGGCCTTCCTGATCACGGTGATGAACCGGTTGCTGACGCGCCCGGCGCTGGCCGATCGCAAACCCGAGGATCCCCGCGCATTGATCCTGGCGCCGACGCGCGAACTCGCCATCCAGATCCACAAGGATGCGGTCAAGTTCGGCAGCGACCTCGGCCTGCGTTTCGCGCTGGTGTACGGCGGCGTCGATTACGACAAGCAGCGCGCGCTGTTGCAGCAGGGCGTCGACGTCATCATCGCCACCCCCGGCCGGCTGATCGATTACGTCAGGCAAAGCAAGGTCGTCAGCCTGCACGCCTGCGAGATCTGCGTGCTGGATGAAGCCGATCGCATGTTCGACCTGGGCTTCATCAAGGACATCCGCTTCCTGCTGCGCCGCATGCCGATCCGCACGGAACGGCAGACCCTGCTGTTCTCGGCGACGTTGTCGCACCGCGTACTAGAGCTCGCCTACGAGCACATGAACGAGCCCGAGAAGATCGTGGTCGAGAGCGAGTTCATCACCAACTCGACCGTGCGCCAGCTGATGTATTTCCCGGCCGACGAGGAGAAGATCCAGCTGCTGCTGGGCCTGCTGTCACGCAGCGAAGGCGCGCGCACCATGGTGTTTGTCAACACCAAGGCGTTCGTCGAACGCGTGGCGCGCGCGCTGGAACGCGCCGGCTACCGGGTCGGTGTGTTGTCGGGCGACGTGCCGCAGAAAAAACGCGAATCGCTGCTGAAGAAGTTCCAGGCCGGCCAGCTCGAGATCCTGGTCGCCACCGATGTCGCCGCGCGCGGTTTGCACATCGATGGCGTGTCTCACGTCTACAACTATGACCTACCGTTCGATGCCGAGGATTACGTGCACCGCATTGGCCGCACTGCGCGCCTGGGTGCCGAAGGCGATGCGATCAGTTTCGCCTGCGAGCGCTATGCGCAGAGCCTGCCGGATATCGAGACCTTCATCGAACAAAAGATTCCAGTGGAGCCGGTGACGCCTGAATTGCTGATCTCGCTGCCACGCACGGCGCGCGTGCTGCCGGAAGGCGTCGAAGCCGACGCCGAAGACGACAGCATCAGCACGATCTTCAAGCAGGCGCGCGAACAGCGTGCGGCCGATGACGAGCGTCGCGGTGTGCGCAAACCGGGTGGTGCGGGTGGCCGTGGGCGCAGCCCCGCTGCGCGTCCGGGGTCGGGTGCGGGTTCCGCTGGCGGCGCGCGTCGTGACGCTGCGCCGCGTCCACCGCGCGCGGCGCATCCTGCGCCCGCACGAGAGAACGTCGTCGAGGCCGCTGCGATTCCGCAGCCCGACAACGACAGCGAACGCGCGCCGCGCAAAAGCCGTCGCCGTCGTGGTGGCCGCCGCATCGACCCCGCGATCGATCAGGCCAAGCGTGCGCTGGACACGCCGGCATCGGTGTCGAACGAATCCAGGGCATCGTCATCGAGTCCGTCGCCGCCACCGTCGCTGTTGACGCGGATCGGCAAGGGATTGAAGTCGCTGGTGACGCGCGCGCCACGTTCGCAGCACTGAGTGTTTCCTTCTCCCTCGGGCGACCGAAGGGAGAAGGAACATATCCGGCATAATCGATCGCATGACCGTCCTGCGCTTCGACAATGTCAGCAAACGCTATTCCGACGGCCACGAAGCGCTGACCGACGTCAGTTTCGATGTTGCCGCGGGCGAGATGGTGTTCATCACCGGGCATTCCGGCGCCGGCAAAAGCACGTTGCTCAAGCTGATCCATCTCAGCGAACGTCCCAGCCGCGGCGCGGTGCTGTTTGGCGACCGCAACCTGATGAAAGTCCGTGGCCGGCGCGTCGCGTTGCATCGCCGCGATGTCGGCGTGGTGTACCAGAACCATCAGTTGCTGATGGATCGCAGCATCTTCGAGAACGTCGCGCTGCCATTGATCCTGCGGGGGATGCGCCGTGGGGAGATCCGCAAGCGCGTGCGCAGCGTGCTCGACAAGCTGGGCCTGGGCACGCGCGAACGCGCATTGCCGTCGCAACTGTCGGCGGGTGAGCAGCAACGCGTCGGCATCGCCCGCGCCATCGTTGGCGAACCGCGCCTGCTGGTGGCCGATGAGCCCACCGGCAACCTGGATCCCTCGTTGTCGGCCGAGATCCTGGCGTTATTCGCGGCGTTGCCCGAGCGCGGCACCAGTGTGCTCATCGCCAGCCATGACCTTGCGTTGGTCAAGCGCATGAAAAAGCGCGTGCTGGTGTTGAACCAGGGTCGTCTCGCCGACGACATTGCGCCGGAAGATCTGGCCGATGAATGAGTCCCGCGAGGTCCGCGCCAATGAATTTCGCGTTGCCAGGCCGCGGTCGCGCATCGGCACCTGGTTCGACCACCACTTGTACAGTTTCGTCGCCAGTCTCGGCCGCGCCGCGCGCAAGCCCTGGGCCACCCTGTTGACCGTAGGCGTGATGGGCGTCGCCTTGGCGCTGCCGCTGGGCCTGTGGCTGACGTTGCGCAACCTCGAACGCTTTGCCGGCAACGTCGAGCAATCACGCGAGATCAGCGTGTTCCTGAAAGCCGGCACCGGCATCGAACGCGTGCGGACGCTGGCGGAAACATTGCGCGGGCGTGACGACATCGCCAATGTCGTCTGGCGCACGCCTGAAGAAGGCCTGGGCGAATTGCGTGCCGGCACCGGCCTCGATGCGGCGATCGGCACGTTGGCCGACAATCCGTTGCCGCATCTGCTGATCGTCACCCCAAAGGGCGACGAGGCGATGCTGGCACAATCGCTGCAAGCGCTGCCCGAGGCCGACCTGGTGCAACACGACATGCAATGGCGACAGCGCCTGGACCAGTGGCTGCGTTTCGGCACGCGTCTGTCCTGGGTGCTGGCGACGCTGCTGGGGTTGGGCGCGTTGCTGGTGGTCGGCAACACGGTGCGGCTCGATATCCAGTCGCGGCGCGAGGAGATCGGCGTGCTGCAATTGCTCGGCGCAACCGACGGTTTCATTCGCCGCCCCTTCCTCTACCTCGGCATCTGGTACGGGTTCACCGCAGGCGCATTGGCGCTGGCGTTGCTCACCGCCATCCATTACGGCCTGCAGGCGCCACTGGCGACGTTGGCCCAGAGCTACGGCAGCGGCTTTGCGCTGGACGGCTTCAATCCGCTGCAGGCCGGCTCGGTGGTGATCGCGACGGCATTACTGGGTTGGCTCGGCGCCGGCATCGTCACCGGCCATTACCTGCGGCAAACGCGTCCGACCGACACCTGATGCTGTCACCAGAATGAAGTCACCCGAATGAAGCCTCCAGAATGAAGCCGCCCAATCTCCGCCATCTGGTCAACGAGTCACCGCGGGTGATGGTCGTGGATGGCTCGCGCCTGGTCCGCAAGCTGATCGGCGATGTCCTGTCGCGCGAGTTGCCCAATGTCGACGTGGTCGCCTGCGACGGCGTCGGCGCCGCGCGCAATGCGTTGGCGGCTGGCCACGTCGATCTGGTCACCACGTCGCTGGTGCTGCCCGACGGCGGCGGCATGGAAGTCGCACGCGCGGTGCGCGAGGCCGCCGGGCAGGCCTACGTGCCGGTGATCGTGGTCTCCGGCAACGTGCAGGCGGATCTGGAATCGCGCAGCTTCACCGAGGACATCACCGATTATTTCGACAAGGCGCTCGGCCACAACGCGCTGGCGGCCTTCATCCGTGGCTATGTGCAACCGCAACCGATCCCCGGCGCGCGCGTGCTGTATGTCGAGGACAGCCGCGTCGTCGCCATGGCCACCAAACGCATGCTCGAACACAACGGCATGCTGGTGACGCACGCGATCAGCGTCGAGGATGCGTTGCTGGTGCTCGAAGCCAATCGCGACGACGGACCCGCCTTCGACCTGGTCCTGACCGACGTCTACCTCAAGGGCAAGCTTGAGGGCAGCGACCTGCTCGATCGCATTCGCAACGATTTCGGCTACGGCAAGCGCCGGCTGCCGGTGCTGGTGATGACCGGCGATGCGAACGCGAAGAACCAGTCGGAACTGCTGCGCGCCGGCGCCAACGACCTGGTGCTCAAGCCCATCGAGGAACGCTTGCTGGTGACCAAGGCGCTGTTCCAGTTGCGGCTGTCGCGCATGCCGGAGCAACCGAACCTGCAATGAGCGAGGAAGAGCGTATTCGGCTCGAGCCGTCTTGGAAGGCGCGGATCGGCGATTACCTGCAACACGACGACATACGCGCGTTGTCGACGTTCCTGCGGCAGCGCAAGGCGGCCGGCGCCCGCATCTACCCACCCGGGCCGCAAATATTCGCGGCGTTCGACGCCACACCTTTCGATACCGTCAAGGTGGTCGTGCTTGGGCAGGACCCGTACCACGGCGCCGGCCAGGCGCATGGCCTGTGTTTCTCGGTGGCGCCGGGGGTTTCGGTGCCGCCATCGCTGGACAACATCTTCAAGGAGATCCAGCGCGACCTCGGCATCGCGCGTCCGGACCACGGCTATCTGATGCCGTGGGCGCAGCGGGGCGTGTTGTTGCTGAACGCCGTGATGACCGTGGAAGATGGTCGCGCGGGCGCGCATCAAGGCAAGGGCTGGGAAGGCTTCACCGATCACGTCGTCGACGTGCTCAACCGCGAATCCGAAAACCTGGTGTTCCTGCTCTGGGGTAGTTATGCGCAGGCCAAGGGCAAGGTGATCGACACGCGTCGGCACCGAGTGCTCAAGACCACCCATCCGTCGCCGCTGTCGGCGCATCGGGGGTTTCTGGGCTCGGGGCACTTTTCGGCGACCAACGAATATCTGGCGCGGCATGGCCAAGCGCCGATCGACTGGTCGTTGCCGCCGCGACAGGGCTTGGTTCCGGCATGACCAGGCGTGCACCGCTGCTCATTTCGCTGCATCTGCCCAAGACCGCCGGCACAACCCTGCGTTAGACGGCGCCAGAGACAGATCAAATGGGTCTTGGTTCAAGACACAGACTCCGTGCAGCCTAGAGCGGCTGCACTCCGCCTGTCCCCGAACGCCGTCACGTCGCGTAGTTCCCGTCATGACCACTGACTCCGCGCAGCCTAGAGCGGCTGCACTCTGTCAGTGGCCGGTCATCTGGCTAGAAGCATTCATTGCCACCAAAGCAGCCAAGTTTCAAGGCTGGCCGCCGTCTAACAATTCGTTCAAGCCGAGACCGCTTCGCGGCCTCGGCAGACCATGGCAATATTGTGTTCTGCCGCTGCCGCAAATCGGTCCGGCTTAACTCAGGCGTTAGGCCTCACAAATGACTGAGCCGGAT
>JAJAYW010000196.1 GCA_026786005.1 Lysobacter sp. | reverse complement strand
TTGGCGTTGAGCGAACGCACATATCGCCGGCCGATGGCTTGCATCATGCGCGACACTGCGCCTGCGACCATGCCGGTAAGCAGCAAGTGGACATGATTGGTCATCAACACGTAGGCATGTAACTGCACGTCGCAATGCGATGCACAAGCGGTCAGGGCTTGCAGGTATGCGCTGTGGTCATCTTCATCCATAAAAGTCGCAGCACGATTGACCCCTCGGTGCGTGATGTGCTGTGGGATGCCGGGCAGTTCAAGGCGGGGTCGGCGCATGGAAGGAACAGCGTGTGACTTGGGTAGTGCGATCCTGGACCGTTGCTGTGTTGGCAGGCATCGGTCTGTTGCAGGCTTATGTGTCAGGGAAGTCTGATTCAAACGGAAATGTTCTCTGACCCCATTGAAGACGAGCTCCGCTCTACGAATGACCGCAATGCCGGTACGTTTCCATTCCGCCATCGCCGCGTGAACGCGGGCACAGAAAACGTATCCGAACCTGACATGCAGGACTTTCGTCAGGGGTCTAACCGCAGCTCTTCCACGTATCCTCGGATGATTCGTCCGGGAGATATCCACATGCGTTTGATCCGCCGTAGTCTGCTCGCCTCCGCCGTCCTCGCCGCCGCCGGCATCGTCCATGCCGCCGATGACGTGCCCACCGGCCGCCTGCCGCGCACCGTGGTGCCCTCGCTGGTGCAACTCGAACTCAAGCTCGATCCCAAACAGGCCAACTTCAGCGGCACCACCCGCATCCAGGCGAAAGTCGCAGAACCCACCCGCGTGGTGTGGATGCACGGTCGCGACCTGAAGATCGGCAAGGCCGAGGCGATCGTTTCCGGCGGCAAGCGCATCGCGTTGACCGCGACCGAGGCCCACGTCTCCGGCGTGCTCAAGCTCACTGCCGCCGAAACCATACCGGCCGGCGATGCGACGATTGAAATCGCCTTCGAGGCGCCGTTCGGCGAACTGCAGGGCGCGTACCGGGTCAAGCCCGATGGCAGCGACTACATCGTCACGCAGATGGAGCCGCTCGGCGCGCGCCACACGTTTCCCGGGTTCGACGAACCCAGCTTCAAGCAGCCGTGGGACATCACGCTGATCGTGCCCGAAGGCGACGTCGCCGTCGCCAACAGCGCCGAAACAAAAACCGAAAAACTGCCCGGCGGTTTCAAGAAGGTCACCTACGCGCGTACCGAAGCGTTGCCGAGTTACCTGATCGCCTTCGCGGTCGGTCCGTGGGATGTGCCACTGGGTCCTGACATCGCGCCCAACGGTAGCCGCAAGACGCCGATCAAGTTGCGCGGTATCGCCGCCAAGGGGCAGGGCGGCAAGATGAAATATTCACTGGCCAACACGCCGGTGATGGTCAAGGCGCTGGAGGATTATTTCGGCACGCCGTATCCGTTCGACAAACTCGACAACCTTGCCGCGCCGGATTTCTGGGCGGGCGCGATGGAGAACGCGGGGCTCATCGTCTATCGCGACAGCATCATGTTCGCCGACGAGTCCTCCAACGTCGGCCAGCGCCAGGGTTACTGGGGCACCAGCGCGCACGAACTCGCGCACCAATGGTTCGGTGACCTGGTGACGATGGAGTGGTGGGACGACCTGTGGCTCAACGAAGCGTTCGCGACGTGGATGGGCAACAAGATCACCGGCCAGTTGCAGCCGCAGTTCCACACCGACCGCGGCTTGCTGGAAGGCGCGCTCGGCGCGATGGGCGCCGACAGCCTCGCCAGCACACGCCGCGTGCATGAGCCGATCAACGATTTCACCCAGATCCAGTCCGCGTTCGACGGCATCACGTATCAGAAGGGCGGCGCGGTGCTGTCGATGTTCGAGCGTTATGTCGGCGAAATCCCGTTCCGCGATGGCGTACGCAACTACCTCAACGCGCATGCGCGCGGCAACGCCACCAGCAGCGACCTGATTTCCGCGATCGCGGCGCAAAGCAATGACGCGGCCAGCATCGACGCCGCGTTCAAGAGCTTCATCGACCAGGCTGGCGTGCCGTTCCTCACCGTCGATGTCGATTGCAGCAACGGCAAGCCGGCATTGGTGCTGCAACAACAGCGCTACCTGCCGATTGGCTCCACCGCCAGCGCCAAGCAGACCTGGGGCATTCCGCTGAGCGTGCGTTACGCCGATGGCGGGCAGGTGCGCGAGGAAAAAGGCATCGTCACCGGCCAGCAGGCGCGCTTTGAATTAAAGCAGGCGCAGGCGTGTCCAGCGTGGGTGATGCCGAACGCGCACGGCGCCGGTTACTACCGCTTCGCGATGGCGCCGAAATGGCAGGACGCGTTGTCCGGCGCGTTCGCGCAGCTCGACGAGCGCGAACAGCGCGTGTATGCCGATTCGGTCACCTCGGCGTATGGCGCGGGCGCGTTGACGCCTTCGCAACTGCTGGCCGCCTTGCCGCGGTTCGCGGGCGCGGACGTGCGCCAGACGGCGAACGCGGGCATGGGCAACATTGGCTGGATGGAGGAATACCTCATCAGCGATGAAGGCAAGCGCGCCGAATTCCTCTCATCGGCCGCTGAAATCTACCGCCCACGTTTGCAGACACTCGGCTTGGCGATGAAACAGGGCGAGAGCGACGACGACCGCCTGTCGCGCAGCAACCTGATCGGATTCTTCGCGAATACCTTGAAGGACAAGTCCGTGCGCGCGGACATCGGCAAGCAAGGCCGTGCGGTGTTGGGACTGGATGGCGATGGCAAGTTGAACGCCGATGCGGTGCCGCGCGACCTGCGTGGTACGGCGCTGGCGGTGGCGGTGCAGGATGGCGGCACGGCCGCATTCGACGCGGCCGAGAAACATTTCCGCGCCAGCCAGGATTCGGTGTTGCGCAGTCAGCTGCTCGGTGCAATGGGGAGTGCCACCGACCCGGCATTGGCGGAACGCTCACGCGCGCTGGTGTTCGAGCAGGACCTGCTGCGCCGCAATGAAATCTTCGCCGCAGTGGGCGGACAAACCGATGAAGCAAAGCTGCGTCCGGTACTGCGTGACTGGGTGGACACGCACTTCACCGCGCTCGAGGCCAAGCTGGCGCCGGCCGGTGCGAACCTGGTCGGCCTGTACGCGGCCGGGATGTGCAGCGTCGAGGATGCGGCAACGGTCGAAGCCAAATTCGCCGAACGGATGAAGACGATCGAAGGCGGTCCGCTGGAGCTCAAGCAGACGGTGGAAGGGATTCGTCTGTGTGCGGCGGCGAAGCAAGCGCGGATGGGTCAGCCGCTGGAGTTTGCGAAGCGCTGATGGGATGTTGTAGCGCGTGCTGACGCATTCGGTGCGCGCGAATCGACTTCGAAAGGGGCGGCTTTCGCTGCGATGCTCGTGTGGGGAGCGACCCGTGTCACATGACCTCTGTAGGAGCGCACCTGGGCGCGATGAGGCTC
>JAJAYW010000195.1 GCA_026786005.1 Lysobacter sp. | reverse complement strand
TCACGGTGACCGCAGGCTTTGCAGTGTTCCAGGCGGCCAACAACACCGCCGTCATGACCGGCATCGAGCCAGAGCAGCGTGGCGTCGTCTCGGGTCTGCTCAATCTGTCGCGCAACCTCGGTCTCATCACCGGCGCATCCGTCATGGGCGCTGTATACGCGTTCGGCTCGGCCACGACGGATCTCGCGCGCGCTACGCCCGCTTCGGCGACCAGCGGCATGCGGCTGGCGTTCGCCATCGCTGCCGGGTTTGTCGTCGCAGCTCTTGCACTGGCTCTCACCAGCCAAGGGCGTGCGCGCCTCACCTCGTCAATGAAGTGAGAACCGTTGGTCCTGGACATCGTTCTACATCATCAATGGAAATGGCCGTTAGCGGTTGCAACACCCAAATTCCCAAAAAAACAGGATGCAAGGCATGAGCACTCTCGTTGGCAAGGATGGGTTGGCGCTGTCGCGCACACGGCGCTTCATGCGCTTCCCGCTGACCCGGATGGTGGTTGCAATCTTCATGACTGCGTTGGCGGGTGGTCTGACGCTGACGTACGCCGACAAGATTGCAGACCTGTGGGCACAGGTCATGTGGCCGGAGTTCCTCGCCGCCACAGCCGTACTTTTGGCGTATCGACTGTACGTGCACCTGTTCGAGCGACGGCCGATGACGGAACTCGCTAGCGCCAACGCACTGCCGGAACTGGGCGCGGGCCTGCTCACTGGAGCCGGGCTGGTGACGTGCTCGATCGCGCTGCTGATGGCTGTGGGCGGTTACCGCATCGCAGGCAGCAACGGCTTGAGCGCTACGGTCATCACGCCATTGGCAATGATGACATTCGTCGGGGTGTTCGAAGAAATCCTCAGTCGCGGCATCGTGTTCCGCATCGCCGAACAGTCGCTGGGAAGTTGGGCAGCCCTGGTGATCTCTTCGTTGCTGTTCGGACTGGCGCACCTGCCGGGTGAAAGCGCCGGCGCGTTGGCGATCATGATTACGATGGTGGCTGGAGTGCTGTTCGGCGCCGCTTACCTGATGACGCGACGGCTCTGGTTGGGCATCGGGATCCACATCGCCTGGAACTACACACTGGGTTCGATCTTCTCGATCGCGGTGTCCGGCCGTGAGGCCAAAGGCCTGTTGCAAGGGACGGTCTTCGGCCCGGACTGGCTGACTGGCGGTAACTACGGCTTGGAAGCGTCAGTGTTCACCCTGATCGTTCTTGCAACGGTGGCCGCGTACCTGCTACGCAGGGCGTGGGCCAAGGGCCACTTGGTCCCAGCGTCGTGGCGCCGTTGATTCGCGAAGTCAAGACTGCAAAATGAAAAGCTCTGCTCACGCTTTTCCGCGTGTTGCATCGATCATATGAATCCGCGACCAATTCAGCGCCGTCAAGCTACTCCTGGCCAGCGACCTGATGCGCGCCTACCGGCACTGCACCTAAGGCGCACGCACATGAAGGACACAGCGTCCTCCGCCAACCTGAGAATTTGGTCAAAAAAGCGGCAACAAATAGCTTGTAAATTTGATCAAAAGCATCAAAAACGCCGAGAAAAACTTTCTCTGATGTTTGACGTGTTTGTCCACCCTCGCCGCTTGGTGTTAGAGAGCTGAAAACAAGTACAAAACGCATCTTTTGGTCGAGGAAAACGCACGGCAGAGAAAGGTGTCGGCAACTTCGCATAATGTGCCGCCCGCAGTTTCTCTCAGTCTAAAAATATCTCGCCAAGCCTTTGATAGTTAAAGGTCTTTTTGGCGAAATGCGGGAGAGAAAACAGGGGGCCAGACTAGATGGTGGGCCGTGAAGGATTCGAACCTTCGACCAAAAGATTAAAAGTCTTCTGCTCTACCAACTGAGCTAACGGCCCACAGGAAAAACGCGCCGGCATTGCGCCGGGGGGCGAATTCTAGCGCATCACCGGTTTTGAACGTAACGGGTGGGATCGGTGATACCGGCGGCCGCGAACCCGTCGGCGCGCAGGCGGCAGGCATCGCAGTGGCCGCACGCGCGGCCTTGTGCATCGGCCTGGTAACACGACACGGTTTGCGCGAAATCGACGCCGAGGCGGTTGCCTTCGCGGACGATGTCGGCCTTGCTCATCCGCAGCAACGGTGCATGCACGCGGATGCCGGCGCCCTCGACGCCGGCCTTGGTGGCGACATTGGCCAGTGCCTCGAAGGCGGCGATGAACTCGGGGCGGCAATCGGGATAGCCGGAATAATCGACGGCATTGACGCCGCAGAAGATGTCGGCGGCGCCGAGCACTTCGGCCCAGCCGAGCGCAACCGACAGCATGATGGTGTTGCGCGCCGGCACGTAGGTCACCGGAATGTCGTCCTTGGCCGCGTCGATGCCGACCGGGTGGTGGTCGTTGTCGAGCGGAACGCCGATGGCATCGTCGGTCAATGCCGAGCCGCCAATGCTGCGCAGATCGACGTTGACGGTCTTGTGCGCCGCGCCGAACGCATGGGCGACGCGAGTGGCGGCATCGAGTTCGGAGGTATGGCGCTGGCCATAGCGGACACTGAGCGCATGCACGGCAAAGCCCTGCTCGCGGGCGATGGCGAGGACGACGGCGGAATCCATGCCGCCGGAGAGTAGGAGGACGGCGGATTTCATGAGGTTGTGGAGTTCACGCGTGACATGGCTTCGAGTTCGTCATCCCCGCGAAGGCGGGGATCCAGTGACTTGGATTGGAGTAGATCAAATGCAGGCGGATCAGTTTTGTAACCCGTGTCGGTATCGAGAGCTGGAGTCGCTGGATGACCAGCTGATGCTGTTGAAAAACACTTCCCGCCTGCGCGGGAATGACGAACTGAGACCTGTTCACCGGCCCGGCTCGTCGTCCCACAGAATCTTGTGCAACTGCATCTGGAAACGCACCGGCACTTTCTCCGCGACGATCCAGTCGGCGAGGTCGCGCGGCGCGATCTGCGCGTAGCTCGGCGAGAACAGCACGTCGCATTTCTCGACCAGGGCATGCTCGGCGACGATGCCGCGCGCCCAATCGAAATCCTCGCGACTGCAAATCACGAACTTGACCTGGTCGTGCGGTGTCAGCAGCGGAAGATTCTCCCAGCGATTGCGCTGCACTTCCGCCGATCCCGGCGTCTTGATGTCGAGCACGCGCGACACCCGTGGATCAACCTCCGAAATATCGATCGCGCCCGAGGTTTCCAGCGACACGCTGTAGCCGGCATCACACAGCCGTTGCAGCAGCGCGATACAGCGCTTCTGCGACAAGGGTTCGCCGCCGGTGACGCACACATGCTGCACACCGTGGCTGGCGACTTGGGCGACGATCGCATCGATCTCCCACCATTCGCCGCCGTGGAATGCATACGCCGTATCGCAGTACTGGCAGCGCAACGGGCAGCCAGTCAGGCGCACGAACACCGTCGGCCAGCCCGCGTCACGGGCTTCGCCTTGCAGCGACAGGAAAATTTCAGTGATCCGCAGGCGATCCTGCGTTGCGGTGCCACTGGTCCCGAGTTCGTCGAAGGACACTGCGGCCGCGCCGGTTGAAACAGCATTCATGCCGCTAGTTTATCGGTTCAAGCCGCGTGGCATGAACACGTAGCCCGGATAAGCGCAGCGCATCCGGGGCTCTTGGTGACGTGACGAACATCCCCGGGTGCGGCCTTCGGCCTTGCGTGGGCTACGGCTTTCCTTGGGGGCAAAGAGACAAGCAACAGCAGCGGAGCAAGCTCCGCTCTACGAAGTCAAAGGCGCAGGCGCGTAGCCCCGATGCCATGAAATGGGAATCCGGGAGGAATCTTCAGCGCAGGCGTGACAGCTGGATGGCACGCAGGCGATCTTCCGCGGTGCGCGCGGCGTCGCTGCCGGGATATTGCTGGACTACCGCGCTGAGCGTGCGCTCGGCGGCGTCGATGTCTTTCCGCCCGTATTGCGCCAGACCGACCTTGAGCATCGCGCCGGGCGCCTTGTCGTGCGTCGGGTAGCGCCCGAGCAGCGTCTGGAACTGCTCCTGCGCCAGCGGATAATTGCCAGTCACGTAATAACTTTCGCCCAGCCAGTACAAGGCATTGGGCGCATACGAGCCATTGGGATACGCCTGCAGGAAACCCTGGAATTGCCGCGCGGCATCCGCGTAGCGCCCGGCCTTGAGCGTGTCAAAGGCGCCGTTGTAGGCGCTGCGTTCGTCGGCACTCTTGGCGACGGCGCTGGCATCGCCGTACAACATCGGCTCGCTGCTGACCGGGGCAACGGCCGGCACAGTGTTGACCACAGCCGGCGGGGTGGCAGTGGATGCGGCAGGAGCGCGAACGGTGGTTGCGCCGCTGCCCTCAAGCCGGTTCAAACGCCCATCCAGATCCAGGTACTGGCTGCGACTGCCCTGCTTGAACTGCTCGTTCTGCTGCTGCAATTCCTCGATTTGCGAACGCAATGCCTGCACTTCGTTCTTGAGCTGCGTGACCTGGTTCAACAAGTCGACATTGCCCTGGTTGTTGGCCGCTCGCTGTTCGATGGCAGCGACGCGATCGGCAAGACTCTGCCGTTGCGGCGCCGGGACAGGTGCGGCGGCCACCAAGGCCGCCGCGATCACGAATGGAACAAGAATGCGTTGCATTATTTCGCCTGTTGTTTGGCGTAGCTGTTACTTCGCGCGGCGTTTACTTGGCCGTGTACACGATCTCGACGCGACGATTCCGCGCCCAGCAATCCTCGCCCGAGTCGGTGCAGGTCGGGCGCTCTTCGCCGTAGCTGACCACCGTGATCTGGCTGCCGGAACCGCCGTTGGCCTGCAGCGCCGATGACACGGCATTGTCGCGGCGCTCGCCCAAGCCCAGGTTGTATTCGCGGCTGCCGCGCTCATCGGCATTGCCTTCCAGCGTCATCCTTGAAGCGGGACGATCGCGCAGGTACTTGGCGTGGCAGGCCATGGCGGACTGGAATTCCGGACGCAGCGCGTCCTGGTCGAGATCGAAGTACACGACCCGCGTGCGCAGGCAGGCATCGGTATCCAGAGCGCCCGGACCATACGCGCCGGGGGTCATTGGACCGGTATCGGGCATCGGAGTGGTGGTGCCGGTGCCGGGGCCCATGTCGCCGGGCGGCACTTCCTTGACCTTCTTGGAGCAGGCAACAGCTGCGGTACACAGCACGGCGGCAAGCAGAACCTTGCCGATCATCTTGGGCGTAGTGGTGTTCATCGTCGATCCTCGTCTGGTCGGGGGAAGTCGCGGCACATCATCGATAAAACAATCAGCAACAATCGTGGGGAATGGGACATCTGGTTTCGGCAATCTTAACGTTGCTGGCGATACGGACCCCACGCCGGTTCACGCACGTCGCCATCGGCCAGCACCAGGCGCTGGCGCACGCGGGCATCGGCCGAGACCGCGTATAGCACGCCGCGGCGGCCTTCGCGCGCGGCGTACAGGATCATGCTGGCATTCGGTGCGAAGCTCGGCGATTCGTCGAGCGAACCCGGCGACAGCGTGTTCCAGCGCGGCGACCCCAGGCTGCGGTCCAGCATCGCGATGCGGTAGGTGTTGCCGCTGCCCTGTGCCACGGCGATTTTCTTGCCATCGAAGGAGACGCTGGCGTCGGCGTTGTAATTGCCCTGGAAGCTGACGCGAGTGGCCCCGCCGCCGCCGGCCGACACCTGGTAGATCTGCGGCTGGCCGCCGCGATCGGAGCTGAAGTAGATGCTGCCGCCATCGGGACTCCACGCGGCCGACGTGTCGATGCCGAAGTGGTTGGTCAGCTGGGTCAGTGCCTTGCTGCCCAGGTCCATGACGTAGATTTCCGGATTGCCGCTGCGTGACAGTGTCAGCGCCAGTCGCCTGCCATCGGGCGAGAAGCTGGGCCCGCTGTTGATGCCGCGGAAACTGGACACCAGCTCGCGCGCGCCGGTGGTGACGTCCTGGATGTAGATCGAGGAGTTGCCGCGCTCGAAGCTGACATAGGCCAGCTTGCGCCCGTCAGGGCTCCACGCCGGCGACAACAGCGGTTCGGGCGAACGCGCCACGACCTGCGGATTGAAGCCATCAGCGTCGGCGACCATCAATGCGTATTGGGTGGCGCCGCCGCTGCCCGCTGCGGTGATGTAGGCAATGCGGGTCCAGAACGCTCCGCGCACGCCGAGGATCTTTTCGTAGATGGCGTCGGCGATCTGGTGGGCCACGTCGCGCATCGCGTTGCTGCGCGCGGTCAGGGCGAATCCCAGCAGGCGCTCCTGCTTGGCCACGTCGAACAGTTCGTATTCGATCCGGTAGCTGCCGCCACCGGCCTCGACCACGCGGCCGACGACGAGGTAGTCCTGTTTAAGCAAGCGCCAGGTCGGGTAATTGACCTCGCTGCTGCGCGTGGGGCGCTCGACGACGTCGCGCTCGGGCAGGCCACGGAACTGGCCGGAACGATCGAGGTCGGCGCGGATCACGGCCGAAATATCAGTTTCCCCCGCCGCGCCCGAGAACGGTACGACAGCGATCGGCAGTGCCGAGGCATTACCGCCGACGATGTCGATTTCGAGGCCCTGCTGCTGCGCGGCGGCGGCGAATGGAAGCAGCATGACCAGCAGTGCGGCCAACCAGGCCCGTGATCGTTTCATCGGCAATCCCAATATGAACAAGACATCTAAACAGCTTGGCCGTTAAGGATGTCTCAAGGATGAATGGGGCCGGACCGGGAGGCAGATTCGAGGAATGCTGTTTTTTGTGGAAGGGGCTTCAACCCCGCCGCGGGGAGACATATAGACAACGGGGGGGGACGCCACCCGCACAAAAAAGAAATTCTTGATA
>JAJAYW010000194.1 GCA_026786005.1 Lysobacter sp. | reverse complement strand
GATCACATTTACGCCGCGCGGCTGGCGCGCTTGCGGTCGGTTTCGGTGCGCTGCTTCTTGCGAAGACGAATCTGCTTGGGCGTGATTTCGACCAGCTCATCGTCATCGATGAATTCCAGCGCCTGCTCCAGCGACAGCTTGATCGCAGGCACCAGACCCTCGTCGATGTCCTTGCCGGCCGCGCGGAAGTTGGTCAGCTGCTTGCCGCGCAGGGCATTGACGGTGAGGTCGTTGTCCTTGGAGTGGATGCCGACGAGCTGGCCTTCGTAGATTTCCTCGCCCGGCTCGATCAGCAGGCGGCCGCGTTCCTGCATCGCGACCTGCGCGTAGGCAGGCGACGAACCGGTCGCATTGGAAATCAGCACGCCGTTCTGGCGCTGGCCGATGTCGCCCTCGCTGCGCGGACCGTAATGGTCGAACACATGGAACAACAGGCCGGTGCCGGCAGTGATGGTGCGGAACTCGGTCTGGAAACCGATCAGCCCACGTGCCGGGATCATGAAGTCGATGCGCACGCGGCCCTTGCCGTCGGGTTCCATGTTGGTCAGCTGCGCCTTGCGCTCGCCGAGCCGCGCCATGACGCCGCCCTGGAATTGTTCCTCCAGATCCACCACCAGCGACTCGAACGGCTCCATCTTCTGGCCATCGATGTCCTTGATGATGACTTCCGGACGCGACACCGCGAGTTCGTAACCTTCGCGGCGCATGGTTTCGATCAGGATCGACAGGTGCAACTCGCCACGACCCGACACCTTGAACTTGTCGGCGTCGGCCGTGTCTTCCACCTTCAACGCGACGTTGTGCTGCGTCTCGCGCATCAGGCGGTCGCGCAACTGGCGCGAGGTCAGGAACTTGCCGCCGCTCTTGTCCTTGGTGCCCGCAAACGGCGAATCGTTGACCTGAAAAGTCATCGAGATCGTCGGCTCATCGACGGTCAGCACCGGCAGTTGCTCGACGGCAGCCGGGTCGCAGATCGTGTCGGAAATGCCGAGGCCTTCGATGCCGGAGATGGCGATGATGTCGCCGGCGTGCGCTTCCTTGACTTCATGACGTTCGAGGCCGAGGAAGCCGAGCACCTGCAGCACCTTGGCGTTGCGGGTCTTGCCTTCGCGGTCGATGACCGTGACCTGCTGGTTGGTGCGGATGGTGCCGCGCTGCACGCGACCGATGCCGATGATGCCGACATAGTTGCTGTACTGCAGCGAGGTCACGCGCATCTGGAACGGGCCGTCGAGGTTGACCGGCGGCGGCGCGACGTGGTCGACGATGGTCTGGAACAGTGGCGTCATGTCGCCGTCGCGCACGGTCGGCTCGAGGCCGGCATAGCCATGCAATGCCGAGGCGTATACAGTGTGGAAATCGAGTTGCTCGTCGGTCGCGCCGAGGCGATCGAACAGGTCGAAGGTCTGGTCCAGAAC
The DNA here is from genome assembly GCA_026786005.1 of Lysobacter sp. Taxonomy (GTDB): domain Bacteria; phylum Pseudomonadota; class Gammaproteobacteria; order Xanthomonadales; family Xanthomonadaceae; genus JALYOU01. The sequence continues at coordinate 2,269 of JAJAYW010000194.1, read as the reverse complement.
CCAATCGGGACGCGCACCGGGACGGTCGACCTTGTTGACCACGACGATCGGCTTGAAGCCCATCGCGAATGCCTTCTGCGTGACGAAGCGCGTCTGCGGCATCGGACCGTCCATCGCGTCGACCAGGATCAGCACCGAGTCGACCATCGACAGCACGCGCTCGACCTCGCCGCCGAAGTCGGCGTGGCCTGGGGTATCGACGATGTTGATGCGCCACTCTTCGCCGTCCGGCGCCTTCCAGCGGATTGCGGTGTTCTTCGACAGGATCGTGATGCCACGTTCCTTCTCGAGGTCGTTGCTGTCCATCATCCGCTCGGTGGTGACCGTGCGTTCGCTGAACGTCCCGGATTGCTTCAGGAGTTGATCGACTAAAGTGGTTTTGCCGTGGTCGACATGGGCGACGATGGCGATATTGCGGAGGCGTTCGATGGACATGACGAAGGGCGCGCCGGGAATGCTTGTTGAGGGCAGGGCGTGCTGAAGGCTGTGAAGGAAGCCGGGTATTATAGCGGCTCAGCGCGTGTTCTTTGCCACGGATTACGCTGATGAACGCGGATCAGGCAACGTGATTTATCAGTTTGTCGACAGCGATCCGCGTAATTCGCCCCAAAACCTTTGCTTATGGAGCTAAAAATGTCCCTGAACGCCATCTTCGATACCGACCGCGGCCCGATCCGCTTGGAACTCTATCCGGACAAAGCGCCGTTGACGGTCGCCAACTTCGTCAACCTGGCCAAACGCGGGTTCTACGACGGCCTCAATTTCCACCGTGTGATTCCGGATTTCATGATCCAGGGCGGTTGCCCACAGGGCAGCGGAACAGGCGGTCCGGGCTACAAGTTCGAGGACGAGACCAAGAACGGCGTCGGCCACGAGCGCGGCGTGCTGTCGATGGCCAATGCCGGCCCCAACACCAACGGCAGCCAGTTCTTCATCACCCACATTGCGACGACGTGGCTAGACGGCAAGCACACGGTCTTCGGCAAGGTGCTGGAAGGCCTGGACGTTGTGGATGCGGTGAAGCAGGGCGACAAGATCAACTCGGTGAAGATCGAAGGCGATGCGGATGCTGTGCTCGCCGCGAAATCAGATCGCGTTGCCGAGTGGAACAAGATTCTGGCGGCGTAAGTTTCATGCATGCGCGTAGCGACTGATTACAGTCGCGCGCGAGGGTGCGTTCGCGCATCGACGCCCTTGTAAAGCCGAGCTTGCTCGGCTGTGGCGCTACCCGTAAATCAAAAGCAGCGGAGCAAGTCGCTCATCCTGAGCCTGTCGAAGGACACTCTACAAGATCCTTGCGGCCGCGCGAAAGATCTTCGCGCCTATTTCCAGCGCAGGGTATCCAGCATCCGCGATACTTTCTCCGCATCGCGCGGATAGTAGTACTCGCTCGGCGCGAGAAAAATCGCGAGCGCAAGCTGGCGGTCGTGCTCGAACGCCGCGGCCATGGCCTGGTACTTCAAGCCTTCCTCGTTGGCCAGCGACATCTCGAAGCGCAAACCTTCGCGGCCGCCGAAATCGACCGGACGCAGGTTGCTGGCCTGGATGTTGATCGCACCGGACGCTGCCAGCCCGTCGATGATCAAGTCGCGCAATTCATCCGCGCGCATGCCGGGCTGGAAGAACGGGCCGTCGGGGCGACGCTTCGTCTGCCTTGCACCAAGAAAAATATATTCGCGTTCGCGCACACCCGGCACCAGGTACAGGCGATTCAATAGTTCGCCATCGATCGTCCAGAGTTGAAAGCGCTGCGTCGAGATGCGCGTCCATTCCATCTCGCTGTCGATCGTCAGGCGGCCGCCGGCCGGATTTGGGCCGGGTGACACCAATGGCCCGCCGCGCGATGCGCAGCCGGCAAGCAACACCAACAAACAAACGCCAAGCCACGTACGAAGTTTCATGGTGTGCCTCCAAGCCTGGTCAATTCGCGTTGGACGAATGCGCGATCTTCTGCCTGCATTGTCGCGTCGAGGTAGCGTTGCAAAGCGCTGCGCGCTTCCTCCTTGCGGCCGGCATCGCGCAAGGCGAAGCCGTGTTCGCGCCACACCGCTGCAGGCGCGCCTGGAAGTGCCGCTGCCTGTGCATAAAGTGTTGCGGCCTTGGCGCGATCGCCCGTGCCATTGCGACGTCGATGCGCTTCACCGAGATAGAACGTCAGCACACCCTTGTCCGCGGCTGGTGCATCGGCCAGCAATTCGTTGATTACCAACAGCGACGCCGCATAGGAACGTCGCGCCAGCTCGGCATTGAGCCAGTGCTCGAGATACGG
>JAJAYW010000193.1 GCA_026786005.1 Lysobacter sp. | reverse complement strand
TTGTTTTAAATACACATACTAAAAACGTAAAACCTAAAACTAAAAACGAAAACCGTAAATATCTTAACCGATTACCTCCTAACCCGGGCGAAACCGGGGACCCAACTCACAGCGATGGTTTGCTTTCAGAAAATTAGCAACACCTGATCGCTGGTCTCCAGCTTGCGCCGGGATGACGGACATTATTATGAGGATGATCGTTGCAACAAACGCTCCACATAACGCGCAACCAGATCAATTTCGATGTTCACGGCATCACCGACCCGCGTATTCGCAAACGCCGTCTGCGAAACGGTATGCGGAATCAACGCAACCTCGAAGCTATCTTCATCAACAGCGTTGACGGTCAGGCTCACGCCATCGACGCAGATCGAGCCTTTCTGCGCGATGTACTTCGACAAATTCGCTGGTACCAAAAACTTCCAACGCTGTGCGCGGGCATCATCCCAAATCTGTGTGGCGCGACCGATACCATCGACGTGGCCGCTGACCAGGTGTCCGCCGAGGCGATCGGTCGGTTTCATCGCGCGTTCCAGGTTCATCGCTGCGCCTTCGGCGAGTGCGCCGAGCGTGGTCAGTGACAAGGTTTCGGTCGAGGCATCGACTTGAAACGACATCGCATCGAATTCGACGACAGTCAGGCAAACGCCGTTGACGGCAATACTTTCACCGAGCGCGACATCGGTGAACGGCAACATGCCGACTTCGATGCGCAGGCGCGCGTCGCCGCCACGCAATTCGCGTGATGCAAGCCTTCCGACGCCTTCGATCAAGCCTGTGAACATTTGACGATTACAATTCCAAAATCCGGCCCGCGTATTGTAAGTGCGCAGCGTTTTTTCGTAGCCCGGATAAGCGCAGCGCATCCGGGGCCTTTCGCGACGTGATGGAAAGCCACGTCCGCTCCTACATGCGGCGCGCTTGCACGAAGAGCGGCCATTGCAGGCGCAAACTGGTTTCCGCCTCACCCCATGCCGCCGTGATCGCCGCGGCATAAGCTGTGACCGGATCGCGACCCGTGGCCTCGCGATAGTTCTTGACCGCCGAAAAACTGGAGAAGTACCCCAGCATGCGCGCCAGCGGCCAATCGGCTGTCATCTCGAACGCCGGCACCGGGATGTTCGCGAACGGCCACGCGAACTGCGCGTAAGCCGAATCGATGAAGGTACGTTCGGGTGGCCAGTACGATGCGATCTCACTGCGGAATGCATCGACCGCTGCGAGGATTTTCCGCGGCGGATCGACGTCCTGATAGCCGCATGCGACCAGCACGCCACCGGGTTTAAGCACCCGCGCGCATTCGGCGAAGAACACATCGCGATCGAACCAGTGCAATGCCTGCGCGACGCAGACTGCATCGACGCTTGCATCCGGCAGGCTGCAGCGCTCTGCCGGCTCGACCGCAAAGGTGATGTTGGCAGGACCGTTTGCCTGCGCGATCTGCGCTGCGCTCGGATCGGTGGCGAAGACGTAGTCGAAAACCTTCGCCAGATCGCGGCTCGCCTGCCCGCTGCCGCAACCTGCTTCCCACACTCGCGCGCGCGCCTGCGGCAGCGATGCGATCCATGCAAACAACGCACCCGGATATTCCGGCCGCGCGCTGGCGTAGTCCGCGGCAGCCGCGGAAAAATGATCGGCAAAAGCGGGATCGGCAAAAGCGGGATCGGCAAAGGCGTGGTCGGCGGACATGTGATTCATTGCGCCTTGCCTGAAGGCTGCAACAGCACGCGAACATCGTCGCCGATGCGGAGGGTCTCGACGATGTCCAGGTGCATGCGTTGGGTCATCGCATCGATCTGCAGGCCATCGAACAGCGGCTTCGCGCGATCGCCCAGCAGTACCGGTGCGACGTACAACAACAACTCATCGACCAGGCCCTCAGCGAGAAATGCACCGGCAAGCGTTGCACCCGCTTCGACCTGCACTTCGTTGATTTCCCGTTGTGCAAGCAGCTTCAAGACTGCGGGCAGATCAAAGCGGCCGGCGTTCACTGGCGCGGCCGCATGTTGCGCAGTGAAACCTTGCGGCGGCTTGGCGTCCGGCGCGTGCAGGTACAGCGTCGGCGCATTCCCCTCGCGGATGCGCCCGCGTGCAACCGTGGCGAGGCCCGGATCGAGCACCACCCGCAGCGGCGCGACGAACGGGCGGCCTGCCTCCGGACCGTTGTCGTCGAAGCGCACGGTCAGTTGCGGATCGTCGGCAAGCACGGTGCCCGAACCGGTCAGAATCGCGCCGCTGCGCGCACGCCAGCGGTGCACGTCGTTGCGCGACGCTTCGCCGCTGATCCATCTGGATTCGCCATTGGCGAGCGCGCTGCGCCCGTCAATGCTGGTGGCGAGCTTGACGCGCAGCCACGGCCGCCCGCGTTCGATGCGCGACAGGAAACCGCGGTTGAGCTTGCGCGCCTGCGCTTCCATCAGGCCGCATTCGACGACGATGTTGGCGGCCGTCAGTTTCGCGAAACCGTTGCCGTCTACCTGCGGAAACGGATCGCGCATGGCGCCGACCACGCGGGCAACACCCGCAGCGATCAACGCATCCGCGCACGGGCCGGTACGGCCGGTGTGTGCGCACGGTTCGAGGGTGACGTATGCGGTCGCGTCTTTTGCGCGCTCGCCTACGGCTTGCAACGCGATCACTTCGGCATGCGCCTCGCCCAGGCGCTGGTGGAAGCCTTCGCCGACGATTTCATCGCCCTGCGCGATCACGCAGCCGACCATCGGATTGGGCTTGGTGGTGTAGAGAGCGCGCTCGGCCAGTTGCAAGGCGCGCGACATCATGGCGTGGTCGGTGGCGGTGAACTCGGACACGTCGCGTTGATCCTGCTGTAGTCGGATGAGGAAGGATGTCTGTAGGAGCGCAC
>JAJAYW010000192.1 GCA_026786005.1 Lysobacter sp. | reverse complement strand
GTAGACCGCTTCCTCGACGATGTCGGTCAGCTTGTCGACGATGAAACTGCCCTGCCACGGGTTCTCGCAGAAGTTCAGGCCCAGCTCCTTGTTGATGATCATCTGGATGGCGACTGCGCGGCGCACGCTTTCCTCCGTGGGCGTGGTGATCGCCTCGTCGTAGGCATTGGTGTGCAGCGAGTTGCAGTTGTCGAACAACGCATACAACGCCTGCAGCGTGGTGCGGATGTCGTTGAACTGGATCTCCTGCGCGTGCAGCGACCGGCCCGAGGTCTGGATGTGGTACTTCATCATCTGGCTGCGCCCATGCGCGCCGTAGCGCTCGCGCATCGCACGCGCCCAGATGCGGCGCGCCACGCGGCCGATGACCGTGTATTCCGGGTCCATGCCGTTGGAAAAGAAAAACGACAGGTTGGGCGCGAAGTCGTCGATCTTCATGCCGCGCGCCAGGTAGTACTCGACGATGGTGAAGCCGTTGCTGAGGGTGAACGCGAGTTGCGAGATCGGGTTCGCCCCGGCCTCGGCGATGTGGTAGCCGGAGATGCTGACCGAATAGAAGTTGCGCACCTTCTCGTCGACGAAATACTGCTGGATGTCGCCCATCATCCGCAGCGCGAACTCGGTGCTGAAGATGCAGGTGTTCTGCGCCTGGTCTTCTTTCAGGATGTCGGCCTGCACCGTGCCGCGCACGCTGGCCAGCGTCTCGGCCTTGATGCGTGCGTAGGTATCCGCATCGACCACCTGGTCGCCGCTGATGCCGAGCAGGCCGAGGCCGAGGCCGTCGTTGGTCGGCGGCAGCAGGCCGGTGTATTCGGGGCGCTCGCGTCCTTCGAAGAACTTCTCGATCTTGGCGTGCGCCGCGTCCCAGCGCGCGCTGTCGGCGCGCAGGTATTTTTCGACCTGCTGGTCGATGGCGGTGTTCATGAACATCGCCAGGATGATCGGCGCCGGGCCGTTGATGGTCATCGACACCGACGTGGTCGGCGAACACAGGTCGAAGCCGGAATACAGCTTCTTCATGTCGTCGAGCGTGGGCACGTTGACGCCGGAGTTGCCGATCTTGCCGTAGATGTCCGGGCGCGGGGCGGGGTCTTCGCCATACAGCGTGACGCTGTCGAACGCGGTCGACAGGCGCGCAGCCGGCTGGCCGACGCTCAAATAATGGAAGCGGCGGTTGGTGCGCTCGGGCGTGCCCTCGCCCGCGAACATGCGGATCGGGTCCTCGCCGGTGCGGCGGTACGGATACACGCCGCCGGTGTAGGGATAACTGCCCGGCAGGTTTTCCTTGCCGAGGAACGTCAGCAACTCGCCCCACGACTTGTAGGTGGGCGCGGCGATCTTGGGGATCTTCTGGTGGCTGAGCGAGTCGCGGTAGTTCTCAACCTTGATGGTTTTGCCGCGGACTTCGTACTCGGTGACGTCGTCGGTGATGGACTTGAGGCGCGCGGGCCATTCGCGCAGCAGCTTGAGCGAATCGTTGGAGAGGGACTGGACGGCGTCGTTGTAGCGCTGGCGCAGGGTCAGCAGCGAGCGGTCGGTCGCGACAGGCGCTTCATTATGACGCGCCGCGCCGCGCTGCGTGGCCGCGATGCCGTGCGGGTCGGCCTTGCCGTAGACCTTGTTGGAGGCGACGGTGGCGCGGTTGGTCGGGTCCTGCAGTTCCGGATCGACGCTGCCATAGACCGGACCCTGTGCATCGCCATCGGAACCCGTGCGGCCTGCGGGTAGCAGGTCGTCCGCGTCGTACAGCGCCAGCTGCTTCGGCAACCTGTCGTCGCCGATGTCCTGCAACGATTGCCAATACGCCTGCGCACGATCCGCGGCGTCGGCCTGCTTCTCGATGGAGGCATTGATGCCGCGGCCCTGCTCGGCGATCTCGGCCAGATAGCGCACGCGCGCGCCGGGGATCAGCACGGTGGCGCGGGGTTCCTTCAGAGTGGTGTCGAGGTGCGGATTGAAATCGCAGCGGCTGTGGGAAACACCATCCCCACCCTGCCCTCCCCTTGAAGGGGAGGGTTCCAACTGCAGTTTCTCGCGCAGCAGCCGGCACAGGTTGGCGAACATCCAGCTGATGCCCGGGTCGTTGAACTGCGAGGCGATGGTCGGGTACACCGGCACGTCCTTGTCGGCGGTCTGGAACGCCACGCGGTTGCGCTTCCACTGCTTGCGGATGTCGCGCAGCGCGTCCTCGGCGCCGCGCTTGTCGTACTTGTTGAGCACGATCAGCTCGGCGTAATCGACCATGTCGATCTTTTCCAACTGCGACGCCGCGCCGTAGTCGCTGGTCATCACGTACATCGGGAAATCGACCAGGTCCACGATCTCCGAATCGCTCTGGCCGATGCCGGCGGTCTCGACGATGATCAGGTCGTAACCGAGGCCCTTGAGGAAGGCGATGCAATCCTTGAGTACGGTGTTGGTCGCGGCATGCTGGCGGCGCGTCGCCATCGAGCGCATGTAAACGCGGTCGCTGCGCAACGAGTTCATGCGGATGCGGTCGCCGAGGAGCGCGCCGCCGGTGCGGCGACGGGTGGGATCGACCGAGATCACTGCGATGCGCATCTGCGGGAAGTGAGTCAGGAAGCGGTTCAACAGTTCATCGGTGACCGAGGATTTGCCTGCGCCGCCAGTCCCGGTGATGCCGATGACGGGCGTCTTGCCGCCGGCGAGTTGCCACTGCTTGCGTAGGTGCGAGAGGTGGGCTTCGTCGTACTGCCCTTCCTCGATCGCTGACAAGGTCTTGCCGATCGTGATCTCGTCATCGATCGCAGCAGGCTTGCCTGGCGCGGTATCGGCGAGACGGCCATCACCGGCACGCCGCACCACGTCCTCGATCATCGCCACCAGCCCCATGTGCATGCCGTCGTTGGGGTGGTAGATGCGCTCTACGCCGTAGTCCTGCAGCTCGCGGATTTCCTCGGGCGTGATCGTGCCGCCGCCGCCGCCGAACACCTTGATGTGGCCCGCGCCGCGCTCCCTGAGCATGTCAACCATGTACTTGAAGTACTCGACGTGGCCACCCTGGTACGAACTCAGCGCGATGCCGTCGGCATCTTCCTGCAACGCCGCGCGCACGACATCCTCGACGGATCGGTTATGGCCGAGGTGCACGACCTCCACGCCCTGCGCCTGGATCAGGCGCCGCATGATGTTGATCGCGGCGTCGTGGCCGTCGAACAGGCTGGCGGCGGTAACGAAACGCAGTGGCGAGGTGTCAGCCGCTATCTGCGGCAACTGGCTGGCGGGAGTGCTCATGCGCGCCTTTGAGTGCTGAAAACGTGATGCATCGATTGTAGCGCGGCCCTCTATTCACGCCCGGTGATTCAGCCGGCGGCCAGATTCATCGCATCCGCGCGACAAGGCGGCGCGTAGACGAGTGTGTAGGCAGGCGGATTCACTCCCCGACGCCGTCTGCCTCCATCCGGTCCGGCGTCGCTCCACGTCGGGTCGGATGTTTTTTTGGGCGGTCCATAATCGTCCAGTCCCAACTGCGGGCGCGGGCGAAAGCCGGGTCGAATATTCGGGCCACTGCCCGACGAAACGTTCGTGGCCCTTCCACGAGCTCCGAACCGTTCCCGGCCTCGTCCCGGATCACCTGCGTCCCCGAATCTATCGGAGCCGGCCACCCTGGAACACAGCCCCATAGAATGATTGCTTTAAACTGTCGGCCCGTTCCAGTGCGGGCGGGACACTCAATCGTCGTGATCGGCATTCGATCCAATTACTTACATCACTTTCCTGGCGACTTGCGCCATGCGCGATCCGGTTGCCGGTTCCTGGAGTTCCAATGATTTTTGAAACGCTCGACACCACTGGCCACGAACAAGTCGTGTTCTGCCACAACAAGGACGCGGGCCTGAAGGCCATCATCGCGATCCACAACACCGTGCTCGGCCCGGCCCTGGGCGGCACGCGCATGTGGCCCTACCCGACCGAGGCGGACGCGCTCAAGGACGTGCTGCGCCTGTCGCGCGGCATGACCTACAAGAACGCGGTCGCCGGCCTGAACATCGGCGGTGGCAAGGCGGTGATCATCGGCGATCCGGCCACTGACAAATCCGAAGCGCTGTTTCGCGCGTTCGGCCAGTTCGTCGAATCGCTCGGCGGCCGCTACATCACCGCCGAGGACGTCGGCATCGACGTCAACGACATGGAATACGTGTATCGCGAAACCGAATACGTCACCGGCGTGCACCAGGTGCATGGCGGCTCGGGCGACCCGTCGCCATTCACCGCCTACGGCACGCTGCAGGGCCTGATGGCCACGCTCAACCGCAAGTACGGCGACGAGGAAGTCGGCAAGTACAGCTACGCCGTGCAGGGCCTCGGCCACGTCGGCATGGAGTTCGTCAAACTGCTGAAGGAACGCGGGGCCAAGATTTTCGTCACCGACATCAACAAGCAACTGGTCGACAAGGCGGTGTCCGAATACGGCGCCGAAGCCGTCGGCCTGGAAGAGATCTACGACGTGGCGGCGGACGTGTATTCACCCTGCGCACTCGGCGGCACCATCAACGAACAGACGCTCCCACGGCTCAAGGCCCAGGTCATCTGCGGCGCGGCCAACAACCAGCTGGCCAACAACGCGATCGGCGATGAAGTTGAGAAGCGCGGCATCCTGTATGCACCTGATTACGCGGTCAACGCCGGCGGCGTGATGAATGTGTCGCTGGAAATCGACGGCTACAACCGCGAACGCGCGATGCGGATGATGCGGACGATCTACCACAATCTTGCACGCATCTACGAGATTTCCGAGCGCGACGGCGTCCCGACCTACATGGCTGCCGACCGCCTGGCCGAAGAGCGCATCATCGCGATCGGCAAGCTCAAGCTGCCGCTGGGACGGACGGCGCCGCGCTTCCAGGGTCGCATTCGCGGCAATCACTGATGCGCATGTTTCCGTTGGGCGAGGATATCGATGCACTGCGCGATGCAGTGCGTCGTTTCGCTGACGCCGAAATCGCGCCGCGCGCCGCGCAGATCGATCACGACAATGTCTTCCCGCAGGATCTCTGGGCCAAGCTCGGCGATCTCGGCGTGCTCGGTATTACAGTGCCTGGCGAATACGGTGGCAGCGAGATGGGCTATCTCGCGCATCTGGTCGCGATGGAGGAAATCTCGCGCGCGTCGGGTTCGGTGGGCCTGAGTTACGGCGCGCATTCCAACCTGTGCGTCAACAACCTCTACGCCAACGGCAACGAAGCGCAACGCCACAAGTATCTGCCCAAACTGTGCAGCGGCGAATGGAAAGGCGCGCTGGCGATGAGCGAGCCGGGCGCGGGTTCGGACGTAGTCGGTTCGATGCAATGCCGTGCGGAGCTTCGTTCAGAAGCGGGGCGCGGCGATGTGTGGGTGGCCAACGGCAACAAGATGTGGATCACCAACGGTCCGGAAGCGGATGTGCTGGTCGTCTACATGCGCACCGCCGGCAAGGATGCGGGCAGCAAGTGCATGACCGCGTTTATCGTCGAAAAAAACATGAAGGGCTACAGCACGGCGCAGAAACTCGACAAGCTCGGCATGCGCGGCAGCAACACCTGCGAGCTGGTGTTCGAGAATTGTGAGATCCCGGCCGAGAACGTATTGGGCGAGGTCAACAACGGCGTCAAGGTGTTGATGTCAGGTTTGAACACGGAGCGGCTGGTCCTCACCGGCGGCCCACTCGGCCTGATGCAGGCCGCGCTCGATGCCACCCTGCCGTACGTGCGCGAACGCAAGCAATTCGATGCGCCGATCGGCACCTTCGAACTGATGCAGGCCAAGATCGCCGACATGTACACCGCGCTGCAGTCCTCACGCGCCTTCGGCTACCAGGTCGCGCGCGATTACGACAACGGACACAAGTCGCGCGTCGATCCGGCAAGCTGCCTGCTGCACGCCACCGACAGCGCCGTGCAGGTCGCGCTGGAAGCCATCCAGGCGCTAGGCGGCAATGGCTACATCAACGAATACCCCACGGGTCGCCTGTTGCGCGATGCCAAGCTGTACACCATCGGCGCCGGTACCAACGAAATCCGCCGCATGCTGATCGGGCGGGAGTTGTTCAACGGCAAGTCCTGAGTTGGCGCGTGGCAGTTTGCGGCGCTGCAGCATACGGCGCGATAATCGAACGTTTCCGGCTGCCGCCGGCCCTGCACCATTGCAAACCTGATCAACGGAGTCATTCCATGTCCGATATCGTCATCGTTGGCGCCAAGCGCACCGGCATCGGTTCCTTCCTCGGCCAATACACCGGCGTGCCGACGCCGACCCTGGGCGCAGCCGCAATCCGCGGCGCACTCGACCATGCCGGTGTCGCACCGGATCAGGTCGACGAAGTCATCATGGGCTGCGTGTTGCCAGCCGGACTTGGTCAGGCACCTGCGCGACAGGCGGCCATCGCCGCGGAGATTCCGACCTCGGCAGGCTGCACCACCATCAACAAGGTGTGCGGCTCCGGCATGAAAGCGATCATGTTCGCGCATGACCTGATCAAGAGCGGCAGCGCGACGATCGTGGTGGCTGGCGGCATGGAATCGATGACCAATGCGCCGCACCTGCTCAACGGCTCGCGCACAGGCGTGCGTTATGGCAGCGCCGAATTCCTCGATCACATGGCGTGGGATGGCCTGACCAATCCTTACGACGGCAAGGCGATGGGCGTGTTCGGCGATACCGCGTGCGAGACCTACGAGTTCAGCCGCGAAGACCTCGATGCGTTTTCCACCGAAAGCGCAAAACGCGCGCAAGCGGCGCAGGCCAATGGCGCATTCGCTGGCGAAATCGTGCCGGTCACTGTCAAGGGCCGCAAAGGCGAGGTCGTTGTTGATAGCGACGAAGAACCCGCGAAAATCGACTTGGCCAAAATCCCGACCTTGCGCGCAGCCTTCGGCAAGGAAGGCCGATTGACCGCGGCCAGTTCCTCCAAGATTTCCGATGGCGCTGCCGCGACCGTGCTGATGTCGGCGGATGAAGCCGGCAAGCGCGGTTTGACCCCGCTGGCGCGCATCGTTGCGCATGCTGGCCACGCACAAGCGCCGGAATGGTTCACCACGGCGCCGGTCAAGGCGATCGACAATGTGCTAAAAAAATCCGGCTGGACGGTGTCCGATGTGGACCTGTTCGAGATCAACGAAGCCTTCGCCTGCGTCGCAATGGCGCCCATGAAGGACCTCGGAATCACCCACGACAAGATCAATGTCAACGGCGGCGCGGTGGCTTTGGGACACCCGATCGGGGCTAGTGGCGCCCGCCTTGTCGTCACCCTGATCCATGCGCTGAAAGCCCGCGGAGGCAAGCGTGGCGTGGCTTCCCTGTGCATCGGTGGAGGTGAGGCAACCGCCATCGCCATCGAGATTGTATGAAAAGAGTTAAGAACGAAAACAGCAAAAAAAACCGGTCGACCGCTTGACACACGACAATGGCTTGTCATCATGTTATCGGCGCGCACTAGCGCGTTGCCCAATATTTTATAAACGACGAGGAAATTCACTATGTCCATCAACAAGGCACTGCTTGCCCTGGCTATGGGTCTTGCCCTGGCTGCGTGCAGCAACCAGCAGCAGGCTGAAGATTCGGCCGCTGAAGCTG
>JAJAYW010000191.1 GCA_026786005.1 Lysobacter sp. | reverse complement strand
GACCGCAACCGATACCGAGACGGTGCCGACCGCGGCCACACCAACCGCCTCGCTGACCTTGAACAAGACGGCAACGGTCGCCGACACCAATGGCAACACCGTCATCGGCGATGCCGGCGACACGATCACCTACAGCTTCAGTATCACCAACACCGGCACCGTCTCGCTCGCCCCAGTGACCGTGACCGATCCGCTGTTGCCAGGTCTTGTCTGCTCGATCCCAAGCCTGGCACCGGGCGCAACGGCATCGTGCGCGGCGACGAACAACACCTACGTCATCACCGCGGCGGATGTCACCGCAGGTTCGCGTGCGAACACCGCAACGGCGACCGGCAATGCACCGGGCACCATTCCCGATCCGACCGCAACCGATACCGAGACCGTGCCCACGGCCGCCACGCCCGCACCCGCGATCACGCTCGACAAGACCGCGGTCTCCGGCAATCCCTACGACAGCGTCGGCGACGTGATCGGTTACCGATACCTGGTCACCAACACCGGCAACGTCACCATCAACGCGCTGGTCGTGACAGACAACAGGATCGCGACCGTGACCTGCCCGGTGACGACGCTGGCGCCGGGCGCGAGCACGACCTGCACCGCGAACTACACCGTGACGCAGGCCGATCTCGACGCGGGAACCGTCGTCAACATCGCCATCGCCACCGGCACGCCCACCAGCGGCACGCTGACGCCGGTGACGGACACGGAAACGGTGTCCGCCACCGCCACGCCGGCGATCGCCGTCACCAAGACCGCGACGCTGACCACCGACAACGGCACCCCTGGCGTCGGCAATGCGGGCGACGTGATCACCTATGCGGTCATCGTCAGAAACACCGGCGACGTCACGCTCACCGGCCTGACTGTCACCGATCGCTTCGAAGGTGGCGCGCCGACCACGCTCACCTGCACGCCGACGACGCTGGCGCCGGGCGCGGTGGCGACGTGCGCGAGCTACACGCACACGATCACGACGGCCGAAGCCAATGCCGGCGGCACGCTCGACAACGCCGTCACCGCGTCTGCGCAGGCCAGCAGTTCCGGCCAAACCGTCACGGTCAGTGCGTCGACCACCGCCAGCGTCGCGTTGCAGGCCGATCCGACTACATTGCGCATCGTCAAGACCGCGGCCCCACGCGACGTGAACATCGGCGACCTGGTGCGCTACACGCTGCAGATCGAAAACACCGGCACGGTGGATGTCGTCGATGGCAGCATCGTCGACACGCCGCCTGCGGGCTTTACCTACGTCGACAACTCTCTGACCGTGGCCGACGCCAACAACGCGGGCCGCCTGGTCGGCACGAATCCGATTCGTGTCGACCAGATCGACATCGTTGCCGGCGGACGCGCCACCATCACTTATCTGTTGCGCGTCGGCGCGGGTGTGCGGCCGGGCGTCCACAGCAACAGCGTGTACATGCAGGACGGCGGCGCGACCGTCTCCAACATCGCGACAGCCGACGTGCAACTCGTCGCCGATCCGATGCTGGGTGAATCGCTGCTGCCCGGCACGGTGTACGACGATCGCGATGGCGACGGCTGGCAGGACACGTCCGGCCTCGGTGGCGTGCGCGTGCAGGGCGGTTTCGCGCCGGATGCATACGTCGCCAATACGACATCGATCGATCGCGGCAATGGTTCCGTGCCGCAAGCCGATGCCAGCGCGCCGTTGTTGCACGGCATCGATCTCGGCGACATCGCCGGCCGTCAGTCCGATGCCGATCCGCTCGCGGCGCACACGGTCGTCGTCAGCCAGACCTTGAACGCGTTGAGCTTCAGCGAAGACTTCATGCTGACCAGCAAGCAGGGCGTCACGGTGCGAATGGACACGGCCGGCAACACGCGTATCGAGCGCAGTGGCGATGCCGCCAAGGGCTTGAGTGCGGCCGATCCGACGGTCGAGCGCCGCGTCAGCCAGGTCGAGAACGGATATCGCGTCGATTACGTGATCGGCAATGCCGGCGTCGACGAACGCGGCATCCCGGGCGTGCGCATCGCGTCGGTGGAAGGCCTGCTGATCGAAACCGATCAATACGGCCGGTACCACCTTGCAGGCGTCGCGGGCGGACCTTGGGAACGCGGCCGCAACTTCATCCTGAAAGTCGATCCGGCGACGTTACCGCCGGGAAGCACATTCACCACCGACAACCCGCTGGTGCGTCGCATCACGCCCGGAATCCCGGTGCGCTTCGACTTCGGCGTCAAGTTGCCGCCTGGCCTGATCGAAGGCGGCAAACAGGACATCGAGATGGAACTCGGCGCGGTGCTGTTCAATGCCGAGAGCGCGGAAATCCGCAAGGAATACATGCCCGTCATCGACAAGATGGCGGAGCAGGTGCGCAGCCACGATGGCGGTGAAGTCGTCATCGCCGCCAATGGCGAATCGCAGGCGCTGGCCTACGAGCGTGCGAAAGCGGTGCAGGCTGCGCTGCTGAAACTGCTGACGCCGGAAGAGGCGGCGGGGCTGACGATCAGTTTGCGCACCGATCTCGCCGATCCAGGCAGCACGCTGCTTTCATTGGGTCGGCTGCCCAACAGCATGTCGCCGGTGCTCGGCACGGTGTTGTTCGACACCGACCAGGCGACGATCAAGCCGCAGTTCCGCGCAGTCATCGACAAGGTCGCGGCCGACATCGACAACCTCGGCGGCGGTGTAATCGGCGTCGTCGGCTATGCCGACAAGCGCGGCTCCGATGCCTACAACGTCGCGCTCGGACTGCGTCGCGCCAAGGCTGTGTACACAGCCATCGCCGCGCAACTCAGCCCCGCCGCGCGCAGCAGGTTGCGCGTGGAAATCAGCGACAACCCGACCGCTCCCATCGGCTCGAACGAGTCGAGGGGGCAGTGATGAAGATGAAAATGAAATTGCTGGACTACACGCTGATCGGTTTGCTGGCCGGCATGGCGCCCACGACATTTGCGCAAACGGCCACGCCTGCGCAAACGCCTGCGACGAATCCGGTCGAGTGCACCGGCACGCAATGCACCTCCGATGAAGGCGTCGTGATGCGTGTGCGCACGCGTGGCGAACGCCAGCCGGTGACCGACGGCACCACGCCGCAATCCTCGTCCGCGGCGCTGCAACCCGATCGCCGCGTCACCGTCGAGACCGAACAACCCGGCAAGGCGATCGCGATCGGCAAGTGGTCGGTGCAGTTGCCGGGCGGCGGCGTGGTCTGGGCGACCGAAGATCCCAACCTCGGCCAGCCGCAACTCAACGTGTCGGCGCCGTCGCTGCTGGCGTTCGATGGCGGCCGCGTCGTCAAGCCGGTTCGCTTTTACGCGTACAGCAACTATTCGGCCTTCATCAAGCGCGCGGACGTGCTGATCTATCGCGCTTCCGATGTCGATCTGGTCACCCCGATCGCCACCGTGCCGCTGCCGATCGGCGCGGTCAGCGAAACCGAATGGGACGGGGCGTTGCCATCCGATCAGCAACTGCGCGCAGGCGACGAACTGTTGTACATCGTGCGCGCGTATGCCGACGACAAGACCTTCGACGAAACCTTCCCGCGGCGCATGCAGCTGGTCAATCCGGAAGACGCAGAACGCGGCGCGCAGGTGCTGCGCAACTCGGTCGAGAAACAATTCGGCATGCCGTTCTCCGAAGAGGAAGCGCAGCAACGCAGCCTGATCGAGGGTATATTCGGCGAGAACAGCCTGCGCCAGCAGAACATTTCCATCTATGGATCGCGCATCCGCATCCAGGGCCGTAATTTGCCCGAAGGGTATGCCGTCACCATCAACGGGCAGAGCCATCCGGTCGACCTGCAGCGCAAGCTCGTCGCCGAATACCTGGTGCCTGTGGGCCAGCACCGGTTCGACCTGGCATTGACCGGGCGCGATAACCAAACCCTCAAGCACACGCTCGATATCGATGTCAGTGGCCGCTACCTGTTCGCGGTCGCGCTGGCCGATGTCACCGTGTCCGACAACAGCGTCTCCGGATCGGTGCAGCCACTCGCGCCCGACGACCGCTTCGACGACAGCTTCCTGGTCGAAGGCCGCCTTGCGTTTTATCTGAAGGGCAAGATCAAGGGCAAATACCTGGTCACTGCGCAGGCCGACACGCAGGAACGCGAAGTCGAGGAACTGTTCAACGGCTTCTGGGACGCCGACCCGCAGGATATCTTCCGCCGGCTCGATCCGGACCTCTATTACCCGGTGTACGGCGACGATTCCGTCACCTATCGCGATGTCGATACGCAGGGCCGCCTTTACGTGCGCGTGGACTGGGACAAGAACCAGGCGCTGTGGGGCAACTACAACACCGGCATCACCGGCACCGAATACGGCCAGTACACGCGTGCGCTGTACGGCGCGGCGGTCAACTGGCGCTCAAAGCGCAGCACGCTGCTCGGCGCGCCGGGCACCGAGTTGCGCGCGTTCGGTTCCGAGGCGCAGACCGCGCCCGGGCATAGCGAATTCATCGGCACCGGCGGCAGCCTGTATTACCTGAAACACACCGATGTGTTGCCGGGCTCCGATCGCCTCGTGCTCGAAGTGCGCGACGGCACCACCGGCCGCGTCGAGAACCGCATCGAGTTGCTGCGCGGCGCCGATTACGAGATCGACGAGTTGCAGGGCCGCATCCTGCTGACGCGTCCGCTGGCGCAGGTCACGCGCGAGAACATCCCGACGCTGACCCGCGACACGCCGCTCGACGGTTTCTCGCAGACGCTGCTCGCCGATTACGAATACGTGCCCACCGGCTTCGATCCCGACGACATCGCCGCCGGCTTCCGCGGCAAGCACTGGTTCGGCGACCACGTCGCGGTCGGCGCGACCTACGTCGATGAAAATCGCGCGGGCGATGATTATTCATTGCGCGGCGCCGACCTCACTTTGCAGGCCGGCCGCGGTACCTACCTGAAACTGGAAACGGCGCGCTCCGAAGCCACCAGCGCGCCGGTGTTCTTCTCCGACAACGGCGGCCTGAGTTTCAGCCAGATCAATTCCGGCCTCGGCGCGCGCGAAGGCGATGCCAATTCGGCCGAAGCACGCGTCAACTTTAAGGAACTCGGCTGGACCAGACTCGACTGGTCGGCCGGCGCCTGGTGGCGCAACGTGGATGCCGGGTTCTCGGTGACGCGCTTCGACAACGGCTTCGACATCGAGGAACACGGCGCAGAACTGCTGGGCCTGGTGACGCCGACGTTCAAGCTGTATTCGCGCTACAGCCGCGCCGAGCGCGGCGCGGAAGCGCTGACCCAGGCGCAGATCACCGGCGAGTGGCGCATCACCGATTTCGCGACGATGAGCGGCGAGCTGCGGAGTGTCGATGAAGACCGTGTGGCCGGCGACATTTCCGGCACGCTGGCGGCGTTAAAGTATTTGCAGCGTGTCGGCTCGTCGCTGGAATTGTTCGCGACCGCGCAGTTCACGGTCGACGACGACGATGGCCGCTACGCCGACAACGATGCGATCTCGCTCGGCGCCAAATACCTGTTCGGCGATCTGTCGTCGGTCGGCGCGGAAGTCACGCATGGCGATCGCGGCGACGCCGCGCAGGTCAGTGCCGAATATCGCCTCAGCCCCGAGCACACCGTCTACGGCAGCTACACCTATTCCACCGACACCACCGACTACGACCAGCTGTTCAACAACCGGCTCGGCAGTCATCAGCTGAATCCGGGCTGGACGCTGGGGCAGCGCTGGCGCTTGTCGAACCAGGTCAACCTGTTCAACGAAAGCCAATATCTGAAAGCCCCGAACGAATCCGGCTTGGCGCACACCTTCGGCATGGATTTCTATCCGGGCGAAGGCTGGAACCTCGGCTTCACGCTGCAGGCCGCCGAACTCGACAACAGCGTCGGCCAGGTCGATCGCCGCGCGATCAGCTTGAACGGCGGCCGCACGTCGCAGCAGACGCAGTGGCAGAGCAAGCTTGAATGGCGCGAAGACACTGGCGCGGAGCGTCGCGAGCAATGGGTCACCACCAACCGCCTGCTGCACAAGGTCAACGAAAGTTTCCGTGTTGCGGCGCGCTTCAATTATTCCGAGACGGAAGATGCGCTGCTGGCCTCGGCCGGTGCGAAATTCATCGAAGGCAATGTCGGTTTCGCATGGCGTCCCTGGGACACGACGAAGTGGGCGCTGCTCGGCAAGTACACGTATCTGTACGACGTGTCGTCATTGCCGCAGTCCGGCGACTCCGTCGCGTTCTACGACCAGCGCAGCCAGGTGCTGTCGATGGAAGGCATCTACAACCCCGACAACCAGTGGGAATTCGCCGGAAAGCTGATGCAGCGCGAAGGCGAGGTGCGCATCGGTCGGCTCGGCGGCGAATGGGCCGACGCGACCGCGACGTTCGCCGCGGCGCAGGTGCGCTACGAGTTCGGAGACAAGTGGCACACGCTCGCTGAATACCGCTGGCTCGGCGTCGATGATGGCGGCGATCGCCAAGGGTTCCTGCTCGGCATCGACCACGACATCGGCAAGCATTTCCGCGTTGGCGTCGGCTACAACTTCACCGACTTCAGCGACGACCTGACCAATTTCGATTACGACCACCGCGGCTGGTTCCTCAACCTGGTGGGAAGTTACTGATGATTCGATCCGCTGCCCCGACGCGTGCCGCGGGCCGCCGGCAATCGGCTGGATGGTTTGGCGTGGCGGCATTCGTGTTGCTTGCGGTGTTCGCGCAAGCCGCCAGCGCGCAGAACCTCATCGTCAATCCCGGTTTCGAAAACAATCCGCCCCCGAACTTCGGCAACAACTTCCCCTATCCGATCACGCCGTGGGTGCTCGGCCCCGGCAACGTCGCCAACGTCGTCAAGGTCGATGGCGGCGCCACGTACAATTACGGCAACCGCGGCCCGGCACTCGACGCGGATCCCGCGACGGGCGTGGGCGTGCGTCAGCACTACCTCGACATCGCCAATGGGGCGAACGATTTCTACCAGACCTTCACGGTGCCGGTGTGCGGCGGCGCGCCTGGCAGCCGGCAAGTGACGTTCTCGGGCTGGTTCTCCACCCGCGACAACTTGTCGGGCAACGGAGCGATCAGCGTCCGTGACGGTGCCGGCCTCGGCGGCACTGTGCTCGGCAGCGTCAGTGCGCCGCTTCCCGCACCGGTACCGCCTGCGACATCAGGCAATTCGCCGTGGGTGCAGGTGTCGGGTACCGCCACAGTGACTGCGGGGACGACGATTTCGTTCGTCGTGTCGATGGACAACAACGTAAATTTCGACGACGCATCGCTTACTTTCGTCGCGGTGACCTGCGTGACATCGCCGCTGACGCTGCGCAAGACCTGGATCGGAGCTGTGGTGAACGACACCGCGAGCGTGCGCGTGTCGCGTGGCGCCACGATCATCGACACGCTCGCGTCGATCGCGAACACGCCGAACGAAACCGATACCGACGCCACGCCCGCCACGGTGTTCGCCGGCGAACAGGTGAAGCCGGCCGAAACGCTCGGTGTCGCGAATGTCGGCGCGTACGCGGCTGCACTGGCTTGCACCGGGGACGCATCGCTGAGCGGCAGCACGCTCACGATCGGCGGCAGCGGCGGGCCGATTACCTGCACGTATACCAATCGCAGGTTGAGCGCAGACCTCGGGATCACCAAGACCAACGGCACGACGACGGTGACATCCGGTGCCAGCACCACGTACACGGTGGTCGTCACCAACAACGGACCCGATCCGGTGACTGGTGCGGTGGTCAGCGACACGCCCAACCCCGCCGGCCTGACCTGTCCGCCGGCGAATCCGGTGACCTGCGCCCCGGCGGCGAACTGTCCCGTCGGTGCGTTGACCATCGGCAGCCTCAGCGCAGGCGTGATGATGCCAACGCTGGCCAATGGCGCGAGCGCAACATTCACGTTCGTCTGTTCGGTGCAATGACCTGTTTGCGCACCCCGTGAAAAAAGCAAAGGGCAAACAGCGCTGTGACATTCACCTTGAGCTGTACGGTGCAATGATTTTGCATAGCCATGGATCGACCAGGACCGGTCTGCACACGTCGGGGATCGCTGCAAACGCATGTGGAACGGACATCGAAACGTCCGCGCGGCGGCTGCCGTCCAATCGGGCAGAGCGTGGCTGCGTGACGCGATGGGTACTGCCAGTCCTGCTGCTGGCCGCATCCACGGCGCAGGCGCAGGTCCAGCGCAGCTTCCAGAACCTCGGCTTCGAGCAACCCGTGCTGACCGCCCCGGTGCCGGCAAACGGCTGCTACGTGCAGGTCACCGATGCGCAGGTGCCGGGCTGGTCGACCAACCACCCGGTGGTCAACGGCGGCGGCAACTGCACCACGCCAGTGCCGGCCAACGGTTCGCTGATCGAACTGTGGCGCACCAATTTCCAGGGCGTGCTGGCGCGTACCGGCAACAATTTCGCCGAACTCAACGCGGAAGCGATCACCCGCATGTCGCAATCGATCTGCCTGGTGCAGGGCGAAGTGGTGCGCTGGCAGCTCAGCCACCGCGCGCGCGTGGGCACCGACGTGATGTCGTTCAACATCGACTCGTCGGCCAACCAGATCATGCGCGCGTCCACCACCACGGCCGGCGCCGGCAGCGTGGTGGCCGGTTCCTGCGGTACCGGACTGGTCGGTAGCGCCACCTGCAATGCGCCGACCACCGCCAACACCTGGGGCGACTACACCGGCACGTTCACCTGGAACGGCACGTCGGCGACGCACAGCTTCGGCTTCGAGGCAATCAGCACCGGCTCGGGCAACAACACCGTCGGCAATTTCCTCGACGAGATCCAGGTCACCCTCGCGCCCTACATCCAGTTGTCGGCCGCCAGTGGCAGCGGTCGCGAAAATGGGGGCGGCGTGGGCATTCCGACGATCTCGGTGACGGGCAATCTCACCGCTCCGCTGGTCGTGTCGTTGCAGTTCGTCGCTGGCAGCAGCACCGCCACCCTGGGCACCGATTTCACCACGCCTGGCGGCACGGCCAACTACACGGTGACGATTCCAGCGGGCAATTACGACGGTGGTGCGGGCAGCCAGTTCGGCCTCGGCATCACCGTCATCGACGATGCCATCATCGAGAACAACGAAACCATCGTCGTCAATCTGGTCGCCAGTCCGGCCAACTACACTATCACCAGCACGCAAACCTGCGGCGCGGCCGCCATCAGCCAGTTGACGTACACCGTGACCGACAACGATGTCGACCTGCTGACCACCAAGACGCGCAACGGCAGCGCCACGCCTCCCGGCGGCGGCACCGTGCAGTTCACCGTCACCTACCAGAACAACACCGCACGTCCGCTCATCGGTGACCTCGCCGCGCACGATGCCGTGGCCACGCTTGCCGATGCGTTGCCGACCGGCTTCACCGCGTTCGCATGGGCCTGCACCGCAAGCGGCACGCCCGCGCCGGTGTGTCCCGCGGCCAGCGGCAGCGGCGCGATCAACGCGACCGCGATCTTGCCGGCCGGCAACAACGCCGCCGGCGGCATCCTGACCTACGTCATCATCGGCACGCTGGCGCCGGCGCAATGCACCTCGACCACCAACACCTCGACTGTGACGCCATCCGCGCCATTGGTCGAAGGCACCACGAGCCAGAACACCGGCACGTTCACCACGCCGCTTCCCGGCGGCGTCGCCAACAACACCGCAACGGCGTCGGTCGATCCGGCCTGCACCGATCTTGCGATCACCAAGACCAACACGCCCGCCGCAGGGCCCAACGACCAGGCCGCGGACACGGTCACGTCGGCTACGCAGACGACTTACGACATCGTCGTGACCAACAACGGCCCCGATGTAGTGAGCGACGCGGTCGTGCGCGATCCGGCGCCGACCGGCCTGGGTTCGTGCGTGCTGGGCGCACCCGCGTGCTCGGCGACGGGCGGCGCCACGTGTCCGGCTGTCGGCGCCGGTGCGGGGCAACTGTCAGTCGCCAACCTGCAGGCACCGGGCGGCGTGCTCATCCCGTTGCTGCCGGCGAGCGGCAGTGTCACGATCAGGCTTGCCTGCACCGTGCAGTAGTTGTTCCGGCTGCTCCATGGGCGCGACAACGCGTTACCGATAACAACCCCGACAGGCGGCCTGTATCTAGAGGGGCTTCAGCCCCGACGCTGTGAGTGATCAAGGCGTCGGGACCGAAGTCCCTCCCACAACAGCGAGCTCCCACGACAGCCCAGCTACGCAATCATGAAGTCGTTGCGTGCGACGAGACTCACCCAGCCTCGCGGATCGCTTCCAGTACCTGCTCGCCATAACGCGCGAGTTTGGTGCCGCCGATGCCGCCCACGGTGGCCAGCGCATCCATCGAGGACGGCCGGCGCTCGGCGATGTTGCGCAACGTGCTGTCGTGGAAGATCACATACGCCGGCACGTTCTGTTCGCGCGCCAACCGCGCGCGCAACTCGCGCAGCGCATCGAACAACGGTTGATCGCCAGCCTGCATGACCGCAACCGGACGGCCATTGCGGTCGTCGCGGTCGTCGCGGCCGCGATTGCGTTTGGGCGGCAACTCTTTGCGCAACAGGATCGGTTGTTCGCCGCGTAGCGCCGCGCGGCTGGATCCGGACAACCGCAATCCGCCGAAGCCTTCGGCATCCACGTCCAGCAGTCCCGCCGCAATCAGTTGCCGGAACACGCCGCGCCACGTGCGCGCATCCAGCTCCTTGCCGACGCCATACGTGCTGAGTGTGTCGTGGCCGTACTGGCGGATGCGTTCGTTGTCGCTGCCGCGCAGGATGTCGACCAGGTGCGCCACGCCGAAGCGCTGCCCGCTTCGATAAACACTGCTCAACGCCTTCTGCGCCGCCACGGTGGCGTCCCACGTCGCCGCGGGTTGCAGGCAGTTGTCGCAATTGCCGCACGGGGTTGGATAGTCCTCGCCGAAATTCGCCAGCAGCACCTGCCGCCGGCAGCGCATCGAGTCGCAAAAACCGATCAGCGCATCGAGTTTGCGACGCTCCAGTTGCTTGCGTTCCTCGCCTGCTTCGGAGTTCTCGATCATCCGCTTGAGCAGCACAACGTCGCCGAGGCCCTGGCACAACCACGCATCGGCGGGTTCGCCATCACGGCCGGCGCGGCCGGTCTCCTGGTAATAGCCTTCCAGCGATTTTGGCAAATCCACATGCGCAACGAAGCGCACATCGGGCTTGTCGATGCCCATGCCGAACGCAATCGTCGCCACCATCACCACGCCATCCTCGCGCAGGAAGCGGCGCTGGTTGGCGGCGCGCGTGTCTGCATCAAGGCCGGCGTGGTAGGGCAAAGCGGTGTGGCCCAGTTCGACCAGCGCTTCTGCGGTCTTGTCCACCTTGCGCCGCGACAGGCAGTAGACGATACCGGCCTGCCCGCGACGATCGGCGAGGAAATCGCGCAACTGGCGCGTGCTGTTGTCCTTCTGCACGACGGTGTAGCGGATGTTGGGACGGTCGAAGGAACTGACGAAGCGACGCGCGTCCTCGAGCTGCAGGCGTTCTGCGATTTCGACCTGCGTCGGCGCATCGGCGGTGGCGGTCAGCGCGATGCGCGGCACGTCGGGCCAGCGCTCGTGCAGGATCGTCAGTTCGCGGTATTCGCGGCGGAAATCGTGGCCCCACTGCGAGACGCAATGCGCCTCGTCGATGGCGAACAGCGCGATCTTGCTGCGATCGAGCAATGAGAGAAATCGCGGCGTCAGCAAGCGTTCGGGCGCGACGTAGAGCAGGTCCAGTTTGCCGGCGAGCAGGGCGCTCTCGACGCGCGCGGCCGATTGCAGATCGAGCGATGAATTGAGTAACTCCGCGCGCACGCCGAGCTGCCGCAGCGCCTCGACTTGGTCCTGCATCAACGCGATCAGCGGCGAGACCACGATGCCGACCCCATCGCGCAGCAGCGCCGGCACTTGGTAGCACAGCGATTTGCCGGCGCCGGTGGGCATCAGCACCAGTGCGTCGTTGCCCTGCGCGACGTGATCGATGATCTCGCCCTGTGCGCCGCGGAAGGCGTCGAAGCCGAAAACTTGTTTGAGTGTGGCGAGGGCGTCGGACATGGCGACAAGGTTACCAAGCGACGCGAGCGGGTCGATTGCGTGGATTCCGCATCATCGTGTAGGAATTTTCCTTTCCACGGGGACTTCCTTCGGTCGTAGGGTGGGCCCGCCCCACCGGCTTCATGTGGGAGGGGCTCCAGCCCCGACGCTGTTGGAGCCAAAGCGTCGGGCTGAAGCCTCTCCCAAAACGGCTTGTACCTTGTAGGAGCGCACCTG
>JAJAYW010000190.1 GCA_026786005.1 Lysobacter sp. | reverse complement strand
AGCCATCGCGCCCAGGTGCGCTCCTACAAAAACAAGCCTCGCTTACAAGGTTTTCAATCGATTACGCATCATTGCGGCAATGGCCCAGGCATCGCCGTCGTGTTGTTGCGATAGCACCTCGACACCAGCACGCACGGTGGCCGGTGGATGATTCTGGTTGAGCTTGAACTTGAGATCGATCTTGCTGGGCCGAAAACGGAATCCGACGATGCCGCGCAACTGTAAACAAAGTTCTTCGCGCTGCGGATCGAAGCGCCAGTCGCTGCCGACGCTGGTTTCGAAGTGATCGGTCAGCCGCGAAACGAGGTCGGCCAGGCTCACCGCGTCATCAAAAAGCCCCAGCGCGCCATGCAGGTGCGCGGTGGCGTAATTCCAAGTGGGCACGCGCGCTGCTGCTTCCTTGTCCGGATACCACGATGGCGACACATAGGCATGCGGGCCATGCACGATCATCACTACGGCGCCTGCGTGGCGCGATTGCGGGTTCGGCCTGGCCCAGTGGCCTTCGATCAGCACACGTTCGTCATCGCGCTGATACAACACCGGCAAAGGGCTGACGAACGGCGAACCTTCGGCATCGTTGCTGATCAGCGTCACGAACGGATCGTGGGTGAACAAGGCGTCGAGTGATGCCAGGTCGGTTTCCGCAAAGGAGCGAGGTAGATACATGCCGCCAACCCTCAGGCGCGGCCGCCAAGCTGCTGCACCATCTGCGGACGCAGTGCATCGTCCGAGTCGCCCTGTGGCGGGATGATGTCGTCGAGGCTGAAACCACGTTCCAGCGCATCGCCTTCGTCGAGGCCGTCGAACGCGGAGAACTCTGCATCCATCAATGCAGCGCGCGCCGTATCTTCGCTGTCGTAACCCAGTGTGTTGCCATCGCTATCAAGCACTTCCGCAGTGCCGGCGTCGCGGACACGCAACCGCGCCCAGATGATCGTGCGGCCGAGCGTGGCCAGCCACCATTGCGTTTGCGTGTCGTGCATATCCTGGACACTCATGTTATCGCCCAAGAAACCAGCCACAGCAACCCCGAAAATACGAGTCCGAAGATGATCGTCAACAGCGACAAACGTGCGGGCGTGGCCAATCCACTGAGCGAGCGGTCCGGTGTCGTGCGGTAGCCGCCGCCCAGCAACCACCACAACGCCGATGGCCGGAGAAAGGCGCCGTCGCCGAAGCGGGACTTGATCGCCGGATGGCGATCGCGCACATGCACCAGCGTCAACGGCCAGAAGATCACGAACGCACAAGCGCCGGCGATGGCGATGGCGAAGAAGAGCAGGGCGAAGAATAAAATCACGGCGTCTCGATTCGAAGGAGGTGTTACACCCGTCATTCCAGCGAAAGCTGGCTTTCAACAGCGAAGCTGGTCAACCCATTTTGACTTCGGCTCTTGCGCGTCAAAGACAGGATCAAGATGGATCCCAGCTTTCGCTGGGATGACGTGATGAAGGACGCGGGGTATCTGCGGCGTCATCTGGATCAGAACTCCGCATGCCCAGGCGCGCGCGGGTAGGGAATCGCATCGCGGATGTTGCTCAGCCCGCAGACGTAGACCACCAGTCGCTCGAAGCCCAGACCGAAACCGGCGTGCGGCACCGTGCCGTAGCGGCGGAAGTCGCGATACCAGCCGTAATTCGACGGATCCAGACCAAACTGCGCAATACGCGCGTCGAGGATATCGAGGCGTTCCTCGCGTTGCGAACCGCCGATGATCTCGCCGATGCCCGGTGCCAATACATCCATCGCCGCGACGGTGCGGCCGTCGTCGTTGAGGCGCATGTAGAACGACTTGATCTGCTCCGGATAGTTCATCACCACGACCGGACCACCGACGTGCTGTTCGGTCAGCCAGCGCTCGTGTTCGGTTTGCAGGTCCAGTCCCCATTCGACCGGGAACTCGAACTTCTGGCCGGATTTCTGCAACAGACTGATGGCGTCGGTGTATTCGATCCGCTCGAACGGTGCGTTGATGAAGGCGTCCAGCCGAGTGATTGCATCGGGCTGCACGCGCTCGGCGATGAAGGCCAGATCATCACTACGCTCGGCCAGCACCGCGCGGAACAGGTACTTGAGGAAATCCTCGGCCAGTTGCGCATCATCGTTGAGATCGGCGAACGCTATTTCCGGCTCGATCATCCAGAACTCCGCCAGATGGCGCGGTGTATTGCTATTTTCGGCGCGGAACGTCGGCCCAAACGTGTAGACCTTGCTCAAGGCCAGGCAATAGCCTTCGACATTGAGCTGGCCGGACACGGTCAGGAACGTTTCCTTGCCGAAGAAGTCGCGCGAGAAGTCCACGTTGCCGTCGGCAGTGCGTGGCAGGTTGGCCAGGTCCAGCGTGGAAATGCGGAACATCTGGCCGGCGCCTTCGGCATCCGAGGTGGACACGATCGGCGTGTTGATCCAGTAGAAGCCGTGCTCATGGAAGTAGCGATGCACCGCCTGCGCCAGGCAATGACGAATCCGCGTGACCGCTCCGAACAGGTTGGTCCGCGGGCGCAGGTGCGCGACCTCGCGTAGAAACTCCAGCGAATGCGCCTTGGGCTGGATCGGATACGTTTCCGGATCGTCAACCCAGCCAACAACTTCGACATGAGACGCCTGGACCTCGAACGACTGCCCCTGTCCCTGCGATGGCGTCAGTAAGCCCGTTGCGATCACGGCGCAACCCGCCGTCAGCCGCTTGATCTCGCTTTCGTAGTTGCCGAGCGTCGCCGGCGCCACCACTTGGATCGGCGCGAAACAGGAGCCGTCACTGACGTTGACGAACGACAATCCCGCCTTGGAATCGCGCCGGGTGCGTACCCAGCCTCGGACCGTGACTTCACCACCTGCCGGCACTTTGCCCGCGAGCGCGTGTTCGACGCTGATCGTCGTCATGCCTTGAATCCCCGTCGAATCGAAACGATATAGACCGGGCAGTTTACCTAAGTCGATGAACTTGCGGCCTTCGTAATATGGGCGTGTGTTCTCGACATCCCGCTCATGGCGAGCCTGTCGAACCTCGCTTTCAAAGGCAATTTCACACCCTTCGCCGGGCTGGGAATGAGCGCCCTTCGACGCGCCCTGGATGCGCGCAAGTCAGCAAACGTAATCTTTCACAAAGGTACAATCCCAACATGGCCATCACCCTCGCTCCCGCCGCCCTCGATCGCATCAAGGGTTATCTCGTCGAAACGCCTGACGCCATTGGGCTGCGTTTCGGCGTCAAGCGCACCGGGTGCTCGGGATGGGGCTATGTGGTCGATATGGCCAGGGATGTTCGCGAAGGCGACACAGTTTTCGAGCAGGACGGTGTGTTCATCCGGGTGGATGCCGACAGCCTGACCCTGATCGACGGCACCGAGATCGACTTCCTCAAGCAGGGCCTGAACGAGCAGTTCGTCTTCCGTAACCCGAACGTGGCCGGGGAATGCGGCTGCGGCGAGAGCTTCACCACGGCGCTACTTTGATTGGCGGCGTCTAGCCACCGCCTTCACCGGCTTGTTAGTCAAATTGCAGCGGCACAACGTGCGGGGGCTGGCCCAAGATGGAAAAGAATCGCCGGAGGCACGAAGCTGAGTCTGCCAGGCTTCTGAAGCACGAGCTCAATATGGAGCAGCTCGCGGCACTGAACATGCCGGAGCAGTTCGGCTGGTATCTCAAATTTGTCAGGCATGACCTGCCGAGACCGCCTGTCGCCATCTTGTGTGACCCCGATACCCGTAAGTACGCCATTCTCGACGAGCACGGCGAGCTCCATGAAAACCCGACATCCGAGAATTTCAGATAGCCCACGCGAGACTTTCGCCAAGGCCGATTCATGCGTCGGCAAGCTTGGGCGTGCGCCGGGTTTGCTCCTAACCCATTGAACCTGCCATACTTTCCGGCTCCCCGCAGGCTTGGCCAGCGGGATTCTTGCTCCACCGCGCCCGTCTTCAGGGCGGTCGGGGGGCTGTCCGGCCATCCGGCCGATATCCACAAGGAACCACAATGCGTCATTACGAAATCGTGTTCCTGGTCCATCCGGACCAGAGCGAGCAGGTACCCGCCATGATCGAGCGCTACTAGAGCTTGATCGAAACCGCCGGTGGCAAAATCCACCGTCTTGAAGACTGGGGTCGTCGCATGCTGGCGTATCCCATCAACAACCTGGTCAAGGCCCACTACGCACTGCTCAACATCGAGTGCGACCAGTCCGTGCTCAACGAGCTGGTCGACGGCTTCCGCTTCAACGATGCCGTGCTGCGCCACCTGATCATGAAGCGCGATGACATCGTCACCGAACAGTCCCTGATCATGAAGAACAAGGACGAGAAGGGCGAAAAGCCGGAACGTGGCGAACGTCGCCGTCGTGACGAAGAAGGCGCGATCGGTACTGCCGATCTGGCCGACGACACTGCCGAAGCCGCCTGAGCACGCTTTCTAGGAGCATCACACCCATGTCCAAATTTTTCCGTCGCCGCAAGTTCTGCAAATTCACCGCCGAAGGCGTCACCGAGATCGACTACAAGGATCTCAATACGCTGCGCCAGTACCTGACCGAGACCGGCAAGATCGTGCCGAGCCGCATCACCGGCACCAAGTCGCGCTACCAGCGCCAGTTGGCGACCGCGATCAAGCGCTCGCGCTTCCTTGCGCTGATCCCGTACACCGACAACCACAACGCCTGATTTTTCTGGTGATTCCTTCCCTGTCATTCGGACAGCCACAGTTGCGGATGCATGCATTCGCTAACGAATACGGAGCAACACAATGGATTTGATTCTTCTGCAGAAAGTGCAAAACCTCGGGAACCTGGGTGACAAGGTCAGTGTCAAGCCCGGTTTCGGTCGCAACTTCCTCGTCCCGCAGGGCAAGGCGGTGCCGGCCACCGCTACCAATGTGGCGACGTTTGAAGCCAAGCGTGCTGAATACGAAGCCAAGGCACAGTCGATCCACAACGAAGCTGAAGCACGCCAAACCAAGCTTGAAGGCGCCAGTGTCACGATGAAAGCCAATGCTTCCACCGAAGGCAAGTTGTATGGCTCGATCAGCGCACGCGACATCGCCGACGCCTTCACCAAGGCGGGCTACACCTTGGCGAAGTCCGAAGTAGTGATGGGCGAAGGCCCGCTGCGCCACGTCGGCGAGCACGAAGTCATCGCCCATCTGGCGGCCGGCATCGAAGCGCCGTTGAAGGTCATTGTCGAAGCCGAAGCTGCGTAGGCAACTTTGCAAAGCGTTACAACGAACGGGCGCCGCAAGGCGCCCGTTTTGTTTGTGTGGAGTCGACTTGATTCGGTCGAGACAGCTGACGGGCCGATCAAAGGCGTGCCCCGCGCAGCGGGTGGGGGAGTGGCGCCTGGTCGCAGGATCTGCGATGCCCACCGGTTATCCACATGGTTATCTGCAACACCTTTGACTGGGGACGACTACGATGGCCATACCGGATCGATTCGCATCCACTCCCTTCGTCTCCATTCTTTCAGTACCCATCTCGTCCGCGTCCGCGCGAGCGCAGGAGCACACAGACGCGATGTCAGCACGTCCCAATTTCCGTAACGAGTCGCGCGACAGCCGCATCGAACAACTCCGCGTACCACCGCAATCGATTGAAGCCGAACAGGCGGTGCTAGGCGGCCTGATGCTGGCCCCCGAAGCTTTCGACCGCATCGCCGACCAGATCACCGATGGCGACTTCTATCGCCGTGACCACCAGCTGATCTACCGCGCGATCCGCGAATTGGCTGAGAAGAATCGTCCCTTCGATGCAGTCACGCTGGGTGAGTGGTTCGAGTCGCAGGGCCTCATCGAGCAGGTCGCCGGCGGCGCATATTTGATCGAGCTGGCCAGCACCACGCCGTCGGCCGCCAACATCGTGGCCTATGCCGAGATCGTGCGCGACAAGGCCGTATTGCGGCAGCTGATCGAGGTCGGCACCGGCATCGTCAACGACGGCTTCCAGCCCGAAGGCCGCGACAGCGCGGAGATCCTGGCCAAGGCCGAGCAGGACGTGTTCGCCATCGCCGAGGCCGGCGCGCGCGGCCGCGCCGATTTCACCACCGTGCACAAGGCCTTGTCTGAAGCGTTCGACGTGCTGCAGACGCGCTATGCCAGTGGCGGCAGCGTTACCGGCTTGCCGACCGGCTACACCGAATTCGATGACCTGACCGCTGGTCTGCAGCCAACCGATCTGGTGATCCTCGCGGCACGCCCATCGATGGGCAAGACCACGCTGGCGCTCAACATGGCCGAATACGCGGCGCTGAAAACCAAGAAGGCGGTCGCGATTTTCTCGATGGAAATGTCGGCGTCGCAACTGGCGCTGCGACTGATTTCGTCAGTGGGCCGCGTCAACGCAACGCGTCTGCGCACAGGGCAGTTGGAGGACGAGGACTGGAGCCGCGTCACGAGCGCGATCCGCATGCTGCGCGAGGTCAAGGTGTTCATCGACGACACGCCGGCGCTGTCGCCCGACATGCTGCGCGCCAAGGCGCGGCGGCTCAAGCGCGAACACGACCTGGGACTGATTGTGATCGATTACCTGCAGCTGATGGCGGTGCCGGGCAACAGCGAAAACCGCGCAACCGAAATCTCGGAAATCTCGCGCGGGTTGAAGGCGCTGGCGAAGGAACTCAACGTGCCGGTGCTGGCGTTGTCGCAGCTCAACCGGTCGCTGGAAACGCGGACCGACAAGCGTCCGGTGATGGCGGATTTGCGCGAGTCCGGCGCGATCGAACAGGATGCCGACCTCATCGTCTTCATCTACCGCGACGAGTATTACAACAAGGAAAACTCAGCCGATAAGGGATTGGCCGAGATCATCATCGGCAAGCAGCGTAACGGCCCGACCGGCGCGCTCAAGTTGAAGTTCTTTGGCGAGTACACGAGGTTTGACAACCTTGCGCATGATTCGGTGGGGAGTTTCGAATAACGGTCCTGCGCCATTCCTGCAAGACCGGAACGCCTCGCACATACGCTTGGTAGTAATAAAAAGGGACTTGACCAACTTCATTATTTAAGAGCTTTCGCGCTGGGCGCGAGTAACTTTTCTTTGATGAGCCCAAAGAAAAGTCACCAAAAGAAAGGGGGCTTTCCCCGATGTGGAGCAAAGCCAGCCGTTTTGTTGTTTCCGTGATTTTCCGACTCGGCATCCTGCCTCGGTCGGCAGACGTTATACAAACGCAGGGCGTGCATCCATGCACGCAGCCCTCCGGGTTATGAAGCTTTTCGTGACTCACGCAAAACCGCTCATCCTGAGCTTGTCGAAAGACCGCTCATGCTGACCCTGCCGGATGTTTCCCTAGCTCTGACGGGGCTAATCAGTCCAGCCGAATGGCCCAAGTAAAAATAATGGATCGCACACCGGTTATTTCGGAAGTTCTGCGTAGCGTCGGGTACGACCCCGATCAGCGCATTCTCGAAATCGAGTTCGTTTCCGGTAGCACCTATCGTTATTTCGACGTGCCCGACGAGCTTTACGTCGCGCTGATGGCTGCCGATTCACAGGGTGAATGTTTCACTATGAGCATTCGTGATGCGGGGTTCGACTATCAGCAGATTGGGTAGCTGTCGGCACCGTAGCCCGGATAAGCGAAGCGCATCCGGGGCTCTTGCATGACGTGACGAAAACCCCGGGTGCGGCCTTCCGCCTTATCTGGGCTACTAAGGCCAATGCTCGTCGGAATCTCGCGCGCACAAAACAAAACAGGCCCGCTCGCGCGGACCTGTTTGATTGAATAAGTGGCGTCCCTAAGGGGATTCGAACCCCTGTCGCGTCCGTGAAAGGGACGTGTCCTAGGCCTCTAGACGATAGGGACGCAGTAAAACAAAACGCAGGTCGCAATCGGCGAGGCTTGCCGTTTGAAACTTGGTGGAGCCAGGCGGGATCGAACCGCCGACCTCCTGCATGCCATGCAGGCGCTCTCCCAGCTGAGCTATGGCCCCACGGGCTGGAAAGCGCGAAATTTTAACGGGCGCGGCTACTTGGCGCAAGCTCGAAGCAGATGCCGGCACATGGCCAAAGGCCTGAACGAGCCATCCTCCCTTTAGAGCGGGAGCTCGCTCCGCTTCCTTTTTGCATCACGTCCACAGCAGTCGAGCAGGCTCGACTCCACGAGAATAGGCCGACGGTAAATCCTTGACCGCGGCAAGGGCGGAATGAAGCGCGGGCCGGATTCACCTGCCATCAACATGTCCGATAAAAATTGCCGGTACAGTGCACGCCATGTTGTCCATCCTGCTCCGTGGATTGCTAAGCCTCAGCCTGATCCTCAACGGGTCGGGTTACGCGATGGCATCCATGCATACGCAGATGGGGCATATGGACAGCGTGTCATCGACGCTTCCTGCCACGCCGCAACCGGTTGCTGCAACCGAGCCTCCTTGTTACCAACACCACGGTGCATCGGCAGTGGTTGTCGTTGAGTTGCCTGATGCGATGCAGGATGAGCCATCCACCAAACGCGGGCATCCGTCCCCGGACTGCTGCAAATCCGGCGCCTGCCATTGTGCTTGCATCCATCAGGCCCAGGCTGCCATTCCCACGCATGTCTTGCGTCACGACACCGCGGAACATGCCAGCAGCGTGCGCCCGCTGAAGCCGGGCCATCCCGCGCCTGCGCTGCCCCATCTGATACGACCTCCGATCAGCTAAGCGTTCATGGCGCCATCCGGCGCTCTTTCGCTTGCGTCCCGTCTTGCCGCACGGCAATCCGGTTTCGCATCGCGCACGATCCAGTGCGTTGCCATCCCGACGCATCAAACGGAGTTCTCCATGTCATCCGATTATTTCGGCTTCCCTGCTGACGGGCCGCACCAGCCGTCGCGCCGCCGTTTCGTGCAAGGCCTCGCTATTGGGGGCGCCGTTGCAGGCCTTGGCTTGTGGCCCAGGCAAAGCTGGTCACAGACGTCACCCGGCAATACCAACGTGCTGACCGGAACACAGTTCGACCTGGTCATCGGTGAGACGCCGATGAACTTCACCGGCCGCACGCGGCCCGCGGTGACGGTCAACGGCTCGCTGCCCGCGCCAATCCTGCGCTGGCGTGAAGGCACGACCGTCAACTTGCGTGTCAGCAACGCGCTGCCAGCCAACTCGATTCACGGCCACATGACCTCGATCCACTGGCATGGCATCCTGTTGCCAGCCAGCATGGACGGCGTGCCCGGAATGAGCTTCGATGGCATCCATCGCGGCGATGCTTACCAGTACCGCTTCGATGTCCGCCAAGGCGGCACTTATTGGTACCACAGCCATTCGGCGTTCCAGGAGCAGGCCGGTCTTTACGGCGCCCTGATCATCGATCCGCTGGAGCCCGAGCCGTTCTCTTACGACCGCGATTACGTTGTGTTGTTGTCCGACTGGACCGATCTGGCACCGGACGCGTTGTTCTCGCGGCTGAAGAAGATGTCGGATCATGACAATCTCGGCAAGCGCACGGTCGGCGATTTCATGCGTGACGCGCAGAAAAATGGTCTTGCGGCAACCATCGAGGATCGCAAGATGTGGGGCGAGATGCGGATGACGCCGACCGACCTGTCGGACGTCAACGCCAACACCTACACCTACCTGATGAACGGCACCACCGCGCTCGGCAACTGGACTGGATTGTTCCGTTCGGGCGAAAAGGTGCGGCTGCGTTTCATCAACGGGTCGGCGATGACCTATTTCGACGTGCGCATCCCCGGCCTGAAGATGACTGTGGTCGCCGCCGATGGCCAGTACGTGCATCCAGTGACGGTCGACGAGTTTCGCATCGCCGTGGCGGAAACCTTTGACGTGATCGTCGAACCCAGCGGGCAGGACGCATTCGCGATCTTTGCCCAGGACATGGGGCGCACCGGTTACGTCAGCGGCACGCTGGCGGTGCGCGAAGGCCTGCGTGCGCCAGTGCCATCGATCGATGCGCGCGTGATCCTGACCATGGACGATATGGGGCATGGCGGCATGGGCGCTGGCCACGACATGGCGACGATGGGCAAGGAACCTGCCGTCCCGAGCACGCAGGCCGGCGCTCACGACATGTCCAAGATGGGCGCCCAGGGCACGGGGGCGATGACCGGCATGGATCACGGCGCTGGCGGCATGCAGACGCATCCCGCCAGCGAAACCGCAAACCCGCTGGTCGATATGCAGACGATGGCGCCCGCGCCGAAACTTGACGATCCCGGCATCGGCCTGCGCGACAACGGCCGCAAGGTCTTGAACTACGCGATGCTCAAAAGTGCGTTCGCCGATCCCGACGGCCGCGATCCAAGCCGTACCGTCGAGCTGCACCTGACCGGGCACATGGAAAAATTCGCCTGGTCCTTCAATGGCATCAAATTCGCCAGCGCCGAACCGCTGCGGCTGAATTACGGGGAGCGAATGCGCATCGTGCTGGTCAACGACACGATGATGACCCACCCGATCCATCTGCACGGCATGTGGAGCGATGTCGAGGACGAGCACGGCAATTTCCACGTCCGCAAGCACACCGTCGACATGCCACCCGGCGCCAAACGTAGCTACCGCGTCCGCGCAGATGCGCTGGGACGTTGGGCCTACCACTGTCATCTGCTGTACCACATGGAAGCGGGAATGATGCGCGAAGTGAGGGTCGAGGAATGAGCGCCCTGAATTTACTCACCAAGTCAGTGCTGTCGGTCGCATTGCTTGCGTTCGCCGCAACTGCGGCCGCGCAGGATCATTCGCAACACCAGATGCCGATGCCTACAGCGCCGGCCAAGACGACGCCGAAAAAAATAGTCAAGAAACCTGTCGCAAAGCCCGCAGCCAAACCGGCCGGAAAGAAGCCGGCCGCCAACACATCAAGCAGCAAGCCGGACGGCACGACGCCTTCAACGATGGATCATTCGGCGATGGGCCATGACATGGGCGCAATGAAACCTGCTGCGAAGAAGAAGCCAGTTTCCAAGCCATCGACCACCAAGATTCCCGCTGCAATGGACCACTCGGCGATGGGTCATGACATGGGCGCCATGCAGCCGGCCACCAAAAAGAAGCCGGCTGCCAAACCCTCGCTCGAAACGCCGACCAGCAAGACGCCCGCCGCCGCGATGGATCATTCGGCGATGGGCCATGACATGAATGCAATCCCCAACAAGCCGGACCAGGCCGTCGATCACTCGACCATGGACCACGACATGGATGCGATGCCGCAAGCACCGACGCAAGCGATGGATCACTCGGCCATGCGGCACGACATGCCGATGCCAACCACCGAACCGCTCACGCCCATTCCCGCACTGACCGATGCCGATCGTGCCGCCGCATTTCCCGACATCGCACCACACCAGATGCAGGGCGGCGACATCCACAGTTTCGTGCTGCTGGATCGACTTGAAGCCTGGAATGACGACAACGGCACCGGAATGGAATGGGAGGGGCTGGGATGGATTGGCACCGATCTCAACCGCGTGTGGCTGCGCAGCGAAGGTGAGCGCGTCGATGGCGCAACCGAGGCGGCCGATCTGGAAGTGCTGTACGGCCGCAGCATTGCGCGATGGTGGGATCTGGTGGCCGGCGTTCGCCACGATTTCAAGCCCGGCGATTCGCAGAGCTTCGCGGCAATCGGCATCCAGGGACTCGCGCCGCAAAAGTTCGAGGTGGAGGCCACCGCATACGTCGGCGAATCCGGCCAGACCGCGCTGCGTCTTGAAGCCGAGCGCGACCTGCTGCTGACCAACAGGCTGATCCTGCAGCCGCTGGTCGAAGGGAACTTCCACGGCAAGGACGATCCGCGACGCGGCATTGGCTCGGGACTCAGCACGATCGAAGCTGGCCTGCGCCTGCGTTACGAGTTCACGCGCAAGTTCGCGCCGTATGTTGGCATCGTTCGCGAACACGCATTTGGAGGCACCGCAGACTTGCGTCGCGCCGATGGCGAAGACGTCAACGACACCCGCTTCGTTGCGGGCCTGCGCATCTGGTTTTAATGGGAGTACACCATGCCATTCGTGACACGAACATCCATGTTCACCCTCGCCGTGCTGACGGGCATTGCCGGTGTGGCCATCGGCGGTTTCATTTGGTCCGGCATGTACAACATCGGCGCGGACGACATGCATCTGCGCCCGACCTCCATGATGCTCCGCATGATGCGCGAGCGCTCGATCGCCCGCCACGCCGGTGCGATCAAGGTGCCAGATCTGAGCGATGCAGCGTTGATCAGCCAGGGTGCCGGCAACTACAACTCGATGTGCACCGGCTGCCATCTCGCGCCCGGCATGCAGGAGACCGAATTGAGCAAGGGCCTGTATCCCGCGCCACCCAATTTCTCCAAGCTCGATCCGGTCAACCCGGCGCACGCGTTCTGGGTCACCAAGCATGGAATCAAGGCCTCGGGCATGCCCGCGTGGGGGCGCAGCATGGACGACGACTATATCTGGGGCATGGT
>JAJAYW010000189.1 GCA_026786005.1 Lysobacter sp. | reverse complement strand
TTGTAAAAAAAAAACCGCCCCGGGGGTGGGGTATTTTTCAAATCACTGAATCATTGCGGCGGCCGCGCACAGCCGACGTGGGGGCGGTCGCCGCCCGCGGCAATTGAGTCGTTAATGCGTGTCCTGGTAGAGCCGGGTCAGGCGATCCTTGGCATGAAGTTTTTCGCGCTTCATCTGTGCAAGCAGGGTGTCGTCGATGGGCAACACGCCGAGTTCGGCGTCGAGCACCTTCTTGTCGAGTTCCTTGTGGCGCTGGTACAGCTGCCGGAACTCGGGGTTGCCTTTCATCATTGCCTCGATATCGTTTTGCGATTGCTCTTCGAACATGGACGCCTCCTTCAGCACAAATGCAAACGCCCCGGCCGGGAATGGCACGGGGCGTTACGGGGGAGCGGATCAACCAGACCAGTGTCGCGAACGTCTCGTCCCCGAGCGTCCGCCCGGACTTCGCATCCGGCGGCTTGCTCCTGGGAATCTGACACCTGCGTCATCGTCTGGGCTCTGACCGGGCGGGTGGAAGCCGTCCGGATAATCGACCCTACTCCTCCGATCCGGACCCGGCAAGCGTATGGCGCAAGTTGTTGATTGGGAGGGGCCGATTCACCGAAAAGCTGAACAGCATTTGCTGGTTCAGCGCGTATGAACGGTTCACGCCATGGATAAATAATTCAGCAACTCAATGATTTCATTGAAATATCTCACGACAGCACGGAAAAGCGTGCCAGTGCAGTGGAAAGCCTTTCAGCCCGGATTCCGCGATATACAACCTCTGTTGGCTCAACCCGAACCGTCAGCCACCAAGCTAAAGTCGAGCGAGGCCAGGCACACAGCTGGCGTCAGAACCATGACTGCGAGGAGAGTTTTCACCATGAGCCTTCTGACTATGTTTACCGCTTCGGCTTGGGTTTGACTGAGGGCTTCGAGCCACCACTGGCTTTGAGCAATTCGGCTTCCTTCTTCGCCAGCTCCGCATCGCGCGCGCGCGCAGCCTTGAGTTTGGCCGCCTGGTCATCAGCGACATCGTCCAGCACGCCCTCGGCCTCCTGCCGCAACAGCGATTCCTCTTCGGCCGCCTGTCGCAGGCGCGTGGCTTCTTCCAGCTGGATCTGGGCCTCGATGCGCAGGCGTTCCGCTTCCTGCCGGGCCATCTCGGCATCGCGGCGGCTGGCTTCGACCAGCAATTCGCTGCGCTCCCGGTCCAGCCGCTCGATTTCACGGCGCGCCGCTTCAGTGCGCGCGGCGATTTCGGCGGTTTCGACGCGATGCTCGGCCACATACAGCGCGCTGCCCTGATCACGGCTGCGGGCGGCGGCCAGCGCATCGACCGACTGCCGGGCCTGGAGGCGTTCGTATGACGCCAGGCCGCTGGTGCGTGCATCCGTATCCAGCACCATCAGCCGTTGGTTGAAGCGCGCCACGTTGTCCGGCGCCTGTTGCGCGAAGGCCGGCACGGCAGTGGCAAGCAGGATTGTGGCGACCCCACCACGAAACCGATCGGCACCGTTCATTGGCCACCCTCCATGTCCAACCGGCGACGCAGATCCGCGATCTCCGAACGCCGCTGCGCAAGCTCGTTATTCAGCGAGGCCTCCCGGCTCCTGGCATACGCCAGGTCGGCATCGGCGGCTGCGGCCAGGGCGAAACGGCGCGCGTCATCTTCACGGCCATTGCTCATCGCTGTCTGTGCTTGCGCCAGCTCCGAGCGCGCCGCGGACAGTGCGTCCGCCGCGTACTGGTCCGCGTCGGCCTGGTCGGCACGGGACACTGCCTGTTGCGCCGCGGACAATTCGCCGGTCGGCGGCGGCAAGGTAGCGCACGCCGTGAAGGCGCAGCCGATGATTGCGGCATACAGCGCGGCGCGGATTTGTGCGAAGCTTGATGACATGGATGGCCCGATGTTGCGGTTCGACAGGGCCATTGTGTGTAGCCCGCGACGCGCATGCAATGGGCGTTGCTGAACCGGGGAATTGCGTATGGACATCGGCTACTTCCTCAAGCTGATGACGGAAAAAAACGCGTCGGACATGTTCCTGACCACGGGTGCGCCGATCTATATCAAGATCGAAGGCAAGCTGTATCCGCTGGGCAACACCGGCCTTCCCGCCGGCATGGTCAAGAAGATCGCGTACTCGCTGATGGAAGAAGGCCAGGTGGCGTCGTTCGAACGCGACCTGGAGTTGAACATGGCGCTGGCGCTGGCCGATACCGGCCGCTTCCGCGTCAACGTGTTCAAGCAGCGCGGTGAACTGGGCATGGTGATCCGCTCGATCCGCAGCGTGATCCCGACGATCGAGGAGCTGCAGCTGCCGCAGGTGTTGAAGGACATCATCATGGCCCCGCGCGGGCTGGTGCTGATCGTCGGCTCCACCGGATCGGGCAAGTCAACCACGCTGGCGTCGATGATCGACCACCGCAACGGCAATTCCTCCGGCCATATCCTCACCATCGAGGATCCGATCGAGTACCTGCACCGGCACAAGAAGTCCATTGTCAACCAGCGCGAAGTAGGTATCGACACGCATGGCTTCCACAACGCGCTGAAGAACGCGATGCGCGAGGCGCCGGACGTGATCCTGATCGGCGAGATCCTGGATGCCACCACCATGGAAGCGGCGATCGCGTTTGCCGAGACCGGTCATATCTGCCTGGCCACACTGCATTCCAACAATGCCGACCAGACGCTTGAGCGCATCCTCAATTTCTTCCCGGAAACCGCGCACAAGAACGTGCTGATGAACCTGGCCCTGAACCTCAAGGCGGTGGTCTCGCAACGCCTGGTCACCGGCATGGATGGACGCCGCCTGCCTGCGTCCGAGGTGTTGATCAACACGCCGATGATCCGCGACCTGATGCGGCGCGGACAGATCCATGAAATCAAGCAGGCGATGGAAGAGTCGCTGGAAGAAGGCATGGAAAGCTTCGATCAGTGCCTGTTCCGCTTGCACAAGGAAGGCAAGATCGAGATGGAGGAGGCGCTGCGCGCGGCCGATTCGCGCGATGGCCTCAACCTCAAGTTCCGTCTGTCCGATGGCAGCAAGGATGCGCACGATCCGTATGCCGAAGTGTTCCAGTCGGCCTCGGCTTCAACCGGATACGGTGGCCACGAATAGGCAGCCTGCGGCCGCCGCGTACCCGCGGCCAGCGTCAGTTCTCAGGGGCGTCCGGCTGTAGTTCCGGGCGCGCCGCATCGAATTCAGGCAGCGCCAGGCAAGCCTGCTCGATCCGTTCGATCAATGGGAACGCTGCAAGGTCGACGCCGAACCGCCGCGCGTTGTAGACCTGTGGAATCAGGCAGCAATCGGCCAACGTCGGCATGCTGCCATCGCAATACGGACCGGTCGACGGGTTATCGACCAGCATCGCCTCCAGTGCAGTGAACCCTTCAACGATCCAGTGCCGGATCCAGCCGTCACGTTCGGTTTGCGGGACGTGCCATGTGTTCTCGAAATAGCGCATCACGCGCAGGTTGTTGAGCGGATGCATGTCGCAGGCGACCATCTGCGCCAATGCGCGTACGCGCTGGCGGTCGCGGGCAATCACCGGCAGCAAAGCCGGTTGCAGCCACATCTCATCGAGGTATTCCAGGATTGCCATCGATTGTCGCAACATGCGGTGGCCGTGCTGCAGCACCGGCACCATGCCCTGCGGGTTGGCCGCGCGGTACTCATCGGTGTGTTGCTCGCCACCGTCTCGGAGCAGGTTTACCGGCACGATCTCGTAAGGCAGGCCCTTGATATTCAAGCCGATGCGCACACGGTAGGCGGCGCCTGAGCGCCAATACGAATACAAACGCAATCGCTCGCTCACAGGCCGCTCCCCTTGCGGTCGCCGCATTGGTCTGCGACGCACCCCACCTTACTCTTTAAACGGGCGAGGGGAAGGCCGCCGGTGACGGCAAATCCAGCGGTGGCCTACTCACGGCAGCGGCTGCCGCTCGATGCGCTGCTCGATCGCTCCAAAAATGGAATCGCCGTCACGGTTCAGCATCTCGATACGCACCACATCGCCGAAGCTCATGAACGGGGTTATTGCCGCCCCGGTTTCCAGCGCCTCGACGGTGCGCTTTTCAGCAAAACACGAGGCGCCCTTCGACGTGTCCTCGTTGGCGATCGTGCCGGAGCCGACGATGGTGCCGGCCGACAGCGGCCGCGTCTTCGCCGCATGCGCGATCAACTGGGCGAAATTGAATTGCATGTCGACGCCGGCCTCGGGTGCGCCGAACCATTCGCCGTTGATGTGCGTCAGCAGCGGCAGGTGCAGCTTGCTGCCGGACCACGCGTCGTCCAGCTCATCGGGCGTGACGAACACCGGCGACAGCGCAGAGCGCGGCTTGGACTGCAGGAAGCCGAACCCTTTGGCGAGTTCGCCCGGGATCAGGTTGCGCAGCGAGACGTCATTGACCAGGCCGATCAACTGGATGTGCGCCGCGGCCTGCTCGGGGGTCACCGCCATCGGCACGTCGTCGGTGATCACCACGATTTCCGCTTCCAGATCGATGCCCTGCGCCTCATCGACCACACGCACTGCATCGCGCGGCCCGTAAAAGCCGGCACTGGTGGCCTGGTACATCAGCGGATCAACGTAGAAACTTTCCGGCACCTCGACACCACGCGCACGACGCACGCGCTCGACATGCGGCAGATAGGCGCTGCCATCGACGAACTCGTACGCGCGTGGCAACGGTGCCGCCAGCGCGTTGACATCGACATCGAAGGCGCCGTCGGCATCCCCCGCGTTCAATGCATCGGACAACGCATCCAGGCGCGGGGCGATGTTGGACCAATCTTCCAGCGCGATTTGCAGGGTTCTGGCAACACCTGTCGCGCGCACGGCGCGCGACAGGTCACGCGAAACCACGATCAATGTCCCGTCGCGTCCGCCTTCCTTCAAGGAGCCGAGTTTCATGCTGTCGCTTCTGTCTGTGCGGGCGCAAATTGTACCCGGCGGCAACACGCCAACCGCGATGAGTACGTCACCAAGGCGCTGCACTTTGTAGCGCCGAGCTTGCTCGGCTGAGGCTTTCCAGGAGGGCAGAAAACGCGGTGGCACAAACTTCCGCTCTACACAACCGGGCCGCCAGCCGGGTCGTCGCCCTGGAAGCCGCCGGCACGGTACGTCAGCACCAGCGTGTCGCGATGGCCGTGGTCGTGTTCGGGCAGGTCGGGCTGGATCGGCGTGGATTCATGGATCACGCGTGCATCGTCAAGCAGCAACAACGACCATGGCTCCGACAGGGTGAAGCGCTGCCCATTGGGTCCGGCCGCTTCAAACACACGCGTTTCGCCGCCCTTGATGCCATGCCGCTTCAGCAGGAAGACCGCGACGAAATCGACACCGTCGCGGTGCGCGCCTTCCGGCGTCGGGCGGCCGATGCCTTTACTGGTGTCGATACGGAACTGGTGCGCCTCGACGTGCCAGCGGCGCACCCGCTGCAGGGCCGAGAATTGCGTTGCCAACACCTGCAGCAACGTGGCCCACACCGGTTGCGCCACCACCTCGTCGCGGATCGGTTCAAACCAGCGCCGCATGCCCCCGTGCAAGGCGTTGTACTCCTGCGACTGCCAGTGCGCACGATGCGGCGCCTGCGTGACGCTCCAGCCCTCGACGACGGACTCGCCGACAACGAAACACGAATGCCGGCGGCGGCGGTAGTTGCCGCCATCCTTGAGGTAGTGATCGGGTTGCAGATCGTTCCAGCTGGGCGCCAATGCATCGAGCGCTGTCAGCGGACAGCCCAGCAGCACGCCGACGCTGGCAGGTGCGAGCACGGCGTAGCCGCGATCGCGCAGCTGGACCTGCAGATCATCAACGGATGCGAAGGGCGCTGGGAGTGTGGCGACCATGACTGGGCCTGCTGGAGGAAAGGCTGCGGCTGGGAAGCCTTGTCCGGAGTGATCCAGACAACAGGATCCCATCCATCCGCAAAACGCGAAAACCCGCCGGAAGGCGGGCTTTCGTGGCCGTGTCGCATGTCACCGATTGCTGCAGCCGGACTTCTGTGTGGCAGCCCCGGATGGATTCGAACCACCGAATGCCTGAGTCAGAGTCAGGTGCCTTACCGCTTGGCGACGGGGCTATGCAGTAACGATTAGCGCTTGGAGAACTGGGTGGCGCGGCGGGCCTTGTGCAGGCCGACCT
This sequence comes from Lysobacter sp., assembly GCA_026786005.1. GTDB lineage: Bacteria > Pseudomonadota > Gammaproteobacteria > Xanthomonadales > Xanthomonadaceae > JALYOU01. The sequence continues at coordinate 9,548 of JAJAYW010000189.1, read as the reverse complement.
TCTTGCGCTCGACTTCACGGGCATCGCGGGTCATAAAACCGGCCTTGCGCAGCGGCGACTTCAACGACTCGTCGTACTCGACCAGTGCACGAGCAATGCCGAGGCGGATGGCGCCGGCCTGGCCGGTGGTGCCGCCGCCGTGGGCGGTGACCGAGATGTCGAACTTGTCGCCCATCTGCGTGAGTTCCAGCGGCTGGCGCACGATCATGCGCGCGGTTTCGCGGCCGAAGAATTCATCCAGCGGACGCTGATTGACCGTGATGCTGCCGGTGCCCTTGCGCAGGAACACACGCGCTGTGGAGGACTTGCGGCGGCCGGTGCCGTAATTGTGCTGAGGAGTTGCCATGTGGTTGCCTGAACGTTGAAAGTCCGCACATGGATGTGCGGGTTTTTGCGAGGGACTCGCGTCAAATGTCCAGCGTTTGCGGTTGCTGGGCGGTGTGCGGATGATCCGGGCCTTTGTAAACCTTGAGTTTCCTGTACATGGCGCGGCCGAGTGGATTCTTCGGCAACATGCCCTTGACGGCGATTTCGATGACGCGCTCGGGATGACGATCCAGCGCCTGCTCCAGCGTCTCGGTCTTCAGATTGCCGATGTAGCCGGTGAAGCGGTGGTAGAGCTTGTTCTGCAACTTCTTGCCGGTGACGTGGATCTTCTCGGCATTGACCACCACCAGGTAATCACCGGTGTCAACGTGCGGGGTGTACACGGGCTTGTGCTTGCCGCGCAAACGGCGCGCGAGCTCGGTGCACAGGCGGCCGAGGGTCTTGCCTTCGGCATCGACGAGGTACCAATCGCGCTGCACGGTTTCGCCTTTGGCGCTGAAAGTCTTCATACAAAACTCTTGGGTGGGGCCGCGGAATGCGAAAATGCGGCACGAAAGAGCGGGAATGATACCGGGGTGCCCCGCCCGCCGCAACCGGACCCATGTGGATGTATGTTTCACCCAGCCAATCGACGGCGCCTGCCGTGACCAATGCACTGATCGCCCTGGCCGACCAGTGTGTGCAATGCGGCCTGTGCCTGCCTGCCTGCCCGACCTATGGACTGGAGCGGCTGGAAACAGAGTCGCCACGCGGCCGGTTCGCCTTGGCACGGGCTTGGCAGCTTGGCATGGCAGCTCCCACCGCTGCAGGCGACAGGCATCTCGACCAGTGCCTGGGCTGTGGCCGCTGCGAGGCCGTTTGCCCCGCGGGGGTGCAGTACGGCGACCTGCTGCTGGCCGCGCGTGCTGAACAGCGCGCGCGGCGGCGGCCGGGCTTGCGGCAGCGGTTTGCGGAATGGATGGTGGTCAGGCCACGTGCCATGGCGATGCTTCTCCGCCTTTACCGGGTGGTTTTCCCCGTGCTGCCGCAAACCTTGCGCTGCTTGCCGCGGCCTCCTTCGGCGTCAACGACGATTGCTGCGCCCTTGATCGCCACGCAAACGGTCGGGCTGTTCATCGGCTGCATCGCGGGGCCGTATGAGGACGGTTTGCGCCAGGCAGTGATAAAGCTTTGCGCCGCGCTCGACGTTGCCGTGATGTTGCCGGCCGGGCAGGCGTGCTGCGGCGGCGTCCATGCACATGCCGGCGATCTCGCCACGTCGGCACGCTTGGCCCGGCGCAATCTAGCCGGCTTTGCATCGATGGGTACCGTGCTGACGCTTGCCAGCGGCTGCCATGACAGCGTCGCCAAGTCGCTGTCCCCGGCAACCCAGGCCATCGATGCCATCGATTTCATCGCGCAACGCGCCCACCGGTTGCACTTTCGATCCGCCAATGAACGCATCGCGCTGCACCTGCCCTGCACGCAAAGCAACCGTGTCCGCAGCGATGGCGCGACACGGGCCGTACTCGCACGCATTCCCGGTATCGAGATTGTCGAATTGATGGCCGGCCACGGCTGTTGTGGCGCAGCAGGGTCGCAGATGCTGACCGATCCGCAGCGCGCGGCGACCTTCCGGCAACCACTGCTTGATCAGTTCCAGGCCAGTGGCGCAACGCGCCTGCTCAGTGCGAACATCGGTTGCCGGCTGCATTTCGCAAATGCGTTACAGGCACCGGCGCAACATCCACTCGAATACCTCGCAGGATGGATCGAGTCATGACGATGCGCGACCTCAATACCCTCGACCGCATGTTGATCGAAGCGCAACACGCGCTCGACAGCGTGTTCGGTTCGCCCACGCCGATGCGCGCGAATCCGGCTGGCGATGAAAGCGACATCGTGCTCGATGAGGCGGAACGCAAACACGCCGCTGGGCTGATGCGCATCAACCATGCCGGCGAGATCTGCGCGCAGGCGCTTTACAGCGGCCAGGCCGCGGTTGCGCGCGACGACAAGACACGCGCCGATTTGCTCGCCGCGGCTGCGGAAGAAACCGATCATCTCGTCTGGTGCGCGGAGCGCCTGCGCGAACTCGACAGCCGCCCCAGCCTGTTCAATCCACTGTGGTATGCCGGCAGCTACGCCATCGGCACCCTGGCCGGATTGCGCGGCGACGGCTGGAACCTGGGCTTCGTGGTCGAAACCGAACGCCAGGTCGAAGCGCATCTGGAGGAACACCTGCAGACGTTGCCGCAAGCCGACATCCGCAGCCGCAAGATCCTTGAAACGATGAAGGCCGATGAAGCGCGCCACGCCGATCATGCGCAAGCGCAGGGCGCGCGGGCACTGCCACAGCCGATTCCTGCATTGATGGCGGCCGCATCGAAATTGATGAAGACGATTGCCTATCGAGCGTAGGAAAACAAAAAAAGCCGGCATTGCCGGCTTTTTTCTGCAAGCACACAGCCATATCACTCGACCAGATTACGCCCGTGGAACAGTTCCTCGATCTCGCGCTTCAGCAGCGCTTCGATGCGCAGCCGATCCTTGAAGGACAGGTTGCGCGCCTTCTCCTCGAACAGATAATTGTCGAGGTCGAATTCCTTCAGGTGCATCTTGGTGTGGAAGATGTTTTCCTGATAGACATTGACATCCAGCATCTCGTAGCGGGTCTTGATGTTCTTGGCGAGGAAATCCTGGATCGAGTTGATCTTGTGGTCGATGTAATGCTTCCTGCCCTTGACGTCGCGGGTGAAGCCGCGGATGCGGTAGTCGGCGACCACGATGTCCGACTCGGTACTCTCGATCAGGTAGTTCAACGCCTTCAACGGCGAGATCACGCCGCAGGTCGCAACGTCGATGTCGGCGCGGAAGGTGGCGATGCCGTGTTGCGGGTGAGTCTCGGGATAGGTGTGCACGGTGATGTGCGACTTGTCCATGTGCGCGACCACCGCATCGGCGATCACGCCCCTGGCTTCGGCCTTGTCGATCACGGGCTGCTCGGAAATCAGGATCGTCACCGATGCGCCCTGCGGATCGTAATCCTGGCGCGCGATGTTGAGGATGTTGGCACCAATGATGTCTGCAACGTCGGTCAGGATCTGCGTCAACCGGTCGGCGTTGTATTCCTCATCGATGTATTCGATGTAACGCTGGCGCTCGTCCTCGGACACGGCGTAAGCGACGTCGTAGATGTTGAACGACAACGCCTTGGTGAGATTGTTGAAGCCTTGCAGCTTCAAGCGCGGCAGCGGTTTGACCACGGCGATCGTTCCAGACGGACAGCGGGGGCCGCGATTATGCGGCAAACGGCAGCGGCAGCGAAAACGCACGTCATGCGGTGTTTGCCGAGCGCACGGCTTGGGCCTAAGCTCCAGTATCCCCCGAGCGCCTATCCCCCTATGAGTTCGCTGCCTGTTGCGTTGCTGACCACCTTGCGGCGTCCCGCCGGACCGTTGTCGCCGGATTCGGCGGTGATCGAGCGCTTCCTCGCGCATTGCCATCGGCGCCGCTATCCAGCACGCACCGAGGTGTTCCGTCCCGGTGACTCTGCCGGCACCATGTATTACGTCATCAGCGGCTCGGTCAGCATCATCACCGAGGAGAACGACGACCGCGAACTGGTGCTGGGATATTTTGGTGGCGGCGAGTTCGTCGGCGAGATGGGCCTGTTCATCGAGTCCGACAGGCGCGAAGTCATCCTGCGCACGCGCACGCCATGCGAACTGGCCGAGATCAGCTACGAACGCCTGCACCAGTTGTTCAGGGGTTCGCTGAGCGCGGACGCGCCCAGATTGCTCTTCGCGATCGGCTCGCAACTGTCGCGGCGTTTGCTGGATACCAGCCGCAAGGCAAGCCGCCTGGCCTTCCTCGATGTCACCGATCGCATCACGCGCACCTTGCACGACCTTGCGCAGGAACCCGAGGCGATGAGCCATCCCGAGGGCACCCAGTTGCGCGTCTCGCGGCAGGAACTGGCGCGACTGGTCGGCTGCTCACGGGAAATGGCCGGCCGCGTGCTGAAGAAATTGCAGATCGACTGCAAGTTGCACGCACGCGGCAAGACCGTCGTGCTGTACGGGACACGCTGAGCGTGGCGAGCGCATCCGGCATCCTGACGACAGCGGATGCCGATGTGCGCAATGCCGGTATCGGCGATGCCGATGACGTGGCCCGGCTGCTGACCGACCTCGGCTATCCGTGCGAGCGGCACGATGCCGCCGAACGCATCTCGACCACCACCAACGACGATCGCCAGGCGCTGTTGCTCGCCCGTTGCGAAGGCCGCGTCTGCGGATTGCTGGCACTGGATTTCATGTATTACCTGCCGCTGGGCACCACCACCTGTCGGATCACGGCCCTGGTGATCGCCCCCGAGGCGCAGCGACGCGGCCTGGGCCGGCAATTGCTGCGGGAAGCCGAACGCCGTGCCCGCATGGCCTGCGCCGCGCGCCTGGAGCTTGCAAGCGCCGCGCACCGGGTCGAAGCCCATGCGTTCTATCGCGCGTGCGGATTCCGCGAAGGCGCGTTGCGCTTCGTCAAACTGCTCGGCGACGCATGACCCCGCCACGGTCATGACGCCGCGGTAACTTCACTTCAGGTTTTCTGCATCGCTGCGATGCAATCAAAACGTAGCGAATGGAATTCACCGACAACTTCTACCTGTTCATCCTGATCGGCCTGTGCGCCCAGCTGGTCGATGGCGCGCTGGGCATGGCCTATGGCTTGCTGTCATCGACCATCCTGCTGGCGATGGGCATGCCGCCCGCGTCGGTCAGCGCCAGCGTGCACACCGCCGAAGTGTTCACCACCGGCGTGTCGGGCGGCGCGCATGCATTGATGGGCAATGTCGACCGGAAGTTGTTTGTCAGGCTTGCCATCCCGGGCGCAATCGGCGGCGCCATCGGCGCTTATGGGCTTACGCAAGTTCCGGGCGATGTCATCAAGCCATTCGTGTACGCCTACTTGTTACTGCTGGCGATCTTCATCCTGCTGCGCGCGGCCGGAAAGAAGATCCAGCGCGGTGAAGTGAAGCGCGTCCCGGTGCTCGGATTCGTGGCCGGATTGCTGGATGCCAGCGGTGGCGGCGGCTGGGGACCGGTGGCGACCTCGACGCTGCTGGCGCGCGGCGGCAACACGCGGATCACCATCGGCACGGTGAGCGCCGCCGAGTTCGTCGTGTCGCTGGCGATCTCGCTGACGTTCTTCTTCAATATCGGACTGCAACACTTCGACATCGTGCTGGGACTGCTGATCGGCGGCGTCGCCGCCGCGCCCGTGGCGGCCTACCTGGTCAAACGCGTTTCGGAGCGCTGGGTGCTGACCGCCGTCGGCATGCTGGTGCTGTGCATCAGCGTGTATCAGATCGTGTCGGCGCTGCGAAAAGCCGCATTGTTGTAGATACGCGGCGTCTTGCTACTACCCGCAAGCCATCATCCGTCCAAACGATTTTGCGTTCTGTAGAGCGGAGGCAGAGAAGCTATTTTGTCGCTGATCAAATCTGATCGACGCGGACCAATCGACGCGGACCAGGCGAAACATTCGAGCATTTGAAATGTCACCCTCGGATTGTCTTATTCGCGTTAATCCGCGTGTCCGTGGCAAAAATGTCCATGCCAGCATGCAGCGCGAGTAATTCAATTCCTCGCCGATGAGACCGCTTCACCACCGCGATCCTTGCAACCCCAGTTGAGGATCGGCGTGCCCGCAGGCAGGCGCTTGCGAAAGTTGTCGATGGCATCGTGTTTGGGATTCACCACCACCGGGTTGGCCGCGGTCTCCAGCAGCGGCAGGTCCGCGCGACTGTCGGAATAGGCGCTGGCGATGTCCCCCACGTAACCGGCGTCACGCAGCATGCGCACTTTTTCTTCGGCATGGCAGTGGCGGATTGCCATCACCGCGCCCAGTCGCGGCCCGACCTTGGTGCCGATCACCGGCACTTTCTCATGCGCCACGAAGCGCAGGATCTCGCGCGCCAGTTCCGGCGGCGCGCCGGTCGCGATCACCACGCGGTCCCCGACCAATAAATGGTGATGCAGCACATCGAGCGCTATCGGCAGCAACCGCGCCTTGAGTGTCTCGCTATGCTTGGCGACATAGCGGCCTATCAGCAGATCGAGATCGCGGCGCCGGTGCAGGCCGATGGTGCCGATCCACAGGAATCCGGAAATCCCGCGTCGCCGCGTCGGCATCGACGCGATCATCGGCCCCAGCACGACCGATGCCAGCACCGCTGCTATCGCACGCAATGGATTGCGCAGCAGCAACCAGCGCACCAGATGTCCCCCGGAATCGCCGTCATACAGCGTGTGATCGAAGTCGAACACGATCAGCGGGGCGTTGGGCGAGGGAGGTGGATAGGTCTTGGTCATGCAGCGAAGAATAACCGGCGCAATGCGGCGCCGGGATCCTCGGCGCGCATGAAGGTTTCGCCCACCAGAAATGCATCGATGCCCGCCGCGCGCATGCAGGCGACATCGACGGGCGCGACGATGCCGCTCTCGGTCACCAGCCGCCGATCGCGCGGGACCGCGTCGCGCATCGACAAGGTCACGTCGAGCGACACGTCAAACGTGCGCAGGTTGCGGTTGTTGATGCCCAGCAACGGCGCTGGCACCTGCAAGGCGCGCTCGAGTTCGTCGATGTCGTGTACTTCGATGAGCACGTCCATCCCCAGGGTCATGGCCAACCCCGACAGGTCCGCCAGCTGCGCATCTTCGAGTGCGGCGACGATCAACAGGATGCAGTCGGCGCCGAGTACACGCGCCTCGTAGACCTGATAGGCATCGACGGTGAAATCCTTGCGCAGCACCGGCAGTGCGCAGGCGTCGCGTGCCTGCTGCAGGTAGGCATCGGCGCCCTGGAAGAAATCGACATCAGTCAGCACCGACAGGCACGCAGCCCCGCCAAGTTCGTAGCTACGTGCAATATCCGCCGGTTTGAAGTCGGAACGGATCACGCCTTTCGAGGGACTCGCCTTCTTGATCTCGGCGATCACGGCCGGCTGTCGGTCTGCGATTTTCATCTCGATCGCCGCGGCAAAGCCGCGCACCGGCGGCGCATCGACAACACGTGTGCGCAACGCAGCCAGCGATTGCAGGCGGCTGCGCGTTTCGATTTCCTCGAGCTTGCGAGCGATGATGGTGTCGAGAATATTACTCATACTGCTGTGCTCATACCTGCCGCACTCATGCGTGACCGATCCGCGCCGCGCCGCAGGCACGCTCCACGCGTGCGACGCGGACTCCGAAGTGCTGGTACCAGTCGCTGCGCCCGCGTGCGTGGGCATCGGCGTGTTCGCCGTGCCGCCGCCAGGCGAGGATGTTGTCCTCGTTGTCGAAATAGGCAACGGTGATGCCGAAACCCTCCGCATCGCGGGTCGACTCGAATCTCAGGAATCCCGGTTGCTGCTGCACCAGTTCAAACATGCGCGTCGCCATGACGTCATGGCCCTGCTCGTCCCGGTCATTGCGACGCGACGAGAAAATCACCGGGTAGTACGGTGGGGCCGGCGGCGGCGCGAATCCCGTAGTTACCGTAGCGGCCATGTCAGCTTGTCTCGGCCGGTTGCGCGGCCAGTTGTTGCGTCGTGGCGATGTAGTGCTCGAGTTTTGCGCGCGCATCGCCGCTGGCGATGGCCCCGCGCGCGCGCTCGACGCCATCGGCGATGCTCTCGGCGAGATCGGCCGCGTATAGGGCCGCGCCGGCATTCAACGCAACGATCTCGCGCGGCAATCCCGGTTTGTTGTCCAGCGCTTCGAGCAGCATGGTTTTCGATTCGGCGGCATCCTCGACCCGCAGGTTGCGGCTGGCCGCCATGCCGATGCCGAAGTCTTCGGGGTGGATTTCATACTCACGCACCACGCCGTCGCGCAATTCGCCGACCAGTGTCGCCGCGCCGAGCGAAATCTCGTCCATGCCGTCGCGACCCCAGACCACCAGCGCGCGATGCGCGCCAAGTTCCTGCAGTACCCGCACCTGGATGCCGACCAGGTCGGGATGGAACACGCCCATCAAGATGTTGGGTGCGCCCGCGGGATTGGTCAGCGGGCCGAGGATATTGAACAGGGTGCGCACGCCCATCTCCTTGCGCACCGGCGCGACCACTTTCATTGCCGGGTGATGCAGCGGCGCATACATGAAACCGATCCCGCAGGCATCGATGCACTTCGCGACCTGCGCGGGTTGCAATTCGATCGCGGCGCCGAGCGCTTCGAGGACGTCGGCGCTGCCTGACTTGGAGGACACGCTGCGGTTGCCGTGCTTGGCTACCTTGGCGCCAGCGGCGGCGGCCACGAACATCGATGCGGTGGAAATGTTGAAGGTGTGCGAACCGTCGCCGCCGGTGCCGACGATATCGACCAGGTGGTTCTTGTAGGACACGTGCACCGGCCGTGCGAACTCGCGCATGACGGTCGCGGCACCCGCGATCTCGCCGACGGTTTCCTTCTTGACGCGCAGCCCGGTCAGGATCGCCGCGGTGATCGCGTCCGACACTTCGCCGCGCATGATCTGCCGCATCAGCGACACCATTTCGTCGTGAAAGATTTCGCGGTGCTCGATTGTGCGTTGCAGGGCTTCTTGTGGGGTCATTGCATGTCCGTTGGGAGGGGTCTTGACCCACCGCTTCTGTTTTTGGTGTTTGTCGGGAAAGCGGGTCAAGACCCGCCCTATCGTTCCAGGAAATTCTTCAACAATGCATGGCCATGTTCAGTGAGGATCGACTCGGGATGGAACTGCACGCCTTCGACCGGATGTTCACGGTGGCGCAAGCCCATGATTTCATCGAACGATCCATCCTCGTGGTCGGTCCAGGCCGTGATCTCGAGGCAGTCCGGCAGCGTGTCGCGTGACACCACCAACGAGTGATAGCGCGTGGCTTCGTAGCTGTCGGGCAGGCCCGCGAACACGCCACGGCCTTCATGGCGGATGCGCGAGGTCTTGCCATGCATGATGGTCTTCGCGCGAACCACGTCGCCGCCGTAGGCCTGACCCAGACTCTGATGACCGAGACACACGCCGAGGACCGGAATACGCGCGCCGAGTTGCGTGATCACGTCCACCGACACGCCCGCCTCGTTCGGCGTACACGGACCCGGTGAAATAACGATGCGCTCGGGCGCGAGCCTGTCTATCTCGTCGACCGACAATTCATCGTTGCGCACGACCTTCACCTCCGCCCCCAACGTCTGCAGGTACTGCACGAGGTTGTAGGTGAAGCTGTCGTAGTTGTCGATCAT
>JAJAYW010000188.1 GCA_026786005.1 Lysobacter sp. | reverse complement strand
TTTCCCCTCGACACTGTGCTGCTGCCCGGCGCATCGCTGGGCCTGCGTATCTTCGAGGCGCGTTACCTGGATCTGGTGCGCGAATGCACGCGCAACAATCACGGCTTCGGCGTTTGCCTGATTCTTGATGGCGGCGAAGTCGTCGCGCCAGCCACACCGGCGGCGTTCGGTACCGAAGCGCGCATCGAGGATTTCGGTACCGGCAATGACGGACTGCTGACCTTGCAGGTGCGCGGTGGGCGACGTTTCCATGTGCGCCGCACCCGCGTGCGCGACAACGGGCTGACGATTGGCGAAGTCGAGTGGTGCGAGGCCGATCTCGATGATCCGCTACGGCCGGAACATGGCCTGCTCGGCGTGTTGTTGCACAAGTTGCTCGAACAGGTCGGCGGCGAACATGCAAAAGCGCCACTGGCGCGTTACGACGATGCGGCCTGGGTCGGCTGGCGGCTGGCCGAACTGTTGCCGTTCGCCGACAAGCAGCGGCAATTGCTGTTGCAGGAAGACGATGCGCATGCGCGCCTGGAGCAGTTGCTGCAGTTGATGCCGTGAGGGTTGTGGGTGCGAATCTATTCCCTTCTGGGCTGACACCCCGCCGCGTGGGCGTGAGTGCGTAGCCCGGGTAAAGCCGCAGGCCGCACCCGGGGATTTTCGTCACGTCATGAAGAGCCCCGGATGCGCTGCGCTTATCCGGGCTACGGTGCTGATGCCTGAGCCCGCACCTGCAGTCTCGTGCACCGTGCCCGACTGATCGCTAACGCGGCGGCGTACGAATGCGCAACACCGGCAGGCCGGAGCGTGGGTTTGCTTCTTCCCGGAATTCCAGGTTGCCCAGCGCATTGCGCAGCATTGCGCGTGATTCGCCACTGTCCGGCCGCGGCTGCCACAGGCTCACCACGCCCAACGGCCGCGTGTGCTGCAGCGTTTGCGTTGTGCCGATCCACAATGGCGTGCCATCGTCCAGTTGTGCCTGCGCCGGCCACAAGTGCAACGCAAATTGTTGCTGCGGATTCATTCCGCTGCGCAGCATCAACAGGGATTCGGCGTTGCCATCGAGTGTGGACGGCAGCACAGGATGATGCTTGGCGGACGTGTCGTCATCGAGCAGGCGGATCGCGGCGGTCCAATCGGCTTCCGTCTGGCTGTGCCAGCCTTGCGCTTCCAGCGCTGCCCGCAACGGTTCAAGCGATCCGCCGACCTGCACATCCAGCGGCCAGCGCGGCGCGCTGTCGCGTTGACTGGGTGGCAACGGCAATGTGCTCCAGTCGCGTTGCCACCAAGCGTCCGCATCGATGCGATGCGTGGACTGCGGCGGCGAAAAGCTCGCCAGCAATGGATCGACGTGGCGCGGTGCATGCCACAGCGCGGCGATCACGAATGCGCCGTAAAAGATCGCCGCCAGCGGCCGCATCCAGAACGAGCGCGCCACATGGCGTCGATAGGCGATGCCGAGCAGCAACAACCAGACCACGCCGAACAGCACGCCGCCGGCGACATCGCTCAACCAGTGCGCGCCCAGATACAACCGCGCGAAGCCCAGCAACGCCACCACCACGCCGGTCAACAGGTAGGGCCATACGCGTTGCCGCCCGGGCAATTCGCGCGCGATCAGCACCGCAAAGAAACCGAAGGTGATCGTGGTCATCGTCACCGCGATCGATGGAAAGCCGAAACCTGGCGGCGCCGTCGGCGGGCGCGGCATGTCGACCACGGTGTCCAGCAATGCCGTCAACGCCAGGCCGAATGCCAGCGCGCCCAGCCAATGCGCGGCCGCGATCCAGCGTCGCCGCCACACCAGCCACAGCAAGGCAGCGCCGGCCGCGGCGCCAAGCACCTGCGCATCGCCGATCGATGCCAACGCCGCCATCAGGCGATCCGCCAGCGGATTGCGCAGCGCGAACATCGCCTCGTACACGGTGCGATCGATCGCCAACGGCCCACCGCGCGACAACACCGCCGCCAACCAAGCGAACCACGCCCAGCCAATGCCGAGCACGCACGCGGCCAGCACCACCAGCGACGGCGATTCGGGCCGGTTCGGATCGATCAGCGCGGCCGCATAACGTCCGAGGATGGGATGCGCATGCGTCCATTTCAGCGCGCGCGCGAGCAGGTTGTTGGCGTGATTGGCAAACCACCGATACGTGTACAGCACCACCGCCCAGACCAGCGCAACCACGGCCACCAGTGCGCCCAGCGCCAGTGCCAGTTTGTCGGCAACAGCCGCCACGGCTTCGTAGGACGCACCGAAAATCCAGCCCGGCGCCAGGAACGCAGCCGCCCACGTGATCGCCGCGAACACGCTCGCCGGCGCATAGCGTTGCAACGGCATGCGCAACATGCCCGCCGTTGCCGGCACGAACGGTCGCACCGCCCCGACAAACCGCGCGATGACGATGCTCTTGCTGCCATGCCGCCGGAACAATTGCTCGCCGCGATCGATCAACTGCGGATACTTACGGAACGGCCAGTGCTCGCGTAGCTGGTGGCCCCACTTGCGGCCGATCCAGAAACTCAGGCCATCGCCAACGAATGCGCCAAGCGCCGCGCAGACCACCGCGTACACGCCGTCGATATGGCCAAGCCCGATCAATGCACCGACCGCGAACAACAACGGCAATGCAGGCACCACGATACCGACGACAGCAAGTGCATCGCAGAACGCGATCAGTGCGATCAGCAATCCCGCCGCCACGGGATGGGCGGTAATCCAGGCAATGGTGGCGTCGAACCAGGCACTCGGCATCGCCCGATTATAGGCAGTGTGATTTGGTCGCCATCGCGGCGTTGGGCTTTTGTAGAGCCGAGCTTGCTCGGCTGGCGCTCTACCCGTGGATCAAAGGAAGCGGAGCAAGCTCTGCGCCACAGATGCGGCGTTGGGCTTTTGTAGAGCCGAGTTTGCTCGGCTGAGGCTGTACCCGTGAATCAAAAGCAGCGGAGCAAGCCGCTCATCCTGAGCTTGTCGAGGGACGCTCTACAAAACATTGAGCACGATCGAAATACAGGGTTGGCGATGACTTAGACTCGTGCCACGACACACCCGGGAATGTCGATGTCCACGCTGTCAGGCAAGACCCTGTTCATCACCGGTGCCTCGCGCGGCATCGGCTTGGCGATCGCGCTGCGGGCTGCGCGCGACGGCGCCAACGTCGCCATCGCCGCGAAATCGGATGTGCGCAATCCGAAATTGCCCGGCACGATCCACGACGCGGCCAGGGCGGTCGAGGCGGCCGGTGGCGGCGCATTGCCGCTCAAGTGCGACATCCGCGAGGAAGACCAGGTCCGCGCCGCCGTCGCCGCCACGGTCGATGCCTTCGGTGGCATCGACATCCTCATCAACAACGCCAGCGCGATCTGGTTGCGCGGCACGCTCGACACACCGATGAGGCGCTTCGACCTGATGCAGCAGGTCAACGCACGCGGCAGTTTCCTCTGCGCGCAGGCCTGCCTGCCGCATCTGTTGCAGGCGCCCAACCCGCACATCCTGACACTTGCGCCGCCGCCATCGCTCGATCCGAAATGGTGGGCGCCGCATACCGGCTACACCTTGGCGAAAATGGGAATGAGCCTGGTCACGCTGGGCCTGGCCGGCGAGTTCGGCCCGCAAGGCGTCGCGGTCAATGCGTTGTGGCCGCGCAGCATCATCGCCACCGATGCGATCAATATGATCCCGGGAGTGGATGCCGCACGCTGCCGCACGCCGGAGATCGTCGCGGACGCGGCGCATGCGGTGCTGACCCGGCCCGCGCAGGACTTCCACGGTCGCTTCCTGATCGATGAGGAGGTGTTGCGCGAGTCTGGCATCGACGATTTTTCGCGCTATGCCGTCGATCCCGCGCAGCCGCTGCTGCCGGATCTGTTTCTGGACTAGTCATTCGCGGGAGCCAGCATGAAATACCTGCACACCATGATCCGCGTCAGCGACCTCGCCGCCACGCTGCGCTTCTTCTGCGATGGCCTAGGGCTAAAGGAAACGCGGCGCATGGAAAACAAGCAGGGCAAGTACACACTCGTATTCCTGGCCGCGCCGGACAGTCCGGAAGCGGAGATCGAACTCACCTTCAACTGGGATTCGGACGAGGACTATGGCAGCGCACGCAACTTCGGCCACCTCGCGTTCCGCGTCGATGACATCTACGCCACCTGCGAACACCTGCAGTCGCTGGGGTACACCATCAGCCGCCCGCCACGCGATGGCCACATGGCCTTCGTCCGCTCGCCGGACCTGATCTCCATCGAACTGCTGCAGGATGGCCGCTTGCCGCCACGGGAGCCGTGGGCCTCGATGCCGAATACCGGCGCGTGGTAACGCCGCACGCCATCGCTCCGGGCGTTTGACAGGTGTTGTTAACGCCCGCAGCGGCAGCGGTGTCCTTTGGTCAGAACGTCCAGGGAATGGTGTGAGCGAACCGGAAACGACATCGACGCTGGTGCACGCTGCGCGTAACGGCGACGCTGTTTAAGAGCGCAGCTGACCAAGCTTTTTAGCAAGCGCACTCGAATGATGGGAAGTTGGCACCCATCCCCTCGGCAGTGAACACGTATCAGCCAGCAAGAGCCTGTTCCAGATCCGCGATCAGATCATCGATGTGCTCCAAACCCACCGAAATCCGCAGCAAATTCTGCGGAGACACCGGATTGACGCCTTCCACCGAAGCACGATGCTCGATCAGCGATTCGCAGCCGCCCAAAGACGTGGCGTTGATGAAGAGTTTCACCCTTGCAGCCATCGCCAGCGCCGCCTCACGGCCGCCATGCAATTCAATACTCAGCATGCCGCCGAAATCACGCATCTGGCTTGCCGCGATCGCATGGCCGGGATGCGTGGGCAACCCAGGGTAATTCACGCGCTGGATCTCCGGGCGTGACGCCAGAAACTCGGCGACCCGCCGTGCATTCGCACAATGCAGCGCCATCCGCGCCGGCAGCGAGCGGCAGCCACGTAACGTCAGCCAGGCACTGAACGGCGCCAGCGATGCGCCGGTGATGTGCAGGCGATGCCCGACACGCGAGAAGAGTGCATCGCGACGTGCGAACACCAGCGCACCACCCAGCACGTCGCTGTGGCCGCCGAAATACTTGGTGGTCGAATGCATCACCACGTCTGCGCCCAACGATAACGGTTGCTGCAGCAGCGGCGTGGCAAAGGTGTTGTCGCAGGCGAGCAGCGCGCCCGCGGCGTGCGCAATCTGCGCCAGCTGCGCGATGTCGCAGATTTTCAGGCGCGGGTTCGATGGCGTTTCCGCCCAGACCAGCGTCACCGGCGTTGTGCAAGCGTTGCGCACGCTGTCGAGGTCGGCCATGTCGATGGTCTCGACGAGGATGCCGCGTTCCGGCAGGTACTCCGCGCACAGTATGCGCAGGCCGGTGTAGCAGTCGTCGGGGATCAGCACGCGGGCACCGTTGGGCAGTGATTCCAGCAACGTGGTGATCGCCGCCATGCCGGAGGCGAACACCAGCGCATCCTCGCCACCTTCAAGTGCGGCGAGCGCCTCGCGCAGGCGGTCACTGGTCGGGTTGCCCTCGCGCTGGTATTCGTAACTGCTGATGCGCGCGCCGTCGGCGCCGTGTTCGAAGGTGGTGGCGAGATGGATAGGCGGCGCCACTGCACCCGTGGCCGCATCGGGTGTCTGGCCGGCGTGTACGGCGTTGGTTTCAGGTCGCATGGTCAGGTCGCAGCATGGTCAGGCTCCAGCAGGCAAGGGTCCAATAGATCGAGGTCGTGCAGCAAGGCGGATAACGCGCCGATGTCGCGATAGTGGTGGGCGTACAGGCCGGCGGCAATGGCGCCGTCGACATTGTCGCCGAGGTGATCGCGTACCAGCCAACCGTTATTGCTGAGGATGGCGACTGTCGCGCGCCGCGACACATGCATCGCCAGTGTCAGCATCGCATCGTCGGCGGTCATCGATACCGCGCGCGCATCCACGCAGTCCGCCAGCGTCACCGGGGCACCGAGGCGACGTGACAGCTCGCTCGCCTGCTGTTCCGCGTCATACCGGCCCAGATCCGCGTCCCGCTCCAGCCCGGAATCGAACAGCGCAGCGTTTACCGCAGCGTCGGTCGTGCCACTGCGCACAGCGAGCAGACGTACGCGTGTGTCATGATCGTAATGCGCAAGCACGCCATCCAGATCAAACAGCACGCACGCCGGTGTCGTCATCCTGCGCGGACTTCGTGGAAGGCCTCGCGCGCGGCAACGATGGTTGTCGCAATCACCGCATCGTCGTGCGCACTGGACATGAAGCCTGCCTCGAACGCGGAAGGTGCGAGATAGACGCCGCGCTCCAGCATGGCGTGGAAGAAACGGTTGAAGGCCGTGGTGTCGCAGGCGATCGCTTGCGCGTAGGTGTCCACGCGCTGGTCGGTGAAGAAGAGTCCGAACATGCCGCCGACGCGGTTTGTCGTGACAGCGACACCGGCATCGCGCGCGGCGGCTTCGAGGCCATCGCACAACGCATGCGTGCCACGTTCGAGTTCTTCATGGAAGCCGGGTGCCTGGATCAGTTCCAGCATGGCCAGACCTGCCGCCATCGCCACAGGATTTCCGCTCAACGTGCCCGCTTGATAGATCGGCCCACTTGGTGCGATCTGTTCCATCAACGCGCGACGGCCGCCATACGCGCCGACCGGCATGCCGCCGCCGATGATCTTGCCGAACGTGCTCAGGTCCGGCGTCACGCCGTAGCGATGTTGCGCGCCGCCGAGCGCGACACGAAAACCGGTCATCACCTCGTCGAAGATCAACACAACACCATGCTCCGTGCACAGTTCGCGCAAATGCTGCAGAAAACCATCGCGCGGCAGCAGGCAGTTGGCGTTGCCGACCACCGGTTCGATGATCAGGCCGGCAAGGTCATCGCCGCACTCGTCGAACAATGCCGTCGCGGCGTCGAAATCGTTGTAGGGCAGGGTCAACGTCAGGTCCGCGAGCGCCTTCGGTACGCCGGGCGAGGTCGGCACGCCGAACGTCAATGCACCGGAACCGGCCTTGACCAGGAACGAATCGCCGTGGCCGTGATAACAGCCCACGAACTTGATGATGCGCGCGCGCCCGGTCGCGCCACGCGCCAGCCGGATCGCCGACAGCGTGGCTTCGGTGCCGGAATTGACCATGCGCACCATCTCGCAACTGGGTACCAGCCGCGCGATGGTCTCGGCCATCGTCACTTCCAGGGGATTGGGCGTCCCGAAACTCAGGCCGTCGCGCGCGGTGCGGATCACCGCCTCGAGCACGGCCGGATGGTTATGGCCAACGATCATCGGACCCCACGAGCCGACGTAATCGATGTAGCGATTGCCATCGACATCGAACAGATAAGCACCGTCCGCGCGCTGGGTGAAGAACGGCTCGCCACCGACCGACTTGAAGGCGCGAACCGGCGAATTCACGCCGCCGGGCATCAGCTCTTGCGCGCGTGAAAACAGGGCGTGTGATAGGGAAGTGTCCATAGGTCTCGTGGTCGTCGGTCGGTCGGTCGGTCGAAGGAGTATTCAGTGGAACAGCGAGGCGTACGCGCGTGCGGCAACAACGGGATCCGGCGCGTCGAACACGCCGCTGATGACTGCGATCAGATCGGCGCCCGCGGCCATCACCGCAGTTGCATTGTCGGGTGTGATGCCGCCGATCGCCACGCGCGGCAGCCCGAAGCGTCGCGACTGCAGCAGCAGTTGCAGCGTCGCACGTCGCGCGTTGGGCTTCGTCGGCGAAGCAAAGAACGCACCGAACGCGAGATAATCCGCGCCTGCGGCCGCGGCGACTTCCGCACGTTGCACGTCGTCGTAGCAGGAGACGCCGATGATCGCGTCGCCCCCCAATTGCACGCGGACATTGTTGATGTGGTCATCGTGTTCGCCGAGGTGCACGCCATCGGCGCCAATGGCGCCCGCGATGTCGGCATCGTCGTTGACAACCAACGGCACACCGTGGACGCGACACACAACCAGCAGTGCGGACGCTTGCTCGAGCCGCAAACTTCGATCAGCGGACTTGTTGCGGTATTGCAGCAATACTGCGGAACCGAGGACGGCTTCGACACGCGTGATCAGCCGCGACGTGTCTTCCTCGTCGGGCGTGACCAGATACAGGCCGCGAGGCGGCCAACGCGGATTCATGCATCGACTTCCGATGTGGGGCGCAGGGTGGGACAATGCCCGCCCGCCAACCCGCGCATTATCCGATGAATGAAGCTGTCGCCGTTGCCGCCTCGTACCGCACCTGGATGTGCGTGGTCTGCGGTTTTATCTATGACGAGGCGGTGGGCCTGCCGGAAGAGGGCATCGCGCCCGGAACGCGCTGGGAAGACATTCCGGAGACTTGGACTTGTCCAGATTGCGGCGTGACCAAGGATGATTTCGAGATGATGGAAGTCTGAATCGCGATACCAAGCGGAACGGCCACGTGTTCAGTTGGGGCGTTCGGAGCTGCCATGCAGTTCGACCAGCCGTTCACGCAGCGACGCGCGATCCTCGGCGTCGGGATTGAGTTGCAGGTATCGCGCCAGATCGTGGCGCGCACCCTGGCGGTGGCCCAGTTTCAAATACGCCAGACCGCGATCACGCAGTGCTTCGGGTTGATCGGGAGACAGCTTGAGCACCCGATCGGAGCTGCGCGCGGCCCGCTCCCAGTCGTCGGCTTCGGCATAGACACCCTGCAGGTTGCGCAGCATCCGGATCAGGATGCTGCGATGGGATGCGGGATTGAGGATCTGCAAAAGCGCGGTGTCGTCCGGGATTTCGCCACCCAGATGGGGCTTGGCGCGTTCGCGCAATTCATCGGCACCCAGCGGGCGGCCTCGGTTGAACGGATCCATGACCAGCACGCCATCGTCGACCGGCAAACGCACCAGGAAATGGCCCGGAAACGACACGCCATCCAGCGGAACGCCAAGGCGGCGTGCAACCTCGATCTGGACCATCGCCAACGAGATCGGATTGCCGAGCCTGCGCTCGAACACTTCATTCAAATAGCTGTTGCGCGGATCGTAGTACGCGTCGCTATTGCCCGAGTAACCCAGCTCATCGAACAGATGCTTGTTGATGGCCGCCATCTTCAACGGCCATGAGTCGATGGCTTCAATCTCGCCACGCAGGCTTTCGGCATGACTTTGCAACAGCGTGTCGTAGAGGTCGGCATCCAGTTGCGGGTACTCGTCGCGCGCAATGAGCAGGGCCGTGCCGAGCAACGGCAGCGTGTGATCGTCGGCTCCGGCAAGCGAGTTCCACTGCGGCAGCGAGAAGTGATCGCGCATGCACCAAGATTGCGTTTTCCTGTGCGCGCAATCAAGTCCTTCAGGGCGCCAGTGTGACTTCGGGACCAAGTTGCAGTTCAGTCCCGACGCGCAAGTTCAGCCGGGTCGCCTCACCGGCATTGAGTTCCAGCACATAGCGTGCCGGCGCAATGCTCGGGTAGGGCGGGCAGCCATCGCCAAGGCTGCATGGCGGGACATCGCGCTGTTGCGATACAAGCTTGCGCGCGTTGTCGAAATAAAGGATGTCGAGCGGGATCTTGGTGTTCTTCATCCAGTAGGCCTGTGGCTCTTCACGATCGTGGATGAAGAGCATTCCATGACCCGCCGTCAGCTGCTCGCGAAACATCAGTCCGCGGGCGCGTTCCTGGTCGTTGTCGGCGATTTCGACTGGGTATCGGGTGCCACCCAGTTCAACCCACTGCCCGCTGGCCGTCGCACAGCCGCTCAGCAGCAGCAAGACAGCTAGCGATGTCCTGAATTCACGCATCTTGGAGGCTCCCCAAAAAAGAAATCTGCTGCTATCATCGTCGACCCGGTAGCCCTCGGCGATTGATCGTCTGAAAGACGCCGGACCAGTCCAAAAAGATGTGAACAAGGTGTTGACGGACTGGATTTTGACTGTATAGTGGGCGGCTCGCTGAGGCATTGGCTTCGCGGGTGTGGGGTTAGGCGCTGAGGCCAACCCCGGGATCTTTGACAGTGTGCGCAGGTGACTTGTGCGGGCGTCTGGCAAGTGGATGGTTGTCCATTTTGCAGACGTTCGTAACAGAGTCTCCAAATCAATTCAAGAAAGCATGCAAATGCAAGTATTCGAGTAGTAATGGAGCTTTGGACGGATTCTGCACTCAAAGAAATGGCCGAACCCTTCGGGGTGAAGCGCAACACTTAAGTGAAGAGTTTGATCCTGGCTCAGAGTGAACGCTGGCGGCAGGCCTAACACATGCAAGTCGAACGGCAGCACAGAGGAGCTTGCTCCTTGGGTGGCGAGTGGCGGACGGGTGAGGAATACATCGGAATCTGCCTTATCGTGGGGGATAACGTAGGGAAACTTACGCTAATACCGCATACGACCTACGGGTGAAAGCGGAGGACCTTCGGGCTTCGCGCGATAAGATGAGCCGATGTCGGATTAGCTAGTTGGCGGGGTAAAGGCCCACCAAGGCTACGATCCGTAGCTGGTCTGAGAGGATGATCAGCCACACTGGAACTGAGACACGGTCCAGACTCCTACGGGAGGCAGCAGTGGGGAATATTGGACAATGGGCGCAAGCCTGATCCAGCCATGCCGCGTG
>JAJAYW010000187.1 GCA_026786005.1 Lysobacter sp. | reverse complement strand
CGGACTCGTCATTCCCGCGAAGGCGGGAATCCAGGGACTCAAGACCGTCGAACGCAAGTCGCGGGATTCCCGCCTTCGCGGGAATGACATGCTGATTTCTCCTAAAGTGACTTCTGGCCACTTCACCAGCATGCTCGCCGTGGTCACACTTCCCACTTTCCGCCGTCCAGGCCCTCGATGAACAATTCCGCCGACCTGTTGAAAGAACTTCGCATCGACCGGAGCAACGCGCCGCCACCGTCGCGGCGCGGGTTGTGGATCGCGCTTGCGGTGCTTGCGGCGATTGCCGTGCTGACGCTGGCGGGATGGGCGCTGTTCGGCCGCGACAAGGGCATCGAAGTGCGCACTGCGACTGCGGTGGCGATCGGCAACGGCGGCGGCTCGGCGTCGGTGCTGGATGCGACCGGCTATGTGGTGGCGCGGCGCATGGCGACGGTGTCGTCCAAGATCACCGGCAAGGTGCGCGAGGTGCTGATCGAGGAAGGGCAGCGCGTGGAAGCCGGCGAGATCATGGCGACGCTCGATCCGATTGACGCGGACGCACAGCGCGATCTGGCGGCATCGCAGGTCACCGCAGCGCAAAGCCAGATCGCACAAGTGCAGGCGCAATTGCGCGAGGCCGAAGCCAATGCGACGCGGCTCAACGGTCTGGTTCGGCAACAACTCGTTTCAAGATCGCAGTACGAGCAAGCCATCGCGCAACGCGACGCACTACGCGCGCAACTGGCCAGCACACAACGCAATGTGCAGGTGGCGGGCCGGCAATTGCGCATCGCCGACCTGGGCGTCGACAACACCGTGGTGCGCGCGCCGTTTGCCGGCGTAGTGATCGCCAAGGCCGCGCAACCGGGCGAGATCGTGTCGCCGTTGTCGGCCGGCGGCGGCTTCACCCGCACCGGCATCGGGACCATCGTGGACATGGATTCGCTGGAAGTTGAAGTGGATGTCGGCGAAGCCTTCATTGGCCGTGTGCAGCCCAAGATGCCGGTCGAAGCCACGCTCAACGCGTATCCCGAGTGGAAGATTCCGGCCGAAGTCATCGCCATCATTCCCACCGCCGATCGCGGCAAGGCTACGGTCAAGGTGCGCATCGCCTTGAAGCAGCGCGATCCGCGGATCGTGCCGGACATGGGCGTGCGGGTGAGCTTCCTGGAGAAGGCGAAACCGGCAGAAGCCAATGCGCCGAAGCCGGGTGTGCTGGTGCCGACGGCCGCCATCGTTGCCCGTGACGGCGCAGATGTCGCTTTCGTGGTCGCCGATGAAAAAGCGCAACGTCGTACGCTCAAGCTGGGCCGTACGCTGGGCGAGGATCGCGAGGTGCTCGAAGGTGTTGCGGGTGGTGATGAGGTCGTGCTCGATCCACCGGACGATCTTGCTGATGGCGCGGCGGTGCGTGTGGCGAAGGAAGCGGACGAAGCCACTGACAATGAATGAATGAAATCGTCATCCCCGCGAAGGCGGGGATCCATGCCGGAAAACCCACCTCCAAGCAACTCTGACGATCCGACAATCTACGTGCATGGGTTGACTAGATTTCGCTGTTGAAAAGCACTCCGCCTTCGCGGGGTTTTCAACAGCGAAGGTGGTCATGACGAGCAAGAACTCCCCCCGCAATTCAATGCATCAAAAAATAATACGCAACAACAGGAGCGCCTCATGTCCACCCTCGTCAGCATCCGCAACCTGCACAAGACCTATCAACGCGGTCCGGAAAAGATCGATGTGCTGCACGGCATCGACCTGGACATCGCCAAGGACGATTTCGTCGCGCTGATGGGCCCGTCGGGTTCCGGCAAGACCACCCTGCTCAACCTGATCGGCGGGCTGGATTCGCCCACGCGCGGCGAGATCGACGTCGCCGGCCAGCGCATCGACACATTGAGCTCGGGCCAGCTGGCGCATTGGCGCAGCAACAACGTCGGCTTCGTGTTCCAGTTCTACAACCTGATGCCCACGTTGACCGCGCAGAAGAATGTCGAACTGCCGCTGCTGCTGACCAGGCTGTCGTCGGCGCAGCGCAAGCGCAATGCCGAGATCGCGCTGGAACTGGTGGGATTGAAGGATCGCGGCAAGCATCGCCCGGCCGAACTGTCCGGCGGACAACAACAACGCGTCGCCATCGCCCGCGCGATCGTGTCCGATCCCACGCTGCTGATCTGCGACGAGCCCACGGGCGATCTGGATCGCCAGTCGGCGGAAGAAATCCTGACCCTGCTGCAGCAACTCAACCGCGCATACGGCAAGACCATCGTGATGGTGACGCACGATCCAAAGGCCGCCGAGTACGCGACGCACACGTTGCACCTCGACAAGGGAACGCTGGTGGAGCAGGTGCGCAACGCGGCTTGATTTGTGTTCTCCCTGCGAAGGGAGACGTCGGTGAGGCGAGCGGTTGACCCGGATGCATCGGTGCTGACGCAACCCCTCCCCAGCCCTCCCCTGCCGTCGCAGGGGAGGGAGCCAAACTCACGGAGAGTTCGATGAAATACCTGCACCTGATCTGGGCCGCGCTGTTCCGCAGCAAGACCCGCACGTCGCTGACGCTGCTGTCGGTGATCACTGCATTCCTGTTGTTCGGGATGCTCGACTCGGTGCGCCTGGCGTTCAACGCCGGTACCAACGTGGCCGGCTACGACCGCCTGATCACGGCCTCGCGCCTGTCGATCACGCAGATGCTGCCGTACAGCCTGACGCCGCAGATCGAAGCCACGTCAGGCGTGAAGCAGGCCGTGTATGCATCGTGGTTCGGCGGCTACTACCGCGATCCCAAGGATTTCTTCCCCAACTTCGCGGTGGGCCCGGGTTTCTTCGATCTTTACCCGGAATACGACATTTCTCCCGCACAGGTGAAGGCCTTCGCCGATACCCGCGATGGCGCGGTGGTCGGCGAGTCGCTGGCGAAACAGAACGGCTGGAAGATCGGCGACACCATCCCTCTGCAGGCGACGATCTTCCCGACCAAGGGCAGCAATGCGTGGAGCTTCAAGCTGGTCGGAATCTTCAAGGTCAAGGATCAGAAGCGTCGCGGCGAGGAAAAGCAGCTGGTGTTCAACTGGAAATATTTCGACGAGGCCAACGATTTCGTCAAGAGCCGCGTGGGTTGGTACATCGTCAAGCTGGATGATCCAAACAAGGCGACGCAGGTCGCGCGCGCGATCGATGCGATCAGCGAGAACTCCGACCACGAAACCAAGACGCAGACCGAACAGGCCTTCAACCAGGCCTTCGTCAAGCAGTTCGCCGACATCGGCCTGATCGTCACCGCGATCATGGCCGCGGTGTTCTTCACTTTGTTGCTGCTGACCGGCAACACCATGTCGCAGGCGGTGCGCGAACGCATCCCGGAACTGGCGGTGCTCAAGACGATTGGTTTCAGCAATCGCAGCGTGTTGTGGCTGGTGCTGGGCGAATCGATGCTGCTGGTGGTGCTGGGCGGATTGATTGGCCTGGGCATCGCCGGTGTCCTGATCGCCGGCGTGTCCGCCATGAGCGGCGGCATGATCCAGCTCGATACGGTGCCGACGGAAACCTGGTTGATCGGCCTCGGGCTGATGCTGGCGATTGGATTGGTGGTCGGCCTGCTGCCGGCGCTGCGCGCGATGCGCTTGAACATCGTTGATGCACTGGCTGGCCGTTAAAGGAACTTCGCTATGAATCGAATGAAGAAATGGCTGGGCAATCTCGGTGTGCTGCTCGCACTCGCGGCCGGTCTGGTGGCGTGGATTTTCATGCCGTGGTACGGCGTCGTCGCGCTGGCGGTGCTGGTGACGCTGTGGCTGCTGCTGACCCACACCGGACGGCTCGCACTGGCGGCCTCGCAGATCGGCATCGCCAGCCTGCCGCAGCGTTGGGGCGCGTCCTCGGTAATCGTGATCGGCATCGCCGGCGTGGTCGGCGTGCTGGTGGCGATGCTGGCCATGGGCGAAGGCTTCAAGGCCACGCTCAACCGCACCGGCAGCGACAGCAGCGCGATTATTTTGCGCGGCGGCTCGCAGGCGGAAACCAATTCGGTGATCACGCGCGACCAGATCCCGCTGATTTCCAGCCTGCCCGGCATCGCCAAGGGCGCCGACGGCAAGCCGCTGCTGTCGCCGGAACTCTCGCAGGTGGTGAACCTGCGCACCAAGTCCGACGGCACCGATGCCAATGTGCAGCTGCGCGGCGTGGGCGATACCGCGTGGGCGCTGCGGCCGCAGATCAAGCTGGTCAAAGGCCGCAGGTTCAATCCCGGCATGCGCGAGTTGGTGGTCGGCCAGGGGGCGCAGCAGGAATACATTGGCCTGGACGTCGGCAAGCAGATCGAACTCGCCAACCAGCAATGGACCATCGTCGGCATGTTCGCCTCCAACGATTCGCACGATTCGGAATTGTGGGCCGACACCGAGACGCTGGCCTCGACCTACCAGCGCACGTCGTTCCAGTCGGCCACTGCAAAACTCGACGGCAAGGACGGCTTCAAGCAACTCAAAGCCGCCATGGCCGCCGACCCGCGGCTGAAACTCGACGTGCAGACCACGCGCGATTACTACGGCAAGCAATCCGAAGGCCTGGAGAAACTGGTCAAGATCCTCGGCACGGTGATCGGCACGATCATGGCGATCGGCGCGGTGTTCGGCGCGCTCAACACCATGTACGCCGCCGTCGCCGGCCGCGCGCGCGAGATCGCAACGATGCGTGCGCTCGGTTTTCGCGGTTTGCCGGTGGTGGTCGCGGTGATGCTGGAAACGACATTGCTGGCGTTGCTCGGCGGCTTGCTCGGCGCGTTCCTCGCGTGGCTGATCTTCAACGGCTACAGCGTGTCCACGCTGAGCGCGAACTTCAGCCAGGTGGTGTTCCAGTTCAAGGTCTCGCCGGAGTTGTTGTGGAACGGGTTGAAGTGGGCGCTGGGGATTGGACTGGTGGGCGGGTTGTTTCCGGCATTGCGGGCGGCGCGGTTGCCGGTGACTGAGGCGCTGCGGGCGGCTTGACTGGACGAGCTGGTCATGCCGCCCTACGAAATTCTCAAGTCACGCATTGTTCGTCGCGGTCGCAAGCTGACGTCGCGAGCGTAACAATCCGTCGATCCCGAAAATCGCCAGTGCGATCCAGATGCCGATAAACCCGATCGCGCGATCGCGGTCGAAGGCTTCGTGGAACACGAACACGCCCAGCAGGAACTGCAGCGTCGGTGCGATGTACTGCAACAAGCCGACCACCGATAGCGGCACGCGGCGCACCGCGAAGGCGAACCCGATCAGTGGCAACGCCGTGAGCGCGCCGCCGAGAATCAGCAGCAGATCGAGCCCGAGGCCCCAACCGTCCAGGAATCCACCAAGCCCGTTCGCTTCGCCCCACACCATCACCACCAGCGCGGGCACGAACAGGTAAACGCTTTCGACGCCGAGGCCGGGAATCGAATCGACGGCAACGAGTTTGCGGATCAATCCGTAGGTGGCGAACGACGCCGCCAGCGCTATCGCGATCCACGGAAAACTTCCGTAGTTGAAGGTGAGCCACAACACGCTCGCCGCCGCGATCGCGACCGACAACCACTGCGAGCGGTTCAACCGCTCGCGAAGGAACAGCGTGCCGATGACGACGTTAAGCAGTGGATTGATGAAATAGCCGAGGCTGGTTTCGATGATGTGCCCGGCATTGACCGCCCAGATGTACAGGCCCCAGTTGAACGCGATCAACACGCCGCTGAGTGCGAGCATCCACGCCACGCGCGGCTGCGCCAACGCGGCGTGCAGCCAGCCGCGTCCCTGCTTCCACAGCAGCCACCCGACCACCAGCAACGCGCTCCAGACGATGCGATGCACCACGATCTGCAGCGACGGCACGGCTTTCAGCAGATGCCAGTACAACGGCATCAGGCCCCACAGCACGAACGAACCGATTGCGATCCAGAGACCGCGCCGGTACTCGGCGGTCATCGGTGTCATGCGGCCGACTCGGTGTCGGCCTTGGGTGCGGGCGCTTCGGCCTGCGTCGTCTTCGCCTGCGTCGCTTTCGCCAGGGTGATGGCGACCACGCCGGACAGGATCACCAGCATCGCGCCGACATCGTGCGCGGTGAACCGTTCCGCCGCCAGCCACGCGCCCAACGCCACCGCGATCACCGGATTGATGTAGGCATAGCTGCCGGCAAGGACGGGCCGCACGTTCTGCAACAGCCAGATGTAGGCACTGAACGCGACGATCGACCCGAACAAGACCAAGTAACCGACCGACAGCGTCGCCTTCCACGTCGGCAATGCGTGCATGCGTTCGCCCAGCACGAAACCGGCGATCAACATCAACACCCCGCCGCACAGCATCTGCGCCGCGGCGCCCATGAACGGCGATGGCAGGTCGCGGCCGCGGCTCCAGATGGAACCGAACGACCAGGCGATCGGCGCGATCAGCAAGGCGATCAATCCTTGCGGGCTGGCGGTCAACGCGCTGCCGGCATTGAGCCAGAACACGCCGACGAAACCGATCGCCAGTCCCGCCCATTCCAGCCGCCGCGGGTGCTGTCCGCGCATCGCCGCGAACAGGCCCATCCACAACGGCGCGGACGCCACTGCGACCGCGGCCAGTCCCGACGACACCGATTGCTGCGCGATGCAGACCATGCCGTTGCCGAAGCCGAGCAGCAGCAATCCGATGAATGCCGTGTTCTTCCACTGCGTGCGGGTCGGTGCGGGCATTCCACGCAGGCGCAGCGCTGCGTACAGGAGGCTGCCGGCGATGACGAAACGGCCGCCCGCCATCAGCAGCGGCGGATAGCCGCCTTCCAATGCGAAACGGATGCCGAGGTACGTCGATCCCCAGATCAGGTACAGCGACGCGAGTGCGAGTGCGACGGCGAGTGCGCGAGGCTTGGTATTTGAAGGCGTTGTCATATTCGCTCGGGCTCAGATCGGAATCGGTCGTGTCGAACCATCGAAACGTGGTGTACGCGTTGATGAGGGTGGCAATGTGGCTTCGCGCGTCCTCCAGCCCTTCGACAAGCTCAGGACAGGCCGGGCTGCGACTGAGCTCGGATCCATTTTTTGATCTTGCTTAAGCTCGTCATTCCCGAGAAGGCGGGACCCCCTCGCACATTGTCAGACACCGGATATTGCTCTGCGATGCGTTTCACGGCATGGGGTGTGACCTTCGCGGGAATGACAGCAAAAAACGAACTGCGAAGTTCCGGTGTAAGCCTGAAGGGATGGAAGCGTAAGAGGATGAGCCCAGCTTAGCGACGATGGCCGGCCCTTATAACCCCAATAATGGGACAACACTCCGTGCCAATCGCGCGACTACGCCGCCCGCTCACGCTGCAGCAATCGTTCCTTCAACGGCAACCCCCAGCGATATCCACCCGGGGAACCATCGCTGCGGATCACGCGGTGGCACGGCACCACGATCGCGACGCGGTTGTGCGCGCAGGCGCTGGCGACCGCGCGTGTTGCCCTGGGACTGCCCAGCGACGCGGCGATCTCGCCATAACTGCGCGTCTCACCAGCTGGAATCTTCATCAACGCATCCCACACCCGCTTCTGGAACGCGGTGCCGATCAGGTCCAGCGGCACCTCGTCGCGACGGCCGGCCAGGTGTTCGGCCACCGCGCGCAGGCGCGGCGCGAGGAATTCGTCGCGGCCGGCATCAACGCGCGCGAGTTGCGCGTTCGGAAATTCGTGTTGCAGTTTCTGTTCGAGCAGCGCGGCATCGTCGCCGAGCTCGACCATGCAGATGCCACGCTGCGTCGCCGCCACCAGCGCGGTTCCGAGTGCGGTGTTGACCAGGCTCCAGCGGATCTGCTCGCCACTGCCGCCGGTGCGGTAACGCGCGGGCGTCATTCCAAGTTTGGCCGAACTGTCTTCGTAGACGCGCGAGGGCGAGCCGTAACCGGCGTCGTACAACGCGGCGCTGACGTCGTTGCCTTCGCGCAAGGCGGACTTAAGCGTGCCGAGTTTGCGTTGCGCCAGGTATTGCGCCGGGCTCAGGCCAAAGTGCGCAGTGAAGCGGCGTTGCAGGTGCGATGCGCTGAGACCCACGGCCTTCGCGAGTGCGCCCAGCGACAACTCGCCGCCATCGAGCAGTTGCCGCGCGCGTTCGAGTATTTGCGTGTGCTTGTCCATGGCGGAAAGACTAACGGGCGCCCACGGCGCCCGCTATCCGATTCTTGCTGTGCGTTTACGGGTGTGGGTGCGCGTTCTTTCGCACCCACAAGCAAGCCTCATTCGGTCCAATGCTGCGCCGACTGCGCCTCCGGCAATACCTGTGCCGACAACGCTCGATCGGCGCCCAGCAACGTGACCGCATCGGCCAGGATCGCCGCGGACTCGCGCAGCAACGGATCCGGACGCTTCTCGGCGGCTTTGTCGCGCGCGGCATCCTTGGCGATGTCGCGCTCGCTGTTTTGCAGACCATCATCGGAACTGTCGTCGGCCAACGGATCCAGATCGAGCCCAAGCGTCTTGCGTTCGGCTTGGCGCGACGTGCGCTTGGCTTCCTGCTTGTCGCGTTCGGCACGGCGCTCGGTCTCGTTGAGCGACAGCGATTTCTTGGCCTGCTCGACACGGAACTCGGCGACGTCCTGCGCCCACCATTGGAATTCCTTGTCGTTGGCCGAACGCGCCTTGTGCAACACGTCGAGCTTGGGCAGCAGCGGCGCGAAGTTGCCGTATTGCGTATGCGGCACGGCAGCGATCCGGGTCCATGGCAGTGCGTTGTCGTAGGTGCTCTCGCCGTACTCGCTGGCATCGACACTGACCGGGAAACGGATGTCCGGCACGACGCCCTTGTTTTGCGTGCTGCTGCCACCGGGCAGGAAGAACTGTGCAATGGTCAGCTTGAGCTGGCCGAAGCGTGCGGTCTCGTTGGCCGGCCAGCGATCGAGATCGACCAGGTTCTGCACCGTGCCCTTGCCGAAGGTGGTCTCGCCGATCACCAGGCCGCGGCCATAATCCTGCACCGCGCCAGCGAAGATTTCCGAGGCAGAGGCCGAGCCGCGATTGGTCAGCACCGCCAACGGCCCGCCCCACGCCACGCCCGCGTCGCGATCGCCTTCGACGGCCACGCGGCCACCGGATTCGCGTACCTGCACCACCGGCCCCTTGTCGATGAACAAGCCGGTGAGCTCCACCGCTTCGGTCAACGAACCGCCACCGTTGTTGCGCAGGTCCATGACCACGCCATCGAGTTTCTGCGTGCGGAACTGCGCCAGCAACTTGGCGACATCGCGCGTGGCGGATGCGTAGTCGCCGTTGTTGTTGCGGCGGCCTTCGAAGTCTTGATAAAAACCCTGCAATTCGATGACGCCGATGCGCTTGGCCGGCATTGCGCCCATGGCAGGGATGGTGATGGTTTTCGCCTTCGCCGCCTGGTCCTGCAGCCGCACCTTGGCGCGCGTGATGACGATCCGGACCGGCTTGCTGTCCAGCAGCGCCTCGGCCGGGATCAGGTCGAGCTGCACCTGCGTGCCCTTGGGCCCCTTGATCTTGGCGACGACATCATCGATGCGCCAGCCGATCACATCCTCCATGACGCCGCTGCCGCCCTGGCCAACACCGACCACGCGATCGCCCGGCTTGAGCTTGTTGCTGTTCGCGGCCGGGCCGCCGGGCACGATTTCGCGGATGACGACGACATCGTCCTGTTTCTGCAGCACGGCGCCGATGCCTTCCAGCGACAGCGTCATGCTCTGGTTGAAACGTTCCGCGCTGCGTGGATTGAAGTAATCGGTGTGCGGATCGATCGAACCGGCATACGCGTTGACAAAGGTCTGGAACACGTCCTCGCCGCTGAGTTCGGCGATGCTGTGCTGCAGGTTGTCGTAACGCTTGTCGAGCGTCTTGCGGATGTCCTCGGGCTTCTTGCCGGCCAGCTTGAGGCGCAGCCAGTCGTTGCGCACCGACTGTTTCCACTGCGCATCGAGCGCGGCCGCGTCGGCCGCCCATGGCGCGTCTTCGCGATCGTAATTCCAGCGGTCAGTGCCGCTGAAGTCGAACATGTCCTGCTTGAGCAATGCGCGCGCGTAGGCGACGCGCTCGCCCATGCGCTGCTTGTACAACGCGAACATCGCGTACGGCGCGTCCAGTTCGCCGGACTTGATGGCGTCGTCGAGTTGCGTCCTTTGCGCGCCGAACTTCGCCACGTCCTGCGCGGTGAGGAACACCTTGCCGGGATCGAGCGCCTCGAGATAACGCGTGAACACATCCTGCGACAGCGCATCGTCGAGTGCGCGCGGCCGATAGGCGTAGCGACTGTCGGACAACCATCCGTACACCAGCTTGGATGTCGTCGCCTGATCGGCGCTCGCGCTGGTCGGCAAGGCATTCGCATCGGCAGCATCCGCATCGGCGCGCGCCAGCAAGGCCAGCGGCGCGGTGAGGGACAGGGCAAGCAGGGTGTGGGCAAGTTTCATATGACTCGGACTCGCGGCCGTGGGGTGGCCATGGAGGGGTTACGGGTGGAATGAGGCTCAGGATGCGGAGCCGTTCGACAAAGGGGCAGTGCCGGAAGTTACGGCGCCGGGACTCGTCTTCCACTCCACTCTAACTGCGACAGATGGGGCCGATGTGAACAATTCGTCAGGCAAGCCGAGCCGTTTGTCGGCATCGATTCAGACTTCTGGTTGGATAGCCGCTACGAGCCATCTACACCTTGAACAGGTATATCGGAACAGTCGTCGTGGACTCCTAGCCGGATGGGTTTGCAGTTACGGACGACTAACCGCATAGCTCGCAGACCCGGAGGGGGGGGCCCAAGGATGTTGGCCCGTTTTTTACCGAGCCCCCGATGGCGGGTGGTAAAAAAACCCCCCCCAAAGAAACCCCCACACCGTGTGTT
>JAJAYW010000186.1 GCA_026786005.1 Lysobacter sp. | reverse complement strand
TCGTTGTAGAGGATCTTGTAGGTGATGTTGACGCCGGCCGCGACCGCCTGCCGGATCGCCAGCGAACCGGAATGGAAATACGTGCCGTCGCCGAGGTTCTGGAACACGTGCTGTGTCTCGGTAAATTGCGCCTGCCCGCACCAGGTCGCGCCTTCGCCGCCCATCTGCGTGAACGTGTCGGTGGTGCGGTCCATCCACGTCACCATGTAATGGCAGCCGATGCCGGCCAGCGCGCGCGACCCTTCCGGCACTGCGGTCGAGGTGTTGTGCGGGCAGCCGCTGCAGTAGTGCGGCACGCGCGGGAAGTTGGCGCGCGGCAGCGCGAGTTCGGCTTCCTTGGTCGCCAGAAACGCGAGCTGCTGCGTCATGTGTTCGCTGCGATGGAAGCGCTCCAGCCGCTTGGCGATGACGCGGGCGATGCGCGCCGGCGTGAGTTCGTTGGTCGAGGGCAAAATCCAGTCGCCGCTCTCGTCGTACTTGCCGACGATGCTCGGACGGCGGCCGCCATGCGCGTCGTCGAAATTGTAGAACTGCTCCTTCATCTGGCTTTCGATGAAGGCATGTTTTTCCTCGACCACGAGGATGTCTTCCAGCCCGCGCGCGAACGCACGCAGCCCGACCGGTTCCAGCGGCCAGGTCATGCCGACCTTGTAGATGCGGATGCCGACTTCGGCGCACGCCTGCGCGTCGAGGCCGAGGTATTCCAGTGCCTGCAGCACGTCGAGATAACTCTTGCCGGTGGTGACGATGCCGAGCCGCGCATTCGGCGAATCGATCACCAGCTTGTCGATGTGGTTGGCGCGTGCGAACGCCTGCGCCGCTTTCACCGCGAAGCGATGCAGCCGCATTTCCTGGTCCAGCGGCGGATCCGGCCAGCGGATGTTCAAGCCGCCCGGCGGCAGCTCGAAATCGTCCGGCGTCACGATCTGCAACGCGAACGGATTGACGTCGACCGAGGCCGACGACTCGACCGTCTCGGCGATGGTCTTGAAGCCGACCCAGCGCCCGGTGAAGCGCGACATCGCCCAGCCGAGCAGGCCCATCTCGAGGATGTCCTGCACGCCGGCCGGATTGAGGATCGGCATCAGCGCGCTGGTGAATTCGCCTTCGGAGCCGTGCGGCAGCGTCGACGAGCGGCAGGCGTGGTCGTCGGCGGCCAGCGCCAGCACCCCGCCGTGTTTCGACGTACCCGCGGCATTGCCATGCTTGAACACGTCGCCGCAGCGATCCACGCCCGGTCCTTTGCCGTACCACATCGCATACACGCCATCGACGGTGGCGCCGGGGAACAGATTGGTCTGCTGCGTGCCCCAGACCATGGTCGCGCCGAGGTCTTCGTTGATGCCCGGCGTGAATTTCACCCCGGCCTCGGCGAGGTATTTCTTCGCGCGCCACAGTTCCAGGTCGAACCCGCCCAGCGGCGAACCGCGGTAGCCGGAAATGAAACCGCCGGTGTTCAGGCCCGCCGCCTGGTCGCGCAGTTTCTGCATCAGCGGCAGGCGGACCAAGGCCTGCACGCCGCTGAGGTAGATGCGGCCATCGGTTCGGGTGTACTTGTGGTCCAGCGTGTAGTCGGCATCAGGCACGCTGCCGGTAAGCGAAGTGTTGGCGGACGCGGGCGAGGACAGTTCGGCGGTGCTGGTCATGGAGAGGTCCATTGCGGCTGTACGCTCATCCGAGAGGGGCGCGCGAAGGTGAAATCGTGTGCTGCGGGTGTGCCTGCGAAGTCACGGCACAAGGCACGAAATAGGGCGCAGATTGTAGCAGTGGCAAGAATTTCGCCCTCCGTGGCTGGGTGTGGCGGGTTTTGCCGTCATCCCGGGTGTAACAGTTGCAACGGCCGTGGAACGGAAGCCGGGCAGCCTGTTTGGCAACGGAGACAATCCATGGCGATTTCGCGGTTGCGGCGGCACAACAGCGCACTGGTGGCGCTGACCCATCGGCTCTGGCACGAGCTGCAAGGCCTGGACAGTGCGCTGGCCGCGATCACCGAGACCGCCGCCGAGGTGCTCGATGTCGACAGGGTCAACGTGTGGCAATGCGACCCGGCCGGCGACCTGCGCTGCGTGCACGGCTACGGGCGCAGCGGCCACGTGCACAACCCATCGGGCTTCGATGAATTCCTGATGCTCGACAACAACCTCTACGCTGCGACCTTGCCACGGACGCGGGTGGTTCGCGCAGCCGAGGTGCGTGAGGCACCGATCAGCGCGGGATGGCCAGCCCCGCTGGCCGCTTACCTCGAACGCCATGCGATCGAGTCGCAGCTGAATGCGCCGGTACATGCCAGCGGCGAGATGTACGGGGTGATCTGCCACGAGCACATCGGCGGCCGGCGCGAGTGGCAGCGGGACGAAATCGCCTTCGCCAGCAGCATGGGGGACTTCGTCGCGCTGGCGGTGGAGATCTCACGCCGCAAACGCGCCGAACAGCAATTGGGCCACCTGCAGCTGTACGACTCGGTCACCGGGCTGGGCAACCGCACCATGTTCTTGGGCACTTTGCAGCAATTCCTGTTGCGCATGCAGCGGCGGCCGCGGCTCGCGGCGCTTCTGTTCATCGACATCGACCGCTTCAGCGGCGTCAACAACAGTACCGGCGAACGCGGCGGCGACGAGATGCTCGGCACGCTCGGCGAGCGCATTAATCAGGCCACCCCCGACGAAGCGGTGGTGGCGCGGGTGGAAAGCGACTGTTTCAGCGTGCTGCTGCCCCGCCTGCAGCACGATTGGCAGGCGATCCACCAGGCGGAGGACCTGCTGCAGGCAATTGGCGACCGGATTGCGATTGGCGACCGGATTGCGATTGGCGAGCAGCAGTTTGAGATCAGCGCCAGCATCGGCATCGCTTTCACCGATGGCAGCCGGCTCACGACCCCCGACGAATTGCTGCGCGACGCCGACCTCGCCAGCAAGCAGGCCAAGGAACGCGGACGCAACCGTTACGAAGTGTTCGACCCGGAGCTCCACCGCAGCCTGATCGACCGCATGACGCTGGAAAGCGGCTTGCGTGATGCGTTGAAGAACGGACAGCTGCTGGTGAATTACCAGCCCGAGATCGACTTGCGTCACGGTGGGATCGTCGCGGCTGAGGCGCTGGTGCGCTGGCGCCAACCCGACGGCGGGTTGCACGTGGCGGGTGAATTCATCGACGTGGCGGAGAGTTCCGGCTTGATCGTGCCAATCGGCGCGTTCGTGCTGCAGCGTGCCTGCGCCGACGCCGCCCAATGGCCGGACGCCGAAAACGGCGAGGCGACCAAGTTACGCGTGAACCTCTCCGCGCGGCAGTTCGATGACGCTGGTCTGGTGGACATGGTGGCCGACGCATTGCGCGAATCCGGCCTCAATCCCAGTCAGTTGTGCCTAGAGATCACCGAGACCACGCTGATGACCCGTGCCGAGGCCGCACTGGACATGCTGCGCCAATTGCACTCGCTGGGCATCAGCTTGGCGATCGACGACTTCGGCACCGGTTATTCGTCGCTTGCGTACCTCAAGCGCTTCCCGGTTGACACGCTCAAGATCGACCGCTGTTTTGTCGAAGGCCTGCCGGATAGCAAGTTCGACCTCGCCATCATCGATGCCGTGGTGGGACTGGCCCGTTGCTTGGGCATTGAGGTCGTCGCCGAAGGCGTGGAGCAGGCAGAACAGGAAAGCGTGCTGCGCATGCACGGCGTGATCCGCGCGCAGGGCTGGCTGTACGCGGCGGCGATGGACCAGCAGGCGTTGCTGCGGATGCTGGCGCGGGGTTGAGCCCGCCTGTTGCTGGCCAATGACTTCCTCCGGGTCGCGAGCATTTGTGCTTTTTTTTGTCATTCCCTCCCTCGCGGGAATGACGGATGGGTTCGCGGGAGTGACGCCTTAGTTCCAGTTTTAAAAGTCCCCTTATTCAAACCTTCCCTTCCTGCGACACTCCATACCGGACGCGGCTTTTCCCACGCGCTACCCTGCATGCGGTCTTCTGGAGTCTTGCCATGCGCCCGATCCGTCTGTCCGCCACGTTCGCCTGCGTTTGCTCGATTCCCTTGATGGCGGTTCATGCCGCCGACCGCGTCACCGGCAAACCCTTCGCCACCCGCAGCGAGGTCTACGCGCCGCATGCGATGGCCGCGACCTCGCATCCGCTGGCGACACAGATTGCGCTCGACGTGATGCAGGACGGCGGCAGCGCGGTCGATGCCGCGATCGCGGCCAACGCCGCGCTCGGCTTGATGGAACCCACGGGCAACGGCATCGGCGGTGACCTGTTCGCGATCGTGTGGGATCCGAAGACGAAGAAACTGCACGGCTACAACGGCTCCGGGCGTTCGCCGAAGTCGCTCACGCTGGCGGAGTTCCAGAAGCGTGGACTCACCGACATCCCGCCGCACGGTCCGTTGCCGGTCAGCGTGCCGGGCACCGTCGATGCGTGGTTCGCGCTGCACGAAAAATTTGGGCGCAAGCCGATCGCCGACGATCTGGCGCCCGCGATCCGCTACGCGCGCGAAGGCCATCCGGTGCACGAAGTGATCGCGTATTACTGGAATCTCTCGGTGCCACGCCTGTCGAAATGGCCCGGCTTCAAGGAACAGTTCACCATCGACGGCCGCGCGCCGAAACGCGGTGAGACGTGGAAAAACCCGAACCTCGCCGACACGCTGGAAAAAATCGCGCGGGGCGGACGCGACACGTTCTACAAGGGCGATACCGCGCGCAGCATCGATGCCTACTTCAAGGCCAACGACGGTTTTCTTTCGTACGACGACCTTGCCGCGCACACCGGCGAATGGGTCGAGCCAGTCAGCACGAACTATCGCGGCTACGACGTGTGGGAATTGCCGCCCAACAGCCAGGGCATTGCCGCCCTGCAGATTCTCAACCTGCTCGAACCATATGACTTGAAGAAATACGGTTTCGGCAGCTCCGAACATGTGCATCTGTTCGTCGAGGCGAAGAAACTCGCGTTCGCCGATCGCGCGCGCTGGTACGCCGACCCCGCATTCGGCACATTGCCGGTGTCGAAATTGATATCGAAGGATTACGCGAGACAACGCGGCAAACTGATGTCGGTGGATCGCGCCGCGCGCGAAGTGCAACCGGCGACGCCGCAGGAACTTGACGAAGGCGACACCATCTACATGACCGTCGCCGACGCCGACGGCATGATGGTGTCGCTGATCCAGTCGAACTATCGCGGCATGGGCAGCGGCATGGCCGTGCCGGGCCTCGGCTTCATCTTCCAGGACCGCGGCGAGATGTTCGTCTTGAAGGAAGGCCATCCAAACAGTTACGCGCCGGGCAAGCGCCCGTTCCAGACCATCATTCCCGCGTTCGTGACCAAAGACGGCAAGCCGTGGTTGAGCTTTGGCGTGATGGGCGGCGGCATGCAGCCGCAGGCCCACGCGCAGATCATGATGAACCTGGTCGACTTCGGTATGAACCTGCAGGAAGCCGGCGACGCGCCGCGCATCCAGCACGACGGTTCCACCGAGCCGACCGGACAGGCGACGGTGATGAGCGACGGCGGCGAAGTCGACCTGGAAACCGGGTATCCCTACGAGACCGTGCGCGCACTGATGCGAAAGGGCCACAGCGTGCAGTTTTCCGACGGGCCGTACGGTGGTTACCAGGCCATCATGGTCAATCCGCAGGGCGGCTATATCGGTGCGTCCGAATCGCGCAAGGATGGTCACGCGGCCGGATACTGAATACGCGGCTGGCCGTTGCGAAACGGCGACATCGTTTTCACGGGAGTCGGCGCAACAGTGCCGAATCGCCAGCGAGCACAGCACGGACGACAACCAAGGAGTGGAGGGCGGCATGTCAACGGATGCGCAGGCAGTCAACAACCTGGATCGTGGCGCATGGGCGCGCCGGCATAACCACGCACTCGTTGCGCTGGCGCGCCAGATCTGGCACGCCGACTGCACCCTCGCCACCGCGCTGGCGCTGATCTGCGAGACCGCCGCCGACACACTCGACGTCGAACGCGTCAACATCTGGAAAGTCGACACGGCGCAATCCACGTTGCGATGCATCCATGGGTACGAACGCAGCACCGGGTTGCACAACGCGCCCGGCTACGACGAGACGCTCGATTGTGATTCTGCCTACGGCGCGCAACTCGACGAAGTCCGCGTGATCGATACCGCAGACGTGACCCGCGACGGCACCGTGTCCGCATCGCAGGCTGCGCTGGGCGCCTACCGGCAACGGCACCGGATCTGTTCGCTGCTGGACGCGCCTATCCGCAGCGAAGGCGAATTGCTGGGCGTGATCTGCCACGAGCACATCGACACGCCTCGCACTTGGACCCCGGAAGACGAAGCCTTCGCTGGCAGCATCGGCGACTACGTGGCGATGGCGCAGGAGATCAGCCGCCGACGCAGTGCCGAGACCCAGTTGCGCTTCCTGGAGCGACACGATCCCGATACCGAACTGCCCAATCGCGATCATCTACTCGAAGTCACGCAGCTGGCGTTGCTGCCGAACCATGCCAACGATGTCGGCCTGGCCGCGATCCACCTGCAGCTCGAGGCGCAGCCGGTCACGCACAGTGGCGCGGCCGATATCGATAGCGACACCGGAGTGCTGCTCGCAGTCGCCGAGAAGCTCCGCGCCAACCTGGGCGAAACCGTGACCCTGGCGCGCGTGCGCGACGATGGGTTTGCGCTGCTGCCGCATCGGCAGCTGCACGAAACCGAAGCGTTGAACCTGGCCGAGCATTGCATCGAGCTGATCCAGCAAAGTGCCGCCGATGCGGGCATGCACCACGCTGGCGTGTCGGTTGGCATCGCGTTTTCGCGTGACCTCGCGGCGCCGTCGGCCGATGCGCTGCTGCGCAATGCCGAACTCGCCAGCCAGCGGGCGCGGCGCGGCGGGCATAACCGCTGCGAGGTGTTCGATGCCGAACACCATCGCGGCCTGCTGGTGCGCATGCGTACCGAACAGGCGTTGCGCGACGCCTTCGCCGAACAACGCCTGCTGGTGTATTACCAGCCGGAAATAAATCTCGACGATGGTCACTGGCACGCGGCCGAAGCGTTGTTGCGCTGGCGCGATGAGGATGGCCGCATCCGCGTCGCCGGTGAATTCATCGAGGTCGCCGAAGCCTCCGGCCTGATCGTGGCGCTGGGACGCTGGGTGCTGACCGAAGCGTGTCGCGTGGCAAGCACCTGGCCGCAGCGCGACGGCGTGGCGCCGCTGTTGCGGGTCAACGTGTCCGCTCGGCAGTTCGAGCAGGCAGGATTGGTCGCCGATGTCGCTAGTGCGCTGTCGACGTCGGGATTGCCGCCGTCACGGCTGTGCCTGGAACTGACCGAAACCGCGCTGCTGCGCGATCCCTCCGCTGCGGCCGCCATCCTGACCCGCCTGCGCGCGCTCGGACTCGGCATCGCGCTCGACGATTTCGGCACCGGCTTTTCATCGCTCGCATACCTCAAGGACCTGCCGATCGATGCATTGAAGCTGGACCAGCGTTTCATCGCCGGCCTGCCCGATGACCGCTACGACCTCGCGATCGTGCAGGCGGTGGCGACGCTGGCCCGGCAGACCGGCCTGGACGTGATCGCCGAAGGCGTGGAAACCGAAAAACAGGCACAAGCCCTGCGCGACTGCGGCGTCGTCCACGCGCAGGGATACCTGTACGCCCGCGCGTTGCCGTGCGACGAACTGGTGGCGCGATTTGGCGGCGCGGCTTGAAGCAAGCCCTTTCGCCACGGATGACACTGATCAACACCGATTTGTAAATGTGTTGTCTGTGCCATCCGCGGCAAATCATTTCAATGTGCAGCTAGAACTTCCAGCTCAAACTCAACCGCAACGCACGCGGCTCGAACGGATGGAAGTGGATGTCCTCGACGCCTTCGTCCGGTTCGCCAGCCCGGCGCGAGGCGTAGAAGTAGTCGATGTCGTGGTCGTCGGAATCCAGCAGGTTGAGCACGTCCAGATGCAGGCCGACGTTGGCCCGGTCCTTGTCCACACGCAGGTTGACGATGGTCGAGCCGCCGGAGCGGACGCTGTCGTCCTCGATCAACGGGTACTTGCCGAAGTGGTGCACGCGTAACGTGCCGTACACGCCCTGCAACAGCCGGCCGTTGTCGAGTTTTCCGGTCAGCCCCGCGCTGACCACCAGCGGGATCGACCCCGGAATCTCGCTGCCCGCTGGATCGTGGTCGGTCAATTCCGAGCGCGTGTAGGACGCCTCGATATCGCCTTCGAAATACCGGTTTCCGAACCAGTACACGCCGACTTCGATGCCATCGCGCCGGGCGTATCGGCGCGGATCAGCGCCACCAAGTCCTGCAATTGGCTCATGTGGTCCGGCGCATGCCTGCATCAAGGGACGCGGACGATAGCAAACGCCCCAAAACGCCCGGCTGCCGGGCCGATGCTAAGCTGCGGACTCTTTGCGCTGGAGGTCGTGGATGAAGACTGTCTTGGTGGCAAGTTCCAAGGGTGGCGTCGGCAAGACCACCATCGCGACCCACCTGGCGGCGCAGTCCGCGGTGGCCGGGCAACGGACCGTATTGGTCGATGCCGATCCGCAAGGCTCCTCGACCCGCTGGGCGCAACGCCGCGCGGGTTCGACCAGTGCGGTGCTGCCGATCGACGGCACCCGCAGGAACTGGTTGAAATTGATTCCCGAAGATACCCAGCGCGTCGTCATCGATGCCGCCGCGGGCGCCAGGGCCGACGAGTTGCAGGCCTACCTCGACCAGGCCAGCGTGGTGGTCGTGCCGGTGCTGCCGTCGGCGCTCGACATCGAAGCCACCGTGCCCTTCCTCAACACCCTGGCCAAGCATCCGCGCATCCGCAAAGGGCAACTGCCGGTCGCCTTGATCGCCAACAAACTCAAGCCGTGGACCAACGCCTCGCAACAGGCGCTCGATGTGCTCAACAGCTGGTCGATCCCGGTGGTGGCGCAGCTGCGTGACAGTCAGGCGTACGTAATGCTGACGGGGTTGGGCAAAAGCCTGTTCGATTACAACTCGCAGCAGGTGCGCGAGCATCAGGACGATTGGCAGGGGTTGTTGAAGTGGTTGAACAAGACGCGGTAGGTGATGCGGAAAAACGCGAGCTACTGCTGGTGATCGCGCGTCGCGAGGACGACGTAAGTTAGTATGCGCGACCTCTTGCCTGACCTTCGTTACATGTTGCCTAGTGCCGTCCATACAAGATTTCGATCCGCATTGCTCTGGCTAGGGCCGATCGCAGTTGTCGCTGGACTCGTGTCATACCGGACGTGGACGGCCCTTCCCTGGCTACGGGCCGGCGAATACGGCTTGCTGGCACTCGTGATCGGACTTGCGTCCCTGTTGTTCGCATTTTTGTCGCGCCGCTCGTTTGCCACTGCATGTGCGGCGTTATGGCTGATTGCGCTGGCATGGTTCGGTGGCTTGCTCCCGGCGCTGGCGGTCGGGTTGCTGGCTGCGGCAGCATTGGGTGCAGGCAGTGTGCTGGTG
>JAJAYW010000185.1 GCA_026786005.1 Lysobacter sp. | reverse complement strand
GCGATGGGCTTTACCGGTAGAGCCACATCGCGCCCAGGTGCGCTCCTACAAAGGCGAGTCCGCAGGCGCAAAACCGTGCGCCCGATCGTCAATCCGGGCGCGGACCGCGCTTGAGATCCTTGAGGATTTCGCGCGCGGCATTGCGTCCCGGCAATCCGGTTACGCCGCCACCGGGATGCGTGCCGGAACCACACAGGTACAGATTTCCGAGCGCGCCGCGGTAGTTGCCCTGCCCCAGCAGCGGTCGCGCGCTGAACAGCTGGTCGAGGCCAAGCGAGCCGTGGAAGATGTCCCCGCCGACCAGGCCGTATTCGCGTTCCAGATCCAGCGGCGACAACGCCTTGTAGCCAAGCACGCTGTGTCGGAAATTCGGCGCATAGGTATCCACGGTGTCGATCATCAGGTTGGCGACCGTGTCGCGATGCGCGTCCCAGCCGCCTTCGACGTCGGGATGGACGTGCTGGCAGAACAAGCTCGCGACATGTTGCCCCGCAGG
Source organism: Lysobacter sp. (assembly GCA_026786005.1). Lineage (GTDB taxonomy): Bacteria > Pseudomonadota > Gammaproteobacteria > Xanthomonadales > Xanthomonadaceae > JALYOU01. Next base: position 2,448 of record JAJAYW010000185.1, on the reverse strand, counting down.
CGCGAGCGTGTCGTCGAGCGTGGACGAGATGACCACTTCGACGATCGGCGCGCGCGACCAGCCGGCGTTGTGTTCCTTCGATTTCGCATCGAAGTACGCCTGCTCGAAATACTGCAGCGAGGGGCCGATCAGGATGCCGCTCTGGTGATGCGGTTGCAGCTGCGTGCCGGGCGCGGCAGTGAAGTCCGGCAGTTCGCTCAGCGCGACATTCATGCGAAAGGTGCCGGAGCCGCTTCGATAACGACCGATGCGTTCGCTCGTATCCACATCGAGATGCGCCGGTGCAATCAGCCGCTGGTACAACAACTTCGGATGGATGTTCGACACCACGCAACCGGCATGCAGTTCACGGCCATCGGCCAGCACGACACCGACGGCCTTGCCCTGCTTTCCGCCAGTGCGTTCGACCAGCACGCGTTCGACGGCCACGTTGGTTTCCATCATCACGCCGCGCGCTTCGCATTCGCGCGTGATGGCGTCCGTGATCGCACCCATGCCACCGATCGCATGGCCCCAGACACCCGACTTGCCATTGACCTCGCCAAACACGTGATGCAGCAGCACGTACGCCGAGCCGGGCGTGTAGGGGCTGGCGAAATTGCCGACCACCGAATCCCAGCCCAGCACCGCTTTCAACGGCGCTGACTCGAACCAGCTGTCGAGCAATTCGCCCGCGGATTTGGTGAACAGGTCCAGCAGGTCGCAACGGCCGCGCATGTCGAGATGTTTCATCTGTTTGGCCGCATGCAGCGACGACAACCAGTCGGCCAGCACGAACCGGTCGCTGACGTTCGGTGGCGTGCGCGTCATCAATTCGCGCAGAACCACTACGATGCGGTCGAGCATCGCGTAGTACTCGGGCAAGCGTTCGGCATCGCGTTGCGACCATTTCGCGACTTCCGCCTGCGTGTGCTCGCCGCCGAGGCGGAACGCGCGCCCATCCGGCAACGGCAGGAAATTCGCGTAGGGCCGTTCGGCGATGCGCAGTCCGTGTTCGTGCAACCGCAAGTCGCGGATCACCTGCGGATTGAGCAGGCTCACTGTGTAACTCGCGGTCGAGTTGCGGAAGCCGGGATAAAACTCCTCGGTCACCGCCGCGCCGCCAAGGATGCCGCGCCGCTCCAGCACGCGCACCTTCAATCCGGCACTGGCGAGATACGCCGCACACACCAGGCCGTTATGGCCGCCGCCGATGACGATTGCATCGCTGTGGGGATCGTCGGCCATCGTCTCTTTGTCACCCTGTCTCATGTTGTCAAGCAGCTCTGTCCTGTTATCGCGAGAGCATAGTCATTGCGTTCATTCGACGCCATGGCATGGAGAAGAGCGCATCCGCTTTGCTCGTCATCCCGGCGGACATCACTACGAAGGTCGATGGTTGCAAGGGCATGGCGCCGAAGTCAGACTGAAACAAGAGGCGAATGCAGATCATGCGTGCATCGCCGTTCGCAATGGAACGCATCACGATGGCCGCACCACAACCGCCCAGTGCTGACGATGCCGACATCGTGTTGCGGGTTCCCGTGCAGGTGCCGCGTGCGATGACGCATGCATGGGAACGACGGTTCTCGCGATCGATATTGCACACGTTCGGCTGGAGCATGCGCGGCGAATTGCCCGACGTGCCGAAGGCGATCGTCATCGGCGCACCGCACTCGTCCAACTGGGACGGCATCTGGGTTTATTTCGCAGCCACCGCCATGGGGATCGACATCCGCATCCTCGGCAAACCCGTGCTGTTCAAGATCCCGGTGCTCAATTTCATCCTGCGTCGTTATGGCGGGATGCCGGCAGACGATAATTCGGGACGCAACATGCTGGAACACGCGACGGCGCTGTTCCGCGATGCAGACAGATTCTGGTTCGGCATCGCGCCCGAAGGCACGCGCAGGCAGGTGCTGCGATGGAAGATCGGTTTCTGGAAAATCGCCAAGCAGGCCAACGTGCCCATCGTCCTGGTGTACCTGCACTATCCCGACAAGGTCATCGGCGTAGCCGGCACGTTCACGCCGACCGACGACATGCGCGGCGACATCGAACGCATCCGCGAGATGTACAGGCCGTGGCAGGGCAAACATCACGGAGTCGAATAAGCCAACGTAGCCCGGATAAGCGAAGCGCATCCGGGGGGTTTCGCGACGTGACGGAAAGCCAGCGGTGCGGCCGAGGGCCTTGCCGGGCTACTGCTCTTGGTCGTCATCCCAGCGTTCGCTGGAACGACGAGCGAAAAAAAACTCACCACACCACCCAAACGAAAGGCCCGCTTGCGCGGGCCTTTCGAGACAACATTGAACTGACGAAGACGATGGATCAGAAATCCATACCGCCCATGCCGCCCATGCCACCGCCACCGCCGCCGCCCATGGCCGGCTCATCCTTCTTCGGCGCTTCAGCCACCATCGCTTCGGTGGTGATCATCAGGCCGGCGATCGACGCGGCGTTCTGCAG
>JAJAYW010000184.1 GCA_026786005.1 Lysobacter sp. | reverse complement strand
CACGCGCGCCAAGGTGCGTCTGCAGGACCAGGCAGCGAAAGCCAAAGTGATCCAGATTCCCGCGACGGGTGCGGTACCGGGCAAGCGCATCGGCGTGATTGAACTGCCAGGCTTCTACCAGGACTTCGAGGGCCGCCGTGCCAACAACGGCGACTACGCGTCCGCCACCCGCGACGTGGCCAAGTTGCTGGCGCAGTTCCGCACGCAGAAACTCGACGGCGTGGTGATGGATCTGCGCAACAACGGCGGTGGTTCGTTGAGCGAGGCTGTCGAACTCACCGGCCTGTTCATCGACAAGGGCCCCGTGGTGCAGGTACGCGAATCCGGCGGCCGCGTGTCGGTCGAAGGCGATCGCGACGCGGGCGTGGCGTGGGACGGACCGCTGGCGGTGCTGACCAACCGCGGTTCGGCGTCGGCGTCGGAAATTTTCGCCGGCGCGGTGCAGGATTACGGCCGCGGACTGGTTATCGGTGAAACCACGTTCGGCAAAGGCACCGTGCAAAACCTGGTCGACCTCGACCGCTGGCCCGCGAATGAAACCGCGCGCTTCGGCCAACTCAAACTGACTATCGCGCAGTTCTTCCTGCCCGGCGGCAGCAGCACGCAGAACAAGGGCGTGGTGCCGGACATCGGCTTCCCGGTCAGCGTCGATGCCAGCGAGTTCGGCGAGAGCACCTACGACAACGCATTGCCGTGGACGCGCATCGCCGCGGTGCCGCACACCCAGTACGGCAACTTCGCGCCGCTGCTGCCCAAGCTCGAAGCACTGCACAAGGCGCGTTCGGCGGGTGACAAGGAATTCCAGTGGTGGGCGCAGGACGTCGCCGAATTCCGCGTCGAGCAGGCCAAGAAATCCTTGTCGCTCAATGAAACCGAACGTCGCGCGGAACGCGACAAGCAGGAAGCCAAGCGTGTCACGAGGCAGGCGGAGCGCAAGACACTCGGCCTCGATCTGGACCCGCTGGCCGACGACAGCGCCGACGACGGGTTGCAACTCGGCGAACGCGACGTCGCACGCGATGCCGCACGTGAAAAAGCGGCGGAAAAACGTCCGGACCCGCTCCTGCGCGAATCGGCGGCGATCCTCGCCGATGCGGTTTCGCTGTTGAATGCGGATCGCACGTTGACGACACAGGTCTTGCCGGAGGCGCAGTCGGCGCAGCATTGGACCGAGTAAGTGTTGTCACCTGCAGATGCCCTGATCGTCATTCCCGCGAAGGCGGGAATCCAGCGACCTTGGCTAGTGATGACTCAAGGTCACTTCATTTTCGCCTTCGCGGGCATGAAGAATCTGAGCATCTAGACTCAGTAGTTTCTAGATTGTGCAAAGCAAGAATCGGATAGCGGGCGCCTCGGGCGCCCGTTAGTCTTTCCGGCATGGACACCAGCACGCAACAACTCGAACGCGCGCGGCAGCTGCTCGATGGCGAGGAGCTGTCGCTGACCGAACTCGCGCAGGCTGTCGGCCTCAGCGCTTCGCACCTGCAACGCCGCTTCGCCGCGCACTTCGGCCTGAGTCCCGCGCAATACCTCGCACAGCGCAAACTCGGCGCGTTGAAGTCCGCGTTGCGCGACGGCAACGACGTCAGTGCCGCGTTGTACGACGCGGGTTACGGTTCGCCTTCGCGCGTGTACGAAGACAACTCCGCCAAGCTCGGCATGACGCCAGCGCGTTATCGCACCGGCGGTCGCGGCGAAGACATCCGCTGGAGCCTGGTCGATACCGCGCTCGGCAAGGCACTGGTCGCCGCCACGCAACGCGGCATCTGCATGGTCGAACTCGGCGACGATCCCGCGGCGCTCGAACAAAAGCTGCAACACGAATTTCCGAACGCGCAGCGCACCCGCGTCGATGCCGGCCGCGACGAATTCCTCGCGCCACGCCTGCGCGCGGTGGCGGAACATCTTGCGGGTCGCCGCGGCGATGTCCCGCTCGATCTCATCGGCACGGCATTCCAGAAGCGAGTCTGGGACGCCTTGATGAAGATTCCCGCCGGTCAGACCCGCAGCTACGCCGAAATCGCTGTAGCGCTCGACAGTCCCAAGGCCACCCGCGCCGTCGCCAGCGCCTGCGCGCACAACCGCGTCGCCATCGTAGTGCCGTGCCATCGCGTGATCCGCAGTGACGGTTCGCTGGGCGGGTATCGCTGGGGCTTGCCCCTCAAAGAGCGCCTGCTGCAACGCGAACGCGCTGTCTGAGCAGCCGCGAACGAGGACGCAAAGCTCAACGCTTGCGCCGCGTAGGTAGTCGTGTCGGCAGCTGCAGGCCGGACTTGACCGAGTCGAACACCAGCCGCGTGTCGTAACGCTTGACGTTGCCTTCGTCCACGAAAAGGCGCTCTGCCGCCTCGCGGTAGTGCGCGACGCTGCTGACGGCCATGATCACGATGTAGTCCCACTCCCCGGCGAGTGCGTAGCACTGCTGCACTTCGGGCGCGGCGCGCATCCGCGCTCGAAATGCGGTGTGCAGGCGCAGAGTGTCGCGTTCCATCGTCACCAGCACGGTGGCCAACGTGGTCGCCGGCAGCAGTTCGGGATCGAGCACGGCGACTTGGCGCAGCAGGCCGGACGTGCAGTAGCGCAGCAGGCGGCGCTGCAACGGCGCTCGCCGACAGTCCAACGGCTTCCCCGAGCGATGTCAGCGTCCGCGCGGCATCGCGCTGCAGCAGGTCGAGCAGGCGGTGGTCGAATTCGTCGAGCGGGAGCGGCGGTCGGGCCATGCAAAAATTTTGCGTGTTGGCGCATGTTTTTTCAATCGCGATTTTGCCGTCGGGAGTAGGCTGCCTGCATGACGATCACTCCGACGAATCAACCACGCACGCTGGCCGTCGTGCTTGCGATGGCAGCGGTGTACTTGATCTGGGGGTCGACCTACCTCGGCATCCGCTTCGCGCTGGAAGGTGGCTATCCGCCGCTGCTGATGGCGGGCGGGCGTTTTGTCATCGCTGGCGACCTGCTGTACGCGGCGCTGCGGCTGCGCGGAATGCCAACGCCCACGCGTGCGCAGTGGAAGAACACTGCGTTCACCGGCCTGCTGCTGCTCGGTTTCGGCAACGGCATGGTGTGTATCGCGCAGCAGTCGGTGTCGTCGGGACTGGCGGCCGTGGCGGTCGCATCCGCGCCGCTGTGGATGGGCCTGTTTGCAGCCCTGCGCGGACAGCGCCCGCGCAAACTCGAATGGGTGGGGCTTGCGATCGGTTTCGTCGGCGTGCTCTGGCTCAATGCCGGCAGCGCACTGACCGCGAGTCCGCAAGGCCTGATCGCGTTGCTGATCGCGCCCATCGCTTGGTCGTTCGGTTCCATCTGGAGCCGCGGCCGCGATCTGCCGTCGCCCTTTATGAGCGCCGCCGCGCAGATGCTGTGCGGCGGTGTGCTGATGCTGATCGCCGGATTCGCGCTCGGCGAACGCATTCACGCCTTGCCGACGTGGAAGGCGACGTTCTCCGTGGGTTATCTCATCACGTTCGGCTCGATGCTGGTGATCCTGAGCGGCGTCGTTGCGATCACCCTGGCGAAAGCGGCGCAATCCAAACCGGCACTGTTCGAAGCACCCACCTCGAAAGCCGAGAACGAGCCGGCGACATGACATCGAAGAGCGCCGACTACCGGCGCGGCCTGTGGATCGCCATCGCATCGTTTGTGCTGTGGGGCGTGATGCCTTTGTACTGGCATCTGCTGAAAGCAGTGCCGTCGCTGCAGATCGTGGTGCACCGCATCGTCTGGAGCGCGCTGCTGGTGGTCGCTTATCTGGTCTGGAAACAGGGTCGCGGCTGGCTGCGCGCCGCATTGGCGAAACCGCGCGTGGCGTGGATGCTGGCGCTCAGCGGCGTGTTGATCGCGGTCAACTGGGGCCTGTACATCTGGGCCGTCAACGCCGGCCACGTGATCGAAACCAGCCTCGGCTACTTCATCAATCCGTTGCTCAACGTCGTGATCGGTACCGTGTTCCTGCGCGAACGCCTGACCCGTGCGCAGTGGCTGTCGGTCGCGGTCGCCACCGCGAGCGTGTTGTGGCTCACCTTCAACTACGGAAGTTTTCCATGGATCGCGATGGCGCTGGCGGCGTCATTCGCATCGTACGGCTTGATTCGCAAGCTCGCCGCAGTCGATTCGGTCCCCGGTCTCGGCGTCGAAAGCGTGTACCTGTTCGTGCCCGCGCTCGCAGTGTTGTTGTGGGGCGAAGCAAACGGCCTCGGTGGGTTCCTCGACGGTTGGGGCGTCGGCCTCGATCTTCTGCTGATCCTCGGTGGCGCACTCACCGCGCTGCCATTAATCGGTTTTGCATTCGCCGTCCGTCGCGTGCCGCTGTCGGTTGTCGGCGTGATGCAGTACATCGCCCCGACGCTGCAGTTCCTGCTCGGCGTGTTCGTCTTCCACGAGGCCTTCGACCAGGATCGTGCGATTGGTTTCATCGGCATCTGGATCGCACTGGCAATTTTCGCGGGCGACGGGTTGCTGCGTTCGCGCACCCGGACAGTGCGCGCCTGATGCTGTCCCACGGGTCGGCGCGCTGGCGTTCCCGCTAACCCATCCGCGGCGCTCCTTTACGCCGTCTGGGAAGCCATCAATGCGATACGAGAAGCCATCGCTGGAGCGAGGGACGCCATCGGCAGCCAGGTCTAGTTCGGCAATGCGCTATGCGGTAAACGGATGCGCACACGCCGGCTGGTCGTATCGGGTGATACCTCGTCGTCCAACTCCCACTCCAGTGCTGCCGCCAAACGCCCCAGCAATGTCAACGCGAGCCCGCTATCGCTACGGAGTGCTGTAGACCGCAGGCGTGGCAGGGATGCGCCATCTGCTGCCACATAGGACATGTCCAGCACATGGTGTTCACCACGGAGCGACAGGATGCCGCGGCAGTCCGGAGGCAGCAGATGCCGCAACACGCCGCGCAACACCAGCAGGCTTTCGCGCCTGGACACTCGCCATTGGCCGCTTGCGTCAATCCTGATATCCAGTGATGAATTCGAGCCAGCTTCCTGTAGCGACGCGGCGGCTTCTCGCAGTAGAGCGTTGGCATCGACCCATTCGAAGTCCAGTTCGCGGCGTCGCGCAAGATCCAGCACCACATCCAGCAGATCGGTCAATTCGCGCACACCTCGATCCATTCGTTGCAGCACACCGCGCGTTCGTTCGGGCAACCGCTGCTCTTCGAGCAGCAGTTCGGCGGCACCACGCACCACCGCAATCGGCGTTCGCAATTCGTGACTGGCGTCGGCGAAGAATCGCCGTTCCTGCGCATCGGTGTCGACCAGCCGTGCCTGGTAACGATCGATCGATGCGGCCAGGCGTCCAAGCTCATCGTCGCTGACCGTATCTGCCAATGCGCTGGCCTGCGGTCGGGTGGTCAGCGCATCGACGGCCTCGGCGAGACGTCGCACCGGTGCCACCGTGCCGCCGGCCAGCAACCAGCCGAGCCAGCCGGCCACACCCGTGCCCAGCACGATCACGCCGGTCAAAAACCATTCGAGGTGGCTTTCGAGGCGTTCGATGTCGCTCAGGTCGATGACGAAGTACAGCCGCCCCTGATCGGTGTCGAATACGCCAACGTGGATGCCTTCGGCGCTGTCGCCGCCCCTCTCGTGGATGCCGGGATCCAGAGCCGCCAGTCCAGCCGGCACGTTGCCGTGGCCATCGATGCGGCGCAGATATCCGCTGAGGCGATGCGATTGCGGTAGCACCGTCGCCGGATTCGCGGCCAGCCGCAGTGCGTAGTCGTCGGCCTGCCCACGCAGGATTTCGTCGACCAGGATGTGTTCGTAGTCTTCGGTGATGAATACGGTGGCCGCGGCGAACAACAGACTCAGCACCAGGCCAAGCACGGTGTAGGCGAGGGTGACGCGGCGACGCAGTGAAATCCTGACGGTCATGGCGCCGCGACCAGGCGATACCCAAGTCCGCGCACCGACTGGAGCATGGCGTAATCAAACGGCTTGTCCAGCAGCAGGCGCAGTTCATACATGTGGGTCTGCAGTGCGGCGCCGCCGCCACCTTCGTCGCTCCATGCCGCTTCAATCAGACGGCGATGCGCAATCACGTTCGGCGCCTCGCGCATCAGCGTTGCCAGCAGGATGCCCTGCACGCGGGTCAAGGCCCGGGTTTGTCCTGCGCGGGTGGCGAGCATCGACTTCGGGTCGTAAGTCAGGTCGCCCACGCGCAGCGGCGCATCGGTCGCCGGACGGCCGCGCCGGTACACCGCCTGGATGCGCGCCTCGAGCTCGCGCATCGAAAACGGTTTGACCATGTAGTCGTCAGCGCCTTCAGCGAATCCGCGCAACTTGTCATCAAGCGTGTCGCGCGCGGTGAGCATCAACACGGGTATGCCATGACCGGCGGCGCGCAGTCTGCGGCACAAGTCGAGCCCGTCCAGTCGCGGCAATCCGAGGTCCAGCACGATCACGTCCAGATCTCCCTTGAGCGCGCGCGACAAACCAGATTCGCCGTCGGCCGCGTGGTCGATGTTGTAACTGCGCCGTTCCAGATAGTCCCAGATGTTGGCGGCGATGTCCTGCTGATCCTCGACCAGTAGCACCTTCAGCCCGGTGTGCATGACGCTCCTCGCGATGTCGTTCGTGTAGCGGACATAGCTTGCCACCAATCGTAGTGAGGGACGCGAGTCAGGGGCGATGCTTTTTACGCGAGCACTTTCATCCGCGAAACGCCCTGATCTGACGGTGCCACATCATCCGCCGCGCCGCGATAGCAACTGCAGGTCCTCCTGCACGTTCAAACACGATCGTGCGTGCTCTTAACAGCAAGCTGAGTTTCAGCCAAGTGTCGCTTACATCAGACATTCCACAGTGCACCGGCCCATCACCGCCAACCGCAACGCGGTGGAATCACGTATGCCTGTCAACGCCCACGACACCCGCCGCCCATTCCCGCTGCGCCAACGCTTCCAGCCGCTGCTGTGGCTCGGTGTCACCTTCCTCATCGTCTGCATGCTGACCCGGCTGGCGCTGCTGCTGGTGACTGGTGATGGCATCCCCGCATCGCCATCGTTGTGGCTGTACGCATTCGGCGTGGGGTTCGGCTACGACCTGCTGACGTTGTTGTATTTCGCTTTGCCGCTGGTGCTGTGGCTGTGGCTGCTGCCGACGCGCTGGCTGCTGTCGCGGCCCGGTCGCATCGCGCTCGGCGCGCTGTGCTTTCTGCTGTTGTGCGTGATGCTGTTCGTCGCTTTGTCGGAATGGACATTCTGGGAAGAGTTCCAGACCCGCTTCAATTTCATCGCGGTCGATTATCTGGTCTACACCACCGAAGTGATCGGCAACATCCGTGAGTCGTATCCGGTCGGTTGGTTGCTGACCGGTCTGGGTGCGACTGCCGTCGTGGTCTTCTTCGCCACGCGGCGCTGGCATCGCGCACAGGACGGGGGCACCTCCTTTGCCGGTCGCAGTATCGTCGGCGCATCCTGGCTACTGCTGACGGTATCGGCAATCTGGCTGGTCGGTGCCGACCTGAAGGACCGGACTGACAACCAGTACGTCAACGAACTGGCCGGCAACGGTATCTACCAGTTCTTCGCCGCGTATCGCAGCGCATCGCTGGACTATGACCGCTTCTACCGGTCGTTGCCGCTGGACCAGGCGTTCGTGCAGGTGCGTCGGCAACTGCAGTCGCCGGATGCGCGCTTCGTCAGCAACCAGCCGACCGACATCATCCGCGAGATCCATAACGCTGCGCCGGAACGCAGGCTCAACGTGGTGCTGATCAGCGTCGAAAGCCTGTCGGCTGATTTTTCCGGCACCTATGGGCGGGTTGAAAGTCTGACGCCGCAACTCGATGCCTTGACCAAGGATAGTCTGCTGTTCACGCGTCTGTTTGCGACCGGAACCCGCACCGTGCGCGGACTGGAGGCGCTGGCGTTGTCGGTGCCGCCGACGCCGGGGGAATCCATTGTCAAGCGCCCGCACAACGAGGGCCTCGCGAGCCTGGCCGAAGTATTCAACAGGAAAGGCTACGTGTCGCAGTTCCTGTATGGCGGCTACGGGGCGTTCGACAACATGAATTATTTTTTTGCCAACAACGGCTATGAAGTGCACGACCGCGGACAGATCGACAAGAACACGATCCAGCACGGCAACATCTGGGGCGTGTCGGATGAGGATCTGTACACGATGGCGCTGGGTGAGTTCGATAAAGCAAGCGCCGCCGGCAAGCCGTTCTTCGCGCATGTCATGACCACGTCCAACCATCGCCCCTACACGTTCCCGGAAGGTCGCGGACCCTGGCCGCAGGGCAAACGCAACAGCGCGGTGGCGTATTCGGACTGGGCCATCGGTGATTTCCTCAAGCGCGCGCGCAGCAAACCTTGGTTCGCCAATACCGTCTTCGTACTGACCGCCGATCACTGCGCGTCGAGCGGCGGCAAGGCGTCGCTGCCGGTGTTCCGGTACCACATTCCGCTGTGGATCTATTCGCCCGGCAATATCGCGCCGCAGCGCTGGGATCGCCTGACCAGCCAGATCGACATCGCGCCGACCTTGCTGGGGTTGTTGGGCATGGATTACCAAAGCAGCTTCTACGGCGCAGATGTGATGCAGCAAACCGCGGGCCGCGAGCGTGCGTTTCTCGGCACCTATCAGCTGCTCGGCTACCTGCGCAACGACCAGCTGGTCCAGCTCGGGCCGCACCGCCGCGCCGATGCGGTGCAGCCGTCCTATAGCGACGACCGCCCGCAACAGCGGCTGCCGCTGGACAACGCGCTGGCCCTGGAGGCGGTGAGTTATTACCAGACCGCGAGCTACCGGTTTACGCATGGGTTGATGGCGCAGCACGCGCAGTAGAAAAATCGGAAATTTCGACTCGCCATCAAGTCATGCGGCCATGGGAGCCGGTGGCTCTACAGGAAACCAGATGGACACATCACCTGAAAAAAATCCAAGCAAGGTTCCAGAGATCGCCCTGGTCTTCTGGATCATCAAGATTGCCGCCACCACGCTCGGCGAGACCGGGGGCGATGCGGTGTCGATGTCGATGAATCTTGGCTACCTCGTGGGGACTGCGATCTTCGCCGCGCTGTTTGCGATCGCGGTCGCCGCGCAGATTTCCGCCAAACAATTCCACCCGCTGCTGTACTGGGCCACCATCATCGCCACCACCACGCTGGGAACCACGCTGGCGGATTTCGCCGACCGTTCCCTCGGCATCGGTTACGCCGGCGGCACCACACTGCTGTTGACGTTGCTGGGGGCATCGCTGCTGGCCTGGTATCTCACCTTGGGATCGGTATCGGTCCACACCGTCAATTCGCCGAAGGCGGAGATTTTCTACTGGGTCACGATCATGTTTTCGCAGACCCTGGGAACCGCGCTTGGCGACTGGACCGCCGATACCGCAGGCCTGGGGTATGGCGGCGGTGCTCTGGTGTTTTGTGCACTGCTGGCAGTCGTCGCGGCGGCTTACTACTGGACCGCGATTTCGCGGACGACGCTGTTCTGGGCTGCTTTTATTCTCACGCGACCGCTGGGTGCGGTGATTGGCGATCTGCTCGACAAACCGCACAGCGCTGGCGGGCTGGAACTGAGTCGCTACACCGCATCGGCGGCGCTGTTGTCGTTTGTCGTGGCCTGCATCGTTGTCTTTCCGCAGCGTGCGGCACGCCAGGCGCATTGAGTGAGCGCGCACGACGAACCGACGACGTTGCACTCGCGCCCTTCCGGTTAACGGCAGCGTGAGTTTTGGCTGAGGGGAATTTACCGTCCACGCCAGCAAGCTGGGCACCCCTAGTTTCGTCAAGCGGTTCTTCAACACCCCCGACCACCCAAGGAAACCCCATGAAACACACCCGCAAGCTGAGCGCCGCCATGATCGCTTCAGGCATCGCCATTACCGTCGCCGCAACCGGGCAAGCGCAGTCCGACGCGGCAACCACCGAAGAACAGGCTGAGATCGCGTCCGCCCGTGCGGCCACGTTTTCCGCTGCACAGGCCGTCGGCGTGGCGGAGCAGCAAACCGGGGGTCGCGCGATCGAAGTGGGTCTCACCCGCGAGCAGGGGATGCAGGTGTGGGAGGTCAAGACCCAAACCGGTACCAAGCTGGTCGATATCTACATCGATACGCGTACCGGTGCGGTGGTTGGCAGCGATGCGGAAGGCACTGCGCGCGCGGCACTTCCCTCCGAGCGCATCACCCTGGCCGCAGCACTCGGCAAAGCCGAGTCGGAAACCCGGGGACGGATTCTGGAAGCCGCGCGGGAGAACGAAGACGGCGTCATCGTGTACGGCATTGAAGTGGTCACCGCGACGGGCGTGCGTGAAGTCAACATTGATGCTGCGCAGGGACGACTGATGGCTGGCGACGATGCCGACGACGCTGCCGAAAACCGCAAGGGCGCCGACGAGGACGAGGATGACGACCCTGCCGAAGGCGCCAACGGTTGACTGGTCCATGCCGGCTTTGATCGGCAACCGCCGCCTCCGCAAATCGTTTCCGGCGCATGCCCATGACTGAAGAACTTCTTGAGTTCGTGGCGATCGTGGCTGCGCTGTACGGCGCACTGCGTCTGCTGCTGCATTGGCGCGGACAGACATGGACCGGGATACCGACGCAACAAAGAGAGCTGCTGCATTGGATGGTCGGTCTTGGTGTGGTGCTGATACTCGTGACCGAGGATGTGTTGACACGTGCATCGAGCCGTGTCGATGCGGCGCTGATGTCGTGGATCCACGTCGTGGTGCCGGAGCCACTGACGCCTGTGTTCCAGGCCCTGACCTTGAGCGCCTCCGCCAAGGTGGTATTCCCGGTGCTGGCTGTCGCCGTCGCCGCACTCCTGGTCAAGCGGCGCTTATGGGAGTGCGCCGTGCTGGCGTCCTCGCTGCTGGGTTCGGTCGCGCTGGTCTATTTGGCCAAGACCGCGATCCAGCGCGTGCGTCCCGCACTGTGGGAAACCCAGTGGTACTGGGGTTCGAGTTTCCCGAGCGGCCATACGCTGACCGCTGCGGCGCTGGCCACAGCTGTCTATCTCTGCGTCAAGCGGAATTGGCCACAGGCACGGTGGCCGGTCATCGCACTCGTATCGCTCTGGGCCTTGCTGGTGGCGCTATCGCGGCTGGTCCTTGGCGTGCACTGGCCGACCGATGTGCTGGCCGCGCTGTGCGCCGGGGTGTTGCTCGCCCTTGGAGTGGCTGCGGCGATAAACCGAAATCGAAGACTCGCAATCGGCTTCGATTCCCACCCACACGGAGAAGATCTGACCCGATGGAGTTCATGAATACACAAATTGCATGGCTCGGATGGACAGGCATCCATCTGTCCCTGTGGAAACTGATCGGCCTGATCGGCGCGACCATGTTCGGGATGCGCTGGCTGGTGCAGTTCACCGCCTCGCGCCGTGCAGGCAAGCCGGTGATCCCACGCGCATTCTGGGTGATGAGCCTCATAGGCAGCGCGATGACATTGAGTTACTTTGTGTTTTCGCCCAAGCAGGACGCTGTCGGAGTTCTGCAAAATTTGTTTCCGGCTTTCACCGCGGCCTACAGTCTGTGGCTGGACGTTCGCCATTGCAGACAGCAAAGCCCCTAGGGCGGAATCCGAATAGCGGCTTCTGCCGGATTTTGTCCCGGTCGCTATGAACGCCTGGCCTTGCGTCTTTTTAACGTCGGTTCACCACATCCGGCGGAAGCGACTGCGTCCATTCCGCCCGGCATATCCAGAACTCAGCCAACATCCGGGCACGGCGCTCCGGCATCCATCCATACCTTGAATTGCGTGACGAACTTGCGGCACCGATACTGGCGCGCGGTTGCCACCGGGCGGCCATCCCCAAAGCACCAGTTTGTCCTCAGCGAAGTGCTTGAACATCGCGTCGAGATCTAGATCGAGATCGAGAGCGCGAGCGCGGCTTAGGCAGCCGGTTGGACGCGTTATCGGCGAACAGCGGCTGCGTCTGGGGGCAACAGAATTGCAATTGGATATCGACGATGTCAACGACTGCGAGGATTCCGGCCTACGTCAAGGACGGGATGACGTGTCAGGCCTCCGCAGCTTGTTTCCCAACGTCAGCAAACCCCAGCCGGAAATGAGGAAAGTTGCCGCGATTCCCATCGCATAAACGGCAACGCCGCCGTAGCCGCCCACATTGCCCGGATCGAGGAACGGGTATGGATACCAACCGGTCATGCTTCCGCGAATCAGCACATACGCCAGATAGAACGCAGGAAAGATCTGGCATGACAGAAGTTGCCTGGTGCCGAGTTTCATTCGAGGCGGCTGCAGCAGCCAGTCGAGGACGACGACACACGGCATGACGTAATGCAGCACGACGTTGACCCACGGCAGCAGCGAACCCAGGTCCGTATCGCGCAGCAAGATCGCGAATACGATGCCCACCACTGTCATGTTCACGACCGATACCGCGCGAAGCTACTCGATCGATTTCGATGCGTCGCTGGGTGAAGACCTGCGGCGCGCGCTGAAAACAAGCACCGCTGCGGGGAACAGGTTCGACAGGTTGGTGAAGAAACTGAAGAAGTTGACGACGTCGAAACCCAGTTCAATGTGCAGCGCCAACTGCCGGGCAAGCGCTGCCAACGCGAGAAGGCCAAAGGCTGGACGCAGGATGGATACTGTCGAGCGGAAGAGCATGGAATCTCCCACGTGCATTGGACGTCAGGCTGAAGGCGCCCCAGCGCCAGAATAAGCCGAGCCGCGAAGCGGCCTCGACCTGAATGCAGTGCGCGCTACTGCATGCCACGACTTACAGGCCATGTTTACAGGCCAGGAAGTCCAAGGTAAGGAAGTTCAGGTCATGCAGTCCAGGCCATCAAGCCCCTTACGCCGCCCGCAACGCCTCGGTCACCGGCAACCGCGCCGCGCGCAGCGCCGGAAACAGCCCGCCCACCAAGCCAATCCCCAGCGCCCACTTCAACCCGTTCCACAGCAACTCCGGCGAGACCTTGAACTGGAACACCACCTGGCTGAAGTTCGAGCTCAACGTCGACACGCTGTAGCCGTTGAAGATCAGCCACGCCAGGAACGCGCCGAGCAGGCCGCCAAGCAAGGCCAGCAGCGTCGTCTCCAGCATCACCGCCACCACCACCGGCAAACCGCGGAAGCCGAGCGCGCGCATCGTCGCGATTTCGCGCGCGCGGCCGGCGACGGCGGCGTACATGGTGTTGAGCGCGCCGAACACCGCGCCGATCGCCATGATCGTGCCGATCACAGTGCCGAGGATCTTGACCAGTTTCTCCAGGCCTTCGGATTGCTTGCCGTAGTAATCGCGCGTGGTCTGCACGTCGAGTTTCAGCCGCGGGT
>JAJAYW010000183.1 GCA_026786005.1 Lysobacter sp. | reverse complement strand
GTCCCAGAGTGCGAACGCAAAGATGCCGTTGAGGCGATTGAGGAAGGACGCGGGCGCATCTTCGCGATACAGCGCATTGATGACCTCGCAATCGGAGCCGGTCTGGAACGTATATTGCTGCGCAAGTTCCTTCTCCAGCTCGCGATGGTTATAGATCTCACCATTGACGGCCAGCACCAGTTCACCATCGGCGGAACGCAACGGCTGCGCCCCGCCGGCAGGATCGACGATGGCCAGACGTTCGTGTACCAGGATGGCGCCGTCGTCGACGTACACGCCGCTCCAGTCCGGCCCACGATGGCGCTGCCGCTGCGAGCGCTCCAAGGCCTGGCGGCGCAGGGAGTTCAGGTCATCGCCAGGCTGCAGGCCGAAAATTCCGAGGATCGAGCACATATGTTTCTCCGGGGACACAATAAAAAAAACCCGCGTGGTGAGCGCGGGTTGTGGATGCTGGGCTGATGCTGCTTTGCCTAGTCGCCGACCCGCTGATGGCATGCGCGATTATTCGCGCGCGCGTTATTGCGGCGGTTTGAATTACAGTTGGCGCTGGCGGTGTTGCGAAGCATGGTGGGAACGTAACGCCTTCCCCGGCGGCTGACAAGCACTGTTTATCCGAAACGCGGGGTCACGATGAGATCGGCCCCGCGCCCAAGTGCGCGCTACGGCCGCACATGTGGCAGTGACGGAACATCGTGGCTCGATTCCCCCACAAGCGGCCGCCCCCTGTGAGCAGCCGCTCCCCCTGTTTTCCCTGCTCAACGCAGCGACTTTTCGGAACCGGACAACAGTCGCTGGATGAGGGTGAGATAAAGATCCGGCAACGCCTGCAAATCGACGACCGAGACATGCTCATCGACCTTGTGGATGCTGGCGTTGACCGGGCCGATCTCGACGCAATGCGCGCCCAGCGGCGCAATGAACCGTGCATCGGAGGTGCCGCCGCCGGTGCTTTCTTCAGGCGACGTGCCAGTGAATGCAGCCAGCACCTCGCGAGCAGCGGCACGCAGTGGTCCGTCCGGCGTGTAAAACGGTTCACCGCCCCGTTGCCAGATGATGGCGTATTCGAGCGCGTGCCGACGCAGCACGTCTTCGACCGCCTGCTCCAACCGGGCGGCCGACCACGTCGGGTTGAATCGCAGGTTGAACAACACCTGCAGCTCGCCGGGAATCACGTTGTTGGCGCCCGTTCCGGCGTTGATATTGCTGATCTGGAAACTGGTCGGCGGGAAACTCTCGAAGCCGTCGTCCCATTGCCGCGCCGTGAGTTCCAGCAATGCCGGCATCGCCTGGTGGATCGGATTGCGCGCCTTGTCGGGATAGGCGACATGCCCTTGGATGCCGCGCACGGTCAGCGTCGCGGACAAGGTGCCGCGGCGGCCTACGCGGAGCAGGTCGCCGAGGATCAGTTTCGACGATGGCTCGCCGGTGATGCAGTAATCGATGTGTTGGCCGCGCTCGCGCAAGACTTCAGCCACGCGACGCACGCCATCGATCGCATCGCCTTCCTCGTCCGAAGTCAGCAGCAGCGCTACAGTGCCGGAATGATCGGGATGCGCGGCGACGAAGCGTTCGAGTGCGATCACGAACGCAGCGACGCTGCCCTTCATGTCGGCGGCGCCGCGGCCGTACAACACGCCGTTGCGGATCTCGGGCGTGAAGGGATCGCTACTCCAGGCCTCTCGCGGGCCCGGCGGCACCACATCGGTGTGGCCGAGCAGCAGCAACACAGGTCCTTCAGTGCCGTGCGTCGCCCACAGATTGTCGACCGCGCCGAAGCGTAGGTGCTCGCACTCGAAACCGGCGCGCAGCAGGCGGCCGGTGATGAACGTCTGGCAGCCAGCGTCGATGGGGGTGATCGAAGCTCTCGAAATCAATTCGACAGCTAAATCAAGAACATCGGTCAATGGTGGAGTCCTCTGCGTGCCGCTCGCTGCTTTCAGGATGAGCGGTAAAAAGTAAGCCGCTAGTGGTGAGCATTCAAAACCACGTCGTTGGAAGCCTATACCGATGGAGTAAACCGCTGCTTGAAGCCGTTGTCGCTGAACCCTTGCGACATGACGCCATCCTCGGTGATGACGACGGGGCGACGAATCAGTTGCGGATATTCCTTCAACAACAATTGCCATTCCGCATCCGAACCCGGTGTCTTGCGGTTTGGCGGCAGCGTGCGCCATGTGGTCGAGGTTTTGTTGACCAGCGTGTCCCAGCCGCCTGCTTGCCGCGCCCAATCCGTCAGGCTCTGCGGGGATTGCCGGTTGTCGCGGTAATCGACAAACGCATGCGCAACGCCGAATCGCTCGAGCCACTTGCATGCTTTCTTGCAGGTGTCGCAATTGTTGAGGCCGTAAACGGTTGTCATGTCATCGGCTCTTGTAGGAGCGCACCTGGGCGCGATGGGGCGTTCCCGGCAATGCCACATCGCGCCCACGGCTGCTCCTACACACAGAAGGGATCTCAGGATGGCAAGAAATCACTCCGCATGCCCGCGCAACAAATCATTGATCGATGTCTTCGCCCGCGTCTTCGCATCGACCTGCTTCACGATCACCGCGCAATACAACGAATGCGAGCCATCTTTCGCTGGTAGCGAACCCGACACCACCACGCTGCCGGGCGGCACCACCCCGTAGCTAACCTCGCCGGTGGTCCGGTTGTAGATGCGCGTCGACTGGCCGATGAACACGCCCATGCCGATCACGCTGTGATGGCCGACGACGACACCTTCCACGACCTCCGACCGCGCGCCGATGAAGCAGTGGTCCTCGATGATGGTGGGCGACGCCTGTAGCGGCTCCAGCACGCCGCCAATCCCGGCGCCTCCTGAAATATGGCAATGCTTGCCGATCTGCGCGCACGAACCCACCGTCGCCCAGGTGTCGACCATCGTGCCGGCGCCGACGTACGCACCGATGTTGACGAAACTCGGCATCAGCACGACATCCTTGCCGAAATGTGCGCCGCGCCGCGCGATGGTGCCGGGCACGACGCGCACGCCCAGCTTGCGGAATTGCATTTCGCCATAACCTTCGAAGCGCATCGGGATCTTGTCCCAGAACGGCGACGGCTCGGCTTCGATCAGTTCCATTTCCTGCACGCGGAAATACAGCAGCACGGCTTTCTTCAGCCACTCGTTGACCATCCAGCCGCCCTTGCCATCGGGTTCGGCGACGCGGAATTCGCCTCTTTCCAGGCCCTCGATCACACGCTCGACGGTGGGACGTGTCGAGCCCTCGATCTCGTCCGGCGTCAACATCGTGCGCCGTTCCCAAGCGCTGTCGATCATGAACCTGATTTCGTCGGGACCGGGGGCCTGGGCCTTGCTTTTACTGGTCTTGCGTGGCGTCATGACCGTGCACCTCCATCGAGACAGGCGAGCAATGCATCGCGCAGCGCCTGGTGTTGTTGTGGGTCGTTGAGCGGTTGGTCGTGCTCGTCGGTGATCTGGAACATGTCCTCGGCGCGTTCGCCGAAGGTGGCGATGCGCGCATCGTGCACGCGCAACTGTTGTTGCCGCAGCACCTGCGTCACGTCGGCCAGCAAGCCCGGACGATCATTGCAGACAAGGCTCAGCAATGTGCGACGGCCATCGGCCGTCCCGGTCAGTTCAACTTGTGGCGCGATACGGAAGTGGCGCAAATGCCGCGGTTGTGCGCGGCGCGATGGCCTGATCGCGTCGAGCGAACCGGCGAGCGCTTCCGACAGACAGTGCGCTGTGTGCAACGCAGTGACTGGCCGGTCCGGATCGCTCGGCAACACCTCGAACGTATCGAAAATGGTGTCGCCCGGACCATCCAGAACGCGCGCCTGCTGGATCGCCAGGCCCAGGCGATCCAGCGTGGCGACGATGGCTGCAAACAGCCCGTCGCGATCAGGCGAATGCACGAACACTTCCAGCGCGCCGGCATGTTCGGCCAGTGCCCGCACCTGCACGCGCGTCTGGCCCGCTCGCACATCGCGCAGTGACATCGCCTCCCAGGCAATCTGGTCGGCGCGGCTGCGCAGGAATCCTTCCTGTGGCATCCGCGCGAACAGCGCATCGATCTCGGTGTCGGTGAATGCGGCGACTTGTAGTGACCGTCGCGCGGCCTCGCGCGTCTCGGTGATCCGCTGCCCGGCCGCGACCGGATGTTCCAGCCCACGCCGCAATGCCAGTCGCGTCGCGGTGTGCAGGTCCACCAGCAGGCGATCCTTCCACGCATTCCACAACTTGGGCGAGGTGCCGGCGATGTCGGCGCAGGTCAGCAGGTACAGGTAATCGAGGCGCTCACGATCGGCGACGATCGATGCAAAGCGATGGATCACCTCCGGATCTGCGATGTCCTGTTTCTGCGCGGTCATCGACATCAACAGATGCTTCTCGACCAACCATGCCACCAATGCCGTTTCCGCCTCCGACAAGGCGTGCGCGGTACAGAATTCCCGCGCGTCGATCGCGCCCAGTTCCGAATGATCGCCACCGCGACCCTTCGCAATGTCGTGGAACAGCCCGGCCAGCAGCAACAGTTCCGGCTTGCGCAGGTAGGGCCACACCGCATGCGCCATCGAGAAGCGCTCATCCGGTTCACCGGAAGCGAAACTGGCGAAATTCCTTAATACCGCCAGCGTGTGCTGGTCGACGGTGAATACATGGAACAGATCGAACTGC
>JAJAYW010000182.1 GCA_026786005.1 Lysobacter sp. | reverse complement strand
TGCCGCGCACACGGAACTCGGTGAGCACTACCGGGTACCACTGCGGGAACTGCAGCGCAGGCTTTGACTGGGAGGTAAAAGCGACCTTCCGTCGTAGCCCGGATCAGCGCGGCGCGTCCGGGGCGCTTTGCGGCCGGCGGAAAACCCCGGATGCGGCCGCGGCCTTCTTCGGGCTGCGGGCCCACCCATAACGGCGAGTGTCCGGATCGCGCCCGCTACCGGGTTCTTGACTGCAGAAGCCGGCGATCTCCGCGCGGCCGTGCATCCGGAACCCGCCATGCGCCTGCCCATACGCGATCGTCCCGTGCGTTTCGCTGCGATATTTCTCGTTGCCATCTGCATGGCCGCCTGCGCGAAGCCGCCGCCAGGCGATGCGGCATCGACTGCCGATGCGGAAACGAGTTCCGCAACGCGCGCTGCTGAAGACGATGTCGGTCCAGCCGATCCCGACAGCCCGTGCCGCCTGTTGAGCGACACCGAGGTGCGCACGGTGTTCGCAGGCGCCAGTCCCGGCGAACGCGAAACCACACGCGAGCAGTACGGCATCTCCGCCTGCGTCTGGCAAACGCCGGCCAGCCGCTTGATGGTGCAGACCTGGGCGGCCAAAGAAGCATCCGCCGAAGAAGAAATCCGCGGCCTGACCGCTGGCTTCGTCGACCCGCTCAACCGCGCTGCCGCCGACAACGTGCGCCTTGAAACCATCACCGGCATCGGCGAGGAGGCATTTGCCGTGGTCGAAACCCGGGATGCGCAGCGCGGCATCCTCAACGACGCCGCGATGCTGGTGGCCCGGCATGACGGCCGGATCCTGGTGCTGATGTCCGACGAACTCACACGCAGCGATCGTGCCCATGCAATTGCCGCATTGCAGGCGCTCGGTCGCAGCGCCGTCGGACGGCTTTGAGGGTCGTTGTCACGCAATCACTCACATCAGGAATCGACCATGCCTATCCCATCACCCAACCTTTGTTCACTTGCACGTCGTCACTGGCGTCTGCGCGCGGCGATCGTGGCCGCGTTCTGCGCCGCATTGTCTGGGCAAGCATGGGCCGATCAAACGCTGGATGCGATGGGCGGCCCAGGCGGCGGCGCATTCACCGCACGGTGTCCTGACGGCGAACTGCTGGCGGGTTTTGAATTGCGCGCGGCAGACGACGTCGATGCCATCCGCCCGTTGTGCGTCACGGCCTATGGGCCCAACTCGACCAGCGCGGCGTCCGACAGCGCGTGGCATGGCGGCGATGGCGGCAGCCCGACCTACGTCACGTGCCCGCCCCGCACGTCCCCGATCGTCACCGGCATGTACGTCAACTTCGAGGGTGCGCGCACCGTCATCATCAACAGCATCCATCTGTTCTGCGATGTCGCCGGCGACGCGCAACTGGCGAGTCCATATACCGCTGCGTTCTTCGACGGCCCGGCATGGTCGGACGACGATGGCTTCTTTGCCGGCGACCCCAATTTCCATGGCGGCACGCAACGCTGTCCGCCTGGGCAGGTCGCCGTTGGCATGCATGGACGTTCGGGGGTGTGGGTCGATGCGATTGGCTTGATCTGCGGCGAATCGCGTCTGGTCACTGCAGTGAAATCGATCGGCCGGGTCGGTACGGGTACGCCGCCGCCTCCGCGCCCCCCGGGCTGGACGATCTGCGACAGCGCCCGCGATGCGCGCGAGCGCAACTCGCCCGCCGCACCGAACCTCGAAGCCCAGTGTGCCGCGTCTAAAACTCCCGTGAAGTCGATTGGCCGGGTGGGCAAGCCCACACCGGACACCGGTGGCGTGCCGATGTCTCTTTGCGATCGCGCACGCGATGCACGTCAACGCAACTCGCCTGCCGCACCCAACCTCGAAGCGCAATGCCTTGCATCCGGAGGAAAGCTGTAACGGGCCAACGCGACGCCGCGCGGTCGTCTTCCGCGTGCAGTTGGTTCCATCCCCGTTCGGTCGAGCGCTTCGCCGCTACGACCTGGCCTGGATGTGGCAAGTCGTCAGTCGACACGCAGATACGGCGTTGGCTGAAGCTTCTCCCGCGAGCCAGCGATCAATGTCCGCTTTCAACCTCCTGCCGTGTTCCTAAGTCTTGTGGACAGGATCGATCCGCAATCGCGCGGACGGTTTCCGGACTGGAGCGGCGACATGAATTCCTTGGCTATGCGATGCATCACATTGTTTGCGGCGTCATTTCTGGTCAGCAGCGCCACCGTGCGCGCCGGCGAGGAAGACAACCTCGGAACCAGCCGCCAGGGACTTGTCGGCGGCACGCTGATCAGCGCCGACACGCAGGAAAAGTACGCCCTCCTCACCTTGAACAGTCCGATTGGCAGCTGCAGCGCCTCGCTGCTCAGGAACAACTGGGCCATCACCGCAGCCCACTGCGTCGACACTGCAGGGGCGCCAGGACAATTCATGACGGTGCCGGATGGCAGCGTCACGCTGCAGGCGAACTGGGCGACCGTGCAGACGCGCCCGTCCATGCGCGTCATCACCTTCCGGCCGCTGGACATCGCGATCGTCCGCGTTGCTCAGCCGTTCGCGGTGCGTGGTTCGACCACGCGTTACAACCGCGACATTTTCCGCGACGGCCAGTTCCCGTACTTCGGACAGCTGTCGCCGGTGCCACTGATGATTTTCGGCCGCGGCATCAATCAGTTCGCGCAGATGGTCAACGGTGTCCCGATGCCGAGCAGCAGCGATGGCCAGTATCGGGTCGGTTTCATGACCACGCGCCGGGAGGAGGGCGACCTGGTCTGGTATCCCAGCGTAGCCGGCCAGATGATCGCCGGCGGCGACAGCGGCGGCCCATCGTTCGCGACGGTACGCGGCACGGACGACGTGCTGTTCGGCGTCCATGCCTTGTGCCATAGCCGATGCCTGGCAGGCCAGGATTGCTCTGCGTCTCCATGGACGTGGGTCAGCGAGACACCCGAATGCGCCGACGCGCCCATCGCGCCGATCTGGGACGATATCAACCGCTACCTTGGTGCGTTCGTTTCCGAGGCCGAACCCGCAGTGGAACCGCCACCGCCCGGCTTCATCGGCACCTTCGGTACTACCCCGCCCAATTACCAGCCGATGTGGGTGTACGCGGTCAAGGACAATGGCGACCTGATGTGGTACCGCAAGGACAGCGGCACTGCCGCCTGGCAGGGGCCGAAGAAAGTCGGCAACGGCTGGGCCGCCGGGTACAAGGATGTGATCGCGGCGGGCGGCAACGCCATGTACGCGCTGACCGATGACGGCACGCTGCGCTGGTATCGACACGATGGATTCAACGACGGGTCGTTCAGCTGGAAAGGCCCCGTGGATGTCGCGCGCGGCTGGCGTTACACGAAAATTTTTGCCGGTGGCGAAGGCGTCATCTACGGGATCGCCGAGGACGGCACGCTGGTCTGGCATCGCCACGGCGGTTTTCTCGATGGCGGCGGCATGGACACGATGAGCGAGGGCAAGGTGGTCGGCTGGGGCTGGTCGGGCATGCTCGACGTGTTTTCTGCCGGCAACGGTGCCATTTACGCCGTACGGCCGGATGGCACCCTGGCGCTGTACAACCACACCGGCTTCGCCACCGGCGCAGCCACGTGGACCGGACCGCGCGATGTCGGCACCGGCTGGCACAGCTTCCGCGAGATCGTGTCGATCGGCGACGGCGTGATCCTCGGCATCCAGCCGGACGGAAAAATGCTCTGGTACAAACATCTGGGAATGACTGCGCCGAACAAGATTGCCCGACTCAAGGAAACATGGGAGGGCCGCATCGAAATCGGCAATGGTTGGCAGGGTTTCAAGGGGGTCTTCGCGCTGCTGCCGTCAACGCCGCAGGGGCCGCGATGAACGCCCAAACCAGTCTCGCGCGTCGAGCCCGCAGCCCCAGCATGCATCGCGTCAAGGCCTTCCTTCTTCAAGGTCACGATCATGCGTAATGACCTGTTGCGACCACATTTTTTTCAACTTGCGCGCACGCAAGGCAGGATGTTTGTGGAACCGGAGCGTCCGCAGCATCCCTGCCATCGCACGGTGACGACGACGGCCACGCTGATCGCCATGTTGGCAGCTGTGCTGTGTGGCAATGCGTTGGCAGACCAGCGCCTGCCGGCGATCGGTGGCCCGGGCGGCGGCCCGTTCGCCATGCGCTGCACGCCCGGCGAATACCTGGTTGGCATTGAATATCGGACTGGCGCCTATGTGGATGCGCTGCGACCGTTGTGCGCCACTGCGACGACCATGCATGACGTGGGCAGCGCGACCGCTGGCGAATGGACGGGAGGGTTTGGCGGAGGCCCAGGACGACTCACCTGCCCGGACGACCGGTCGCACGTGCTCGGGATTGATGTGGAGAGGCTGGATGAGGATGAGGATGTCGTCACCAATTTTCTCCTGACCTGCGGCTCGGATTTCCACGACCTGCAACGTTCCGCATACGCCAGGCCGGACGCAGAGCACAGGGACTACCAGTCCTCTGCCGATAGCCAGATCTGCTCGCAGGCACAGGGTGCCGTCGGCGTGCACGGGCGTTCGGGAAAGTACATCGATGCCATCGGGCTGATCTGCGATGCGTTGCCGCTGCCTCAAGGCTCGTCGGTGGCATTGGGAAAAGATGCTGCAAGCAAGGCAGCGCCCGCATACCAGCCGGCCTGGAAGAAGTCGCTGGGGAAGGTGGAGACCTCGGCCCATACCGGGTCGCCGGCGCTAGCCTCAACGTCTTCATCGCCGCCCACACCTGCCACGCCCGCACCGCCCGCAACGCCTGCGCCCCCGCTGCCAACGAAGGAAGAGACACGCGATGCCGCACTGCGCGCGCTGGCTTCAGCCATCCAGTCGGGAGTTGATGAGGCGCGAAACAACCGCGCCGCCAATGCGGGTCGGGGCACGCACAATCCGGATCGCCGGAGCGGGCCGGTCGAGCGCAAGCACGATGCTGCCCAAAGTTCAGCCCTGTTCCAGTCACAACCGCAGAATTCGATCCGCGTCTCCGTCCGTTATCCGGCCGCCTACGGATATCAGTCCGCCCAGGGTCCCTCTGATCCTGGCCCGAACTCGTGCGGCGCGTTCTACGTGTCCGCGTTGACAGCGCCGGATGTCCGGCCGCGTGAGCCGACACGGATCGACACGCAACCGAACATGCGCCTTTGGAACGACGTCTACATTTGCCAGTACCTGATTCGCGACATGCCCTTGGATCAGCCGATCACGGTGCGCGTGACGATGTCGAACGAGCGCACGGCCGGCAGCGAAACGTGGTTGGGAGGCAGCCAGAGCCAGCCATCCGCAGGACAGCGGCGCATGGTCATCGATGGCACTCGACAGCTTGAGTTGATTGCGAGCCAGTCCCGCGCGTCGTTGGACTTCGAGATGAGATATATCGGCGGCCCTTGATGCGGCCGCGGTTGAGTGATGGAGCCTGGATACGGCCATGGACCGCAGCCAGCTTGCCGCCGTTCCGTAGAAAACGCGTGCGTCGTGCCCCAGATGCGATGACGCGCCTCCTGGCGACTGCACAGCATCGTTCTCCGACATCCGCCCCCCCATGTCCGCATTCGCGCCCGCAGCGTGTTCCTTTGCACAGGACTTGCAACTCTTCAGCGCCGGCGTTCAAGGATCTCCGCAAAAACGGCGCAATCCGCAACAGGAGAACGACATGCGTTTCACGACGCTCTTGCTATCAGCCTTGGCAATCGCACCTCTGGCGACACCCGTCGCGCAGGCCGACCCCCCGCGTACACCCGCCCTGCAATGCACCGCTGGCGGCCTGACCGCGCAGCCGAAATTCACCCAGCTGTCGCCAGGCCGCGCTGAATACAGTTTCAGCGGCGCCTGCATCAGCCGCGATGGTCATTCGTTCGCCTACCGCGTCGATGCAACCTGGACGCCGCCGGAAATCGGCAGGGGCAATGCCAATGCGACCGAGATCCTACATATCGACATGACGTCAGGTCCGTCGCAGTCGTACACCATCCTGCTGGGCGGGCAATGTGGCGCCGATCCCTGGTTGTACAACGTGCGCTGCGACCGCATCGGCGACAACGTGCCTGATGAAGTGCGTGCATGGTGGTACGACGTGACGCGTGCGCCGTTTCCGTTCTCGCGGCTGGGCATCCCGCACGAACAGCGTGCTGCGCTGCGCAAGCAATACGACCGTGCCAACGGCGTCTTCGACCGGAGCGATCGGTATTCGGATCGCGTGACGCTCGAGCCGATCGAGAGGATCGGAACGCAGACCGGCGCGACGGAAATGACCGAGCAGGCAGTGCCGGCCGCGGCGCGTCCCAATGGTGCCGAAGCTGGAATCATCATCGTCAGCGGCAACCCGCCGCATCAGCCCGCGGCTACGGCAGAAACCGACATGGTCGAGCTGCAGAGCGTCGTCAGCCAGCGGGCGACGAGCCTGCAGGTCACAACCGGCATGCTCTCGGGCATCGATGAGTCCACCCACAGCGTTGCAGGCAATCTCCGCGAGGGCGCAGCGCCGGAACCGCCCATCTGCGTCAACGCCCGCGGAGCGCGCGCTCGCAACTCGCCCGCTGCGCCGGGTCTCGAACGACAGTGCATTGCCGCTGGTGGGCGTCTGTAGCCTGTCGACGCATCCCGCTTGCGCATCCCCACGTCAATGCCAACCCACTTCCAGGAGATGCCAGTGAAGCGCCGCCATCTTGTATTCGTATACCTGTTCGCTGCCATGCCACTTCTGCATGGCTGCTCCAAGCCACCGGTCGAGGACGCGTCGCTGCCTGCGGCCGCCGATGCTTCGACCCCGCCAGCCGGGACGGCCATGGCCGATGCGAGTCCCGAACAGGTTGTGAAGGCCTGCAACCTGGTGACGGCCGACGAGATGTCGACGATTCTCGGCAAACCGGTCACCGCGGCAGGGGAAGAGCGCCCGTCCAACGACGAGACCACATGTGCCTATACCTTCGCCGGGAGCCTCAGCCCCGATGTCACCTTCATGCTCAACCGCGGCGCCGGTGAAGCGGCAATGGCGGGCGTGGGCATGATGGCGCAGAGGGAGCCAGGCATCGCCGACCCGTACGACGGCATCGGCGACCAGGCCGCGACCGTCGGCCCGCAACTGTGGATCCGCACGGGCGACGACCTGGTGACGCTGACCCTCCTCGGCGTCGACGACGTGCCCGCCGTGGCAAAGCGCATCCTCGAGACCGCGCAGGCACGCATGTGAAGGACATCCGCAGGTCGCACGCGCGCGCGACCGCGTACGCATTGATTGGCGCGCTGCTGCTGGGGTTTCCCGCCGCTGCGGAGCAGCGTGTCACCCCTGCACGGGTTCCTTTCGTGGAAGGGCTGACGACAGTGCGTGCCGTCAGCGAACGGCGTGGCGACTACGAGACGTTGCGCGTCATCGACGCGATCACAGCAGAAAGCTATCGCATCACCGCGTCCGGCGAAGTCCCGTCGGACGATGGCCGAGGCATGATGGAAGTCAGCGTCGTGCGCACCGTGCGTGCTGCCGACCAGCGCGGCGCGCGCAGGATGCGGACCTGGTTCCACACCGGCGACGCTCTGCAGTACACCGGCACGGTGCCGGGGTTTTCCGCGGCCGTGGTGACAGACCTGCGCAACACCGGTGCCGCCGAAATCACCTTTCTCGACGTCGGTGCGATGTTCGGCATGTCGGTCGTGCGCCGTGAACTTTCCGGCACGATCTCGCGCGTCAAGGGCGGAACCACAAGCCTGCCGATGCTGGTGAATGGCCGGCGCACGCAGTTGCCGGTCATCCATGCGCAAGGACGGTTGTCGGACGGGGCCGATTCGGTGCCGTTTGAATTCCATGTGCTCGACGTCCCGCAGAATCCGATCGTGGTGCGCTCGCGCGGCGCGGGTGCGTCGTCGAACCTGGTGAGGATCGAGTATCCCGAACCCAAAACCGCTGTCGGGTCGCTCGAACGCACGCTCGCGACCAATCGCAGCACCGATGTGTACGGCATCTATTTCTCATTCGCCAGCGCCGTCATCCGCCCGCAGTCCGCACGCGTGTTGCAGGAGATCGCGGCGACGCTCGCCGCGCATCCGGACTGGACGCTGCGCATCGACGGCCATACCGATGGCGTTGGTGGGGAAGCGGCCAATCTCGATCTCTCGCGTCGTCGTGCCGCGGCAGTGAAGGACGCGCTGGTCAAACAGCACGGCATTGCTGCGGGTCGTCTGGCGACAGGCGGGCTCGGTGAAAGTCGTCCCAAGGCGGGCAACGACACGGCGGAAGGGCGCGCATTGAATCGGCGCGTGGAACTGACACGGCCCTGACGCCAACGACTGTCCGCACGCGGCTTCGCTTTGGCAGCGCGTGCGCCCAATAGTTTTCGGAGACCCCCATGAACAAGCACGTGGCAATTGTCTTGCTGGCCGCCTTTGTGGCGTGCGCCGCCGCAGGTTGCAAACGCGACCAGGAACCGCACGCCGACACGGATGCTGTCGTTGCAGCGCCGCGAAATCCCGGCGGTTCCGGCAGCGCCGAGGTCACGTACCGACCCGAAGTACGTGTGGTCGAGCAGCGCGCTGGCCTCGATGCATTGCTGAGCGTCAGCACCGACGGTTCGACCTTCGTATTCGACCGGCACCACGGCGCCGTGCCTGCGCTGGTGAAAGGCGATGTGCTGCTCATCAAGGGATTGCT
>JAJAYW010000181.1 GCA_026786005.1 Lysobacter sp. | reverse complement strand
GTGCCGAGCGCCTGGATCATCGTCCCGATTTCCTTCGAGCCGAGCATCCGGTCGAAGCGCGCGCGCTCGACGTTGAGGATCTTGCCCTTCAGCGGCAGGATCGCCTGGGTCTTGCGGTTGCGGCCCTGCTTGGCCGAGCCACCGGCCGAGTCGCCCTCGACGATGAACAACTCCGACTTGGCAGGATCCTTTTCCTGGCAGTCGGCGAGCTTGCCGGGCAGGCCGGCAATGTCGAGTGCGCCCTTGCGGCGGGTCAGGTCGCGCGCCTTGCGGGCGGCTTCGCGGGCGCGGGCGGCATCGACGATCTTGCCGGCGATGGCGCGAGCCTCATTGGGGTGTTCTTGCAAGAACTCCTGCAAACGTGCACCGAACGTGTTCTCAACAACTGGCCTGACGTCGGAACTGACCAGCTTTTCCTTGGTCTGCGAGGAGAAGCTGGGATCCGGCACCTTGACCGACAACACCGCAATCATGCCTTCGCGCATGTCATCGCCCGACAGCGTGATCTTGGCCTGCTTGGCGATGCCGTTCTGCTCGATGTAGTTCGACAGCGTGCGCGTGAGCGCGGCACGGAAGCCGATCAGATGCGTGCCGCCATCTTTTTGCGGAATGTTGTTGGTGAAGCAGAACATGGTTTCCTGATAGGCGTCGGTCCACTGCAGCGCGACATCGACGGTGATGCCGTTCTGCTCTCCGGTCACGGAAATGACGTTGGGATGCAGCGGAGTCTTCAATTGCGCCAGATGCTCGACAAAGGAGCGGATACCGCCTTGGTACTCGAACACGTCGCGCTTGCCCTCGCCGCCACCTTCATTGGCACGCAGGTCGATCAGCGAGATCTTGACGCCGGAGTTGAGGAATGACAGCTCGCGCAGGCGCTTGGCCAGGATGTCGTAATGGAACTCGGTGTCGGAGAAGATGGTCGCTGCGGGCTTGAAGCGCAGCAAGGTGCCGCGCTTACCGGAGTCGCCAATTTGCTTGAGCGGATACAGCGGCTCGCCCAGCGCGTATTCCTGCTGGTAATGCCCGCCATCGCGCCAGATATCCAGCCACAAGTGCTCCGACAGCGCATTGACCACGGATACGCCCACGCCATGCAGGCCGCCGGAGACCTTGTAACTGTTGTCGTCGAACTTACCGCCGGCATGCAGCACGGTCATGATGACCTCGGCCGCGGACACACCCTCTTCCTTGTGCGTATCGACCGGAATGCCGCGACCGTTGTCGGAGACCGCGACCGAGCCGTCCTCCAGCAGCGTCACGATGACATCGTCGGCGTGGCCCGCCAGCGCCTCGTCTATGGCGTTGTCGACCACCTCGAACACCATATGGTGTAGGCCGGTGCCGTCATGCACGTCACCGATGTACATACCCGGACGCTTGCGGACGGCTTCGAGGCCGCGCAGCACGGTGATCTTGCTGGAGTCGTAGTTGAGGTTCGGGACGGGAAGGGTTTCGTCGTTGCTTTCGGTCATGCGGCTCAAGGCTCCACTGGGCGGCTGCGAATGCAACCACCGGACACACTAGATATAGATGCGTGAAGTATAGCAGCCGGGAGGTCGAACCCAAGTTTCGGCAGGGCCAGAACGTCAAGGAACGGCGTTGATTCGGCCTTGTTCCACGTGAAACTTTGCGGCTCCCGCATCCAACTGGCCCAATGCTGCCGGCGCCTCGGTCCCGGTCAGGAAGACCTGGGCCTGGCCGGACGCCAAATAGTGAAGCACGCGCGATTGATGTGCCAAATCCAGCTCCGAGCCCAGATCATCCAGCAGGATGACCGGCCACTCCATGCGCTGCGCGGCGAAATGTTCTGCCTGCGCCAAAAGGCACGCCAAAGCGGTGAGTTTGGCTTGCCCTCGCGACAAGGTTTCGCGGCCCGGTCGTTCGCGGTAATCGACGCGCCAGTCTGCCCGATGCGGTCCGACCGAGGTGTGGCCAGTCGCAAGATCCCGGTCGCGAGCCAACAGCAAGGCATCGGCCAACGAGAGTTCGTCACGCTTCCAGCCAGCCTGGTAGGTCAGCGTCGCTGCGCCCAGACTCGGAAGGAAGTCGGCAGCGATCCGATGCAACCTGGTTTGCAGCCCGTCCAGGTAACGCTGGCGCTGTTGCCCAAGAGGTTCTCCCGCCTCTGCCAGCTCGAAATCCCACACATCCAGCTGCGCCGTATCGCGTAGTCGCGTCTTCAGCAGGGCGTTACGTTGTTTCAAAGCCCGGGCGTAACGGCGCCACAATGGTAAAAAATCTGGTTCCACGTGGAACAGGCCCCAATCGAGGAAGCGACGGCGCGACTCCCCGCCACCGCTCACCAAGGCATGGCTGCCCGGCTCAAAGGTGACCGCTGCCAGCGCGGCGCAAAGCTCCCCAAGATGGGCAACGAACTGGCCGTCCAGGCGGCCCTCCCAGCTTTGCCCGGTGTGGCGCAAACCAGCTTTCCGGACGCGCCCACCCTCGGTTTCCGTCCATTCTGCGAATACCTCTAGCGCATCTGCGCCGGTCCGAATCAACCCGTCCCGCACCCGCCCGCGGAAGCTTCGGCCATACGCCAGCAGATGCAACGCTTCCAGCAGGCTGGTCTTGCCGGCGCCATTGGCACCGGTGACGAGGTTCAACCCCGGCGCCGGGTGGAGCTCGGTGGGTTCGAGCCTGCGCACATTGCGTAGTTCCAGACGCGTTATATGCACGGCTCAATCCCAAAAAGACGACGCCCGGACAGGGCCGGGCGCATATGTTCCACGTGAAACTGTCTTGCCGTCACAGGCGCAGCGGCATCACCACATGCCGGCAGCGATCGTTGCCCGCTTCCTTGACCAGCGTGGAGGAGTTGGCGTCACGCAGCAGCAAGACCACATGCTCATCGCGCAAGGCACTCAGCGCATCGAGCAGATAGTTGACGTTGAAGCCGATCGCCAGGCCGTCCACTTTCGTCTCGGCCTCGATTTCCTCCTGGGCCTCTTCCTGCTCTGGGTTGTGGGCGTTGATCTTGAGCTGGCCCGGCGAGATCTCCACGCGCACCCCGCGGTACTTCTCGTTGGACAGGATTGCCGCGCGCTGCAGCGACGCACGGAATGCCTCGCGGTCGATCTTCACTTCCTGGTCGGCGCCGATCGGGATCACCGCTTCGTAGTCCGGGAACCGGCCATCGATCAGCTTGGAGGTGAACGTGACATCGTCGCGCTTGACCCGGATATGGTTGCGGCCGACTTCCAGCTCGAGGTTGCGATCGCCGCCTTCGAGCAAGCGCTGCAATTCCTGCACACCTTTGCGCGGCACGATGATCTGGCGTTTTGTCTGCGCGCCGGTTTCCAGTGGCGCCTCGCACATCGCCAGCCGGTGTCCGTCGGTGGCCACGCAACGCAACGATTTGTCGCGCAGGTCGAACAGCAAGCCATTGAGGTAATAGCGCACGTCCTGCTGGGCCATCGCAAAGGCGGTGCGCTCGATTAATTCCTTCAGCGCGGCCTCGGGCACATCCACGCGCTCCGTGGCCTCAACTTCATCGATGGAAGGAAAATCGTTGGCGGGCAGGCTGGCCAGCGTGAACCGGCTACGGCCCGCCTGCACGATGACCTTGTCGCCCGTCTGCGTTACGGTGACCTTGCTGCCGTCGGGCAGGGCGCGCACGATTTCAAACAATTTGCGTGCCGGGATCGTGGTCTCGCCATCCTGCGCATCGTCCACCGCACTGCGCGCGACCATTTCGACTTCAAGGTCGGTGCCGGTCAGCGACAGCTGTCCGCCCTGGACCTGCACAAGCAGGTTGGCCAGCACCGGCAGGGTTTGCCTGCGTTCGACCACGTTGACGACTTGCGCCAGCGGTTTGAGAAAAACTTCGCGTTGCAGACTAAAACGCATGCGGCCGATCCTTTCGCTCTTGCTTTAATTGAAGTGAATAAATCAAAAACTGGTGGTGCTTGGTGTCGCCGCGAATCATGTATATCACGTGCAACTTTTTGTTCTGCTTGATTTTAATGCTCGGCAACACATGCCACTTAGCCGCTGCGAGCCGTTGAATAACCTGTGGGTAATTTCGGCGCCAAAATCCATCCCCAGTTTATCCACACCTTGTCAGCCCGGTCATTCACTGAGCTTACGGATCAATTTGTCCCAATCTTCGTGCAGCTTTCCGTCGGTTTCCATCAGGTGTTTGATCTGCCGGCAGGCGTGAAGGACGGTAGTGTGGTCGCGACCGGCAAAAGCATCCCCGATTTCCGGCAAGCTGTGTTCGGTCAATTCCTTCGCCAACGCCATCGCCACCTGTCTTGGCCGCGCCAGCGAGCGTGTGCGGCGCTTGGACAACAAATCCTTGAGCTGCAGGCCATAGTAGTCTGCCACGGTCTTCTGGATGTTGGGGATGCCGACCGCGTGCTGCTGCGCGCGCAGCAGATCGCGTAGCGTTTCCTGTGCGAATTCGGGGGTGATGGCGCGGCCGGTGAAGTTGGCGCGGGCCGCGAGTGTGTTGAGCGCACCTTCCAGGTCGCGCACGTTGGAGCGCATCTTCTTGGCGATCAGGAAGGCGACGTCCTCCGGGATCACGGTGCCGCGCTCGCGCGCCTTGGACAACACGATCTGCGCGCGGGTCTCAAAATCCGGCGGCTCGATAGCCACGCTCAAGCCCCACGCCAAGCGTGATTTCAGCCGCGGCTCGAGCCCGTCAACCTCGCGTGGATAGCGATCGCAAGTGAGGATGATCTGCTGCTTGCCGTCGAACAGGGCATTGAAGGTGTGGAAGAACTCTTCCTGGGTGCGATCCTTGCCGGCGAAGAACTGGATGTCGTCGATCAGCAGCGCATCGACCTGCTGGAAGTTCCGCTTGAAGCCATCCATCGCCTTGTCCTGCAATGCCTTCATCATCGCGCTGAAGAACTGTTCCGAACGCAGGTACATCACCCGCATCGCCGGGTTGCTGGCGAGCATCGCGTTGCCGGCGGCGAACATCAAATGGGTCTTGCCCAGTCCGGTGCCGCCGTACAGCAGCAAGGGGTTGTGGGCACGATCGCCTGGTTTCTGCGCTGCCTGCAACGCAGCGGCGCGGCCCAGCTGGTTGCTGCGGCCCTCGACGAAATTTTCGAAGGTGTAGTGGCTGTCGAGGTTGCCGTGGAAGGGTTCGCCCGAGCGTGCCAGGGCCGGTGCCGCGCTGCTGACCGGCGCGACGCGTTTGAGTGCGCCGATCTCCAGGCTGACGTCATCAGTGCCGGAAAAGTGCGCCAGCAGTTCGCGGATGCGCACGAGATAACGGTCGCGCACCTGCTCGACGACGAACGCGTTCGGCGCATACAGCACCAAGGCGTCATCGCGCTGCGTGGCCTGCAATGGCTTGAGCCACGTATGGACGTCCTCGGCGGGAAGTTCCGCTTCCAGGCGCTGCAGGCAGCGTGGCCAGGCGTCCAAATGGGGGCTCAACGTCATCGAAAGGCTGGCCGCACGGCGTTGCGAAAACGTCGCGAAAGGCTCGTCGCAAGGGAGGCAGGCAGCCTACCACCGCGTCTCCGGACACGCACCCGCCGCGTCGCCGTGACGCGCCCCTTCGCGATGACGAACCCGGCCACCCACGGGCCCCTGTTTGACCCGCAGCAAGCACGGCGCTAGAATCCGCGGTCCTGTTCAGCCGATTGCCGCACGCTCATGGCCACCAAGCGCACCTTCCAGCCCAGCAACATCAAGCGCAAGCGCGACCACGGCTTCCGTGCCCGCATGAAAACCGCCGATGGCCGCAAGATTCTTGCCCGTCGCCGCGCCAAGGGCCGCAAGGTTCTTTCGGCGTAAGCGTCTCGCGCGGCCGCAATCTTGGGGCCGCAGTCGTTCGATGACCTCTTCCGGCGCCCGCTTCCCGCGGATTGCACGCGTGCGTGCGCGGAGCGAATTTGATGCCGTGTTCAAGCAGGCACGCCGCACCGGCGACCCCTTGTTGAGTCTGCACTGGCTGGTCAGCGACACACCAGCCCGTCTGGGCCTGGCGGTCTCGCGCAAAGTGGACCCGCATGCCGTGGGTCGCAACCGCATCAAGCGCGCATTGCGCGAACAATTCCGTATGCTGCGCGCGCAATTGGCGCACGGCGATTATGTGTGCGTCGCACGTGCAGCGGCCGCGAAAGCCGACGCACATGCGCTGCGCGCCGCATTCGTCAACGTGTTGCATCGCGCCGGCGCATTGCCGCCGTCATTAGCGAACGGCACAATGCGTGACGAAATTCCATCCCACACTGATACGCCCGCGTCCGACGCCGGCTGAGCCTGTCGCTGCCTGATGAACCAGACCCGTGTTTTCCTGATCTTCGCCTGGTTGATGGTGGCGACATTGTTGTGGGTGGAGTGGGGCAAGGAGCGCGCTGCGCCTGCGCCAGCTGCCGAAGCAACCACCGCGGCATCGCCCGGCGCGACCAGCACGGTGCCGACGGTGAGCGGCGCAACGTTGCCGGCCGTGCCATCCACCAACACCGCGACCAACAAGCCATCGGTACCGGCGATGTCGGCAACCACGCAGCCTTCGTCGGCACAAAACGTCACCGTGACCACGGATGTGTTGCGACTGGTGCTCGATGGCGGCGCAATCCGTAGCGCTGAGTTGCTGCGCTATCCACAATCGACCGAGCGCAACAGTGCGCCAGTGAAATTGTTCGATGACAACGCGACGCGTTTTTTCTCGGCGCAAAGCGGTTGGGTCAGCCAGGCCGGTGCTGCGCCAAACCACGAAAGCGGATTCTTGCCCGAGTTGCCGGCGCGTCAGTACGCGTTGCCGCGTGGCGGCCACGGCGTCGAGGTGCCCTTTGTCTGGCGTGGACCGAACGGCGTCACGATCCGCCGCATTTTTACGTTGAAACGCAACGAGTACGCGATCAACGTCCGCGATGAAGTGGTCAATGCCGGTACCGCGCCATGGCAGGGCTACGTCTATCGCCAACTGTTGCGCAATCCGCCACCCAGCAAGAGCGGCTTGACCAACCCGGAGGCCTACAGCTTCACCGGCGCGGCGTGGTACAGCCCGGAGGAGAAATACGAGAAGCGCAAGTACGCCGACTTCGTCGATGACGGCACGCTCGACCGCCAAGTCAAGGGCGGCTGGATTGCGCTGCTGCAACATTATTTTTTCGCGGCGTGGATTCCATCGCCCAACGACCAGACTACGTTCTCGCTGGCGACGCCGCCAGCCAATGGCGGCACGCAATACCTGGTGCGCGAACTCGGCCCGGGCGTCAATGTGGCACCGGGCACGCGCGCGGTCGCCGAAGCCAAATTGTGGGTGGGTCCGAAACTGCAGGATCGCCTCGACGATGTCGCCCCCGGCCTAGCGCTGTCGCTCGACTACGGCATTTTCACCTTCCTCGCCAAACCCATCGCCTGGTTGCTGGCGCAGCTGCACAAGATCACCAACAACTGGGGTTGGGCAATCGTGCTGCTGGTTCTGTTGATCAAGCTGGCGCTGTTCCCGTTGTCGGCGGCGCAATACAAGTCGATGGCGAAGATGCGCAAGTTCCAGCCGCGCATCGCGCAGTTGAAGGAGCGCTACGGCGACGACAAGCAGAAGTTCCAGATGGCGATGATGGAGCTGTACAAGAAAGAGAAGATCAACCCGGTCGGTGGCTGTTTGCCGGTGCTGCTGCAGATGCCGATCTTCCTGGCGCTGTACTGGGTATTGCTGGAGTCGGTCGAACTGCGCCAGGCCCCGTGGATGTTGTGGATCCAGGACCTCACGGCGCGCGATCCGTTCTTCATCCTGCCGGTGTTGAATGCGGCGGTGATGTGGGCCACGCAGAAGCTCACGCCGGCGGTCGGCATGGATCCGATGCAGCAGAAGATGATGCAGATGATGCCGCTGGTGTTCGGCGTGATGTTCGCGTTCTTCCCGGCCGGCCTGGTGCTGTACTGGGTCACCAACGGTTCGCTGGGACTGCTTCAGCAGTGGTGGATGACGCGGCGTTATAGCGAAGCACCGGCGAAGGCCTGACGTTCTAGGCTGTAGAGCGTCCTCCGACAGGCTCAGGATGAGCGGCTTGCTCCGTTGTGGTTGGTTGCAGTCAAAAGCAGCGGAGCAAGCTCCGCTCTACAAAAAGCAAAGTGCACCCGTCGCAGAACCTTTCTGCGACCATCGCGCCATGACCGACTCCCGCCACAACGACACTATCGTCGCCATCGCCACATCCGCCGGGGCCGGCGGCGTCGGTATCGTGCGCTTGTCGGGCGCGCGCGCAGCGGCCATCGGCGAAACCATCTGCGGCAGGCAACTTGACGTTCGTCATGCGCACCACGTTGGTTTTTTCGACGGCGCTGGCGACACACTCGATGACGGCATCGCCATCCATTTCGCAGCGCCGGCCAGCTTCACCGGCGAAGACGTCGTCGAGCTGCAGGCGCATGGCAGTCCGGTCGTGTTGCAGAAATTGGTTGCACGCTGCTGCGAACTCGGCGCGCGGCATGCGCGTCCAGGTGAATTCAGCGAACGGGCGTTCGTCAACGGCAAGCTCGACCTGACGCAAGCCGAAGCCATTGCCGACCTGATCGCCGCCGCCGATACCCGCGCCGCCCGCGCCGCCCGCCGCTCGCTCGATGGCGTGTTTTCGCGACGTGTCAATGCAATCGCTGCCGAGCTGCTGTCGTTGCGCGTGCAGATCGAAGCCTCTATCGATTTCGCCGATGAGCCCATCGATACACTCGTTGGCCACGCCTTGAAGCACCGTCTTGCCGCCGCGCATGCCGCGCTGGTGCAATTGCTCCATGAAGCGCAGCGCGGCCAGAAACTGCGCGACGGATTGCATGCGGTCATCGTCGGGCCGCCGAATGTCGGCAAGAGCTCGCTGTTGAATGTGCTTGCGGGCAGCGACCGCGCGATCGTCACCGACATCGCCGGCACCACCCGCGACCTGTTGCGCGAAGCGATCCGCATCGACGGTGTCGAATTGTTGCTGGTCGATACCGCCGGGGTGCGCGAGGGCGGCGATGCAATCGAGCGCGAGGGCATGCGCCGCGCCCGCGATGAACTCAAGCGTGCGGACCTGGCGATCGTTGTGCTCGACGCGCGCGATCCACGCGGCGGAATGACGGACATCGCCGACGCCATCGCGGAGGTCCCGCAGCGATTGTTCGTCCACAACAAGGCCGATCTGCTCGGCGCGCCGACGGCGTCAAACACCGCCGACACGCTATGGGTTTCGGCCAGGACCGGCGCCGGCCTGGACACCCTGCATCAATCCCTGCGCGCACTGGCCATCGGCGACCAGACGGATGCAGGCGACGGCGCATTCACGGCGCGTGCCCGGCACGTCGACGGCTTGCACAGGGCGCATCACCATCTCGGCATTGCCCAGGCGCAGCTGGCGCAGGAGGCCCTGGAACTGTCGGCGGAAGAACTGCGCCTGTCCCACGACGCCCTGGGCGAAATCACCGGCCGGATCGCGCCAAACGACCTACTCGGTCACATTTTTGCGACGTTTTGCATCGGAAAATAAGCGAAATTTCGCTGAATTTTCATATTCATGGTTGACAAACCCGACGCACTGTCGCGTGCTACGCACATGTGCACCAATCGCACAGAACAGGGGGAGCCACCGATGTATGTTGCAAAGCCACAAAACCGGGTCCGGACGATGCGCCCGACCATGATCCGTTGCGCGACCGGCGTGCTGTTGCTGTGCGCCCTGTCCGCCTGCAAGAAAGATCCCGAAGCCGTGCCGGGCCAACCGGCCGCGGGGACGGCGGCCACCCAGGCGGTTCCGCCGCAGCAAGCGGTTTCGGCCAAGGTCCAGGCGATGAGCGCCGACCAGTTGCGCGAGGCGGCCGGCAAGGCGCTGACCGAGCAGCGGCTGTACGCCCCGGCCGGTGACAACGCGATGGAGTATTACCTCGCCCTGCGCGACAAGCAGCCCAATGACCCGGCCGTGTCCAGCGCACTGACCGATCTGCAGCCCTACGCGCTGATTGCCACCGAGCAGAGCATCGGCCGTGATGATTTCATCGAGGCGCAGCGCCTGTACGCATTGATGGACAAGGCCGATCCGAAGGCACCGGCGTTGCCGCGGCTCAAGGACAGCATCGCGACCGCTCAGAAGGCCGTGGCCCAGCGCGCCGTCGATGCGGAAACGCAGACGGCAGAAGAAACCACGCGTCAGGCCGAACTGGAAAAGGAGCGGCTGGCACAGCAGCAAGCGGCGCAACAACTTGCGGCGCAGCAGCTGGCCACGCAACAGGCAGCACAACGCGCAGCAACGCCTGCTACCGCGCCGCCAGCGCAACAGCCGCAGCCCGCCGCGCCACGTCCGGTCGCTACGCAGCCGGCCGCCCCGCCGCCGACGCAACAGCCTGCGGCCCAGCCCGCCGCGCCGGCAGCCTCTTCGTCCAACGAGTTGCGTCCCATCAGCCAGCCATCGCCACGCTATCCGGCTGCTGCGGCACGTGCTGGGCAGAGCGGTACGGTACAGGTCGAATTCACGGTTGGTGCCGACGGCTCGGTGACATCGGCGCGCGTCGTGGAAGCCAAGCCGCCCCGCGTGTTCGATCGCGAAGCGCTGGCGGCAGTGAAAAAGTGGAGGTTCCAGCCGATCGGTTCGCCGGTAACCTCGCGGCGCACGATCGACTTCAATCCTGGGAACTGATTCCCTGCTCCACAATGTAAAAAGCCCGGCATCTGCCGGGCTTTTTTAGCCGTCAAGCCGAAATCGCCAGCTTCTCCTGCCCGTACCGCCACACCGCCGCCAGCCACAACAGCGCCGCCAACGCCAGCGCCGCAGCCAGATACACGCCCCATTGCATCATCGTGATGCTTTCGCCGCGGATCACCTTCAGCAGCATCTGGTTCTGCGCCAGGAACGGCACCAGCAATTGCCATAGCTTGTCCTTGACCGGATTGGCCATCAGCACATACCCCGGCAGCATCGGCAGCAGCATCAGCCAGGTCATGTGGCTCTGCGCTTCCTTCATGCTTTTCGAGGCCGCAGCGAGGAAGCTCAACAGCGCGGTGCCGATCAGCAACATCGGCACCAGGATCAGCAGCATCTTGCCGATCGCCATGAAACTGACATCGAGTTGCCGCGACATGCCGGTGCTGATCTGCGCGCTCAACTTGAACGACAGCAGGGTCAGCAACAACGTCATCAGGCCGATCACGCAGGCGGCCGCGATCTTGCCGCTGACGATGGCGCCGCGCGAGGCCGGCGTTGCCAGCAGCGGCTCCAGCGATTGCCGTTCGCGCTCGCCCGCGGTCGCATCCAGGATCAGGTACGCGCCACCGATGAAAGCGGTGAGCAGCAGCAGCACCGGCAGGATGAAGGACAGCAACATGCCGCGCTTGGCTTCGGCGGTGGCGAGGTCGCGGCTGCCGATGTTGAGCGGACGCGTCACCGACGGATTGATACCACGCGCCAGCAGGCGCAAAGCGCCCATTTGCTGCGCGTACCCCTGCAATGCAGCGCGGATGCGTGCGACCGGAATTTCCGCGTCGCGCCGCGTCGAGTCCTGCACGATGTCGATCTTCGCCGGCTGGCCTTCGCGCCAGTGTTTGGCGAAGTCCTTGTCGATCACCAGCGCCACGTCCTCGTTCTGGCTGCGGATCGCGGCATCGAGGTCAACGGGAAGTTTCTTTGAACGAATGCCCTGGCTGGCCAGGTAGGCCACCAGGTTCGGCGCGTGCTGCGCGCCGACGATCGACACTTCCAGCGGTTTTTCCAGCTGCGTGGTCGCGCGCATCTCGACCAGCTTGCCTATGCCGAGCATCAGCGCCGGATACAACAGCGGCCCGAGTAACAGTGCGAGTGCGAGCGTGCGGCGATCGCGCGACAGGTCGCGCAATTCCTTCAGCATTACCGTGATCATCGCGTTCATGCGTGCAATCCTTCTTCCGATCCGATCGCCTTGACGAAGGCGTCTTCGAGATTCTGTTCGCCGGTCTGCTCGCGCACTTCATCGGGCGTGCCGTGCGCGACCACGCGGCCTTGCGCGATCACGACGATGCGGTCACACAATGCCGCCACCTCCTGCATGATGTGGCTGGAAAAAATCACGCAGCGGCCTTCGTCGCGCAGCTGTTTCAGGA
This sequence comes from Lysobacter sp., assembly GCA_026786005.1. Classification (GTDB taxonomy): domain Bacteria; phylum Pseudomonadota; class Gammaproteobacteria; order Xanthomonadales; family Xanthomonadaceae; genus JALYOU01. The sequence continues at coordinate 1,766 of JAJAYW010000181.1, read as the reverse complement.
ATGCGCGCAGGCCGCGCGTCGTCATCACGTCGAGCCCGTTGGTGGGTTCATCCAGGATCACGTTCTTCGGGTTGTGCACCAGCGCGCGCGCGATGGCGGTCTTGGTGCGCTGGCCTTGCGAGAAGCCTTCGGTCTGGCGATCGAGGAAATCCTCCATCTGCAGCGCATCGGCCAGGAGCTTGGTGCGTTCAGCGATTTGCGCTTTCGGCAAGCCGTGCAGCTGGCCGAAATAGGCGATGTTCTCGCGCGCGGTCAGCCGTTTGTAGACGCCACGCGCATCGGGCAACACGCCCAGCGCGCGCCGCACCGCTGCGGCATCGATGGCCGGATCGATGCCATCCACCAGCACGCGGCCCTGGTCCGGCGACATCAGGGTGTACAGAATCCGCAGCGTGGTGGTCTTGCCGGCGCCGTTGGGGCCGAGCAGGCCGGTGATCTCGCCGTCGCGCGCCTCGAAGCCGACGCCATCGACGGCTTTCACCACGCCGGTCTTGGTCTTGAAAGCCTTGTGCAGATTGTCGGCGATGATCATGGTTCCCATCCGTTGAAGCTGGTGAACGGCGGCACGTAGGCCAGCGTGTCGAGGCATTTGGCGTCGAGTGTTTTCGCATCGGTCGTTTCGATGAACTGCGCGAGCAATTTCGGCATGCAGCCCGCGCCGATGACGTTGTGGCCCTGGCCGCGCAAGACCAGATGACGGCCGTTGGGCAGATGCTTGACGACATCGTCGCCATAGCGCGGCGGCGTCACCGGATCGTATTCGCCGGACATCAGCAGCGCCGGCACCTTGGTCGCAAGTGGCGCGTGGAAATCGGCGGGCGCTGCACCTTTCGGCCAGACCGCGCACTGTGCCGCGAGGTAATCGACGAAATCATTGCCGAGCAGCGTGTTGCCATTGGCTGCATCGGAGCTCAACCGCGCACCGTCCTCCGTGCAGAGCACCGACAGCTGCATGCCCATCGCCATCGCGTCTTCCAGTTCCGAGCTAAGCATCTTCGACAGCGCCATCAGGCCTTCGTAATGGCCGCGGTTGGCATCGTCGATCATGATCGGAAGCAGCGCGGCGGCCATCGGCATGTACGCATACATCCGCACCAGTCCGATCACGTGCCCGGGTTGCAGACGCTCCTCGCGCATCGTGCCGGTGGTGCTGTCGCGATAGGACACCAGCGGCGGATCGGCCTTGAGTTTGGCCAGCAAGGTGTCGAGTTGCGTGCGCGGATCGCCGAGCTTGGACTTGCACGCCGCGTTCTTGCTGCAACGGCCGAACTGCAACGCCAGCGCATCGTCGAGATTGCGCGCGAAGACGCCGCCGAGGTACAGCGCGTTTGGCGCTACCGAATCGAGCACGATGCTGCGCGTCGTGGCCGGATGCCGCATCGCGTATTGCTGCGCGACGCGCGTCCCGTAGGAGACGCCGACCAGGTTGATCGTGGCCGCGCCGATCGCCTTGCGCACGCTGTCGAGATCGCGTACCGCATCGGTGGTGGTGTAGAAGCGCAGGTCGGCGCGTTTTCCGAGCGTGTCGCGGCACGTCGTGGCCTGTTGCCCGGCCAGCGTCGGCGTGGCGTCGACGCTGTCGTCGGTTGACTTGCAGTTGAGCGAATTGGATTCGCCGGTGCCGCGCTGGTCGACCAGAATCACGTGGCGATGCTTGCGGACTTCCTTGAACGCCGCATCGATCTGCGGATAGGTCGCGACGGCCGCCTGTCCGGGGCCGCCCGCGAGGAAAAACACCGGATCGGGCTCGATCTCGGCATCGTTGC
>JAJAYW010000180.1 GCA_026786005.1 Lysobacter sp. | reverse complement strand
TCTTTGTAATATTAATACTAATTGCCACGCGTTAGCCCTTGGGGCCCCAGCCGGGGGGGCGGGGGGTGCGGGGCCCTTTTGTTGTCGCTTCTCCGAGGAGTAGAAAGCAGGCTTGGCCGCGGCCTGCCATTGGCTCGCGCACGCGTATGAGACGCATCCCAGAAGAGACCGGAGTTCATTTGCATCAGCGCGACGCTGGCTGATCTGCGGAACAACCCGTTCAAGCCGCCGCCACCTCGGGAGTCGCGTCCCGGCTCGACGTGAGCATCGCGCGGATCCGTTCGATGTGGACCTCGGATTCCCTGGCCCGCTCGGCGGCGGATTTGGAATAGCCCCGGCTCTGGCGGCTGCTGACCGTCATCAGCAGGTTGCGGCGCTCCTCGAACATGCGCAGCGCCGTCCACAGGGTCTCCTCGATCTTGGCCGTCTGTTCGGCTTCCAGCACGGCGCTGGTGAACGCATGCCCGGTGTGACAACGGTAGCGCAGGAGGTTGCCCTTGGCGACCTGCCACAGCGGCCCGCCGCAATCGGGACAGTTGAACGGGACTTGGTCGCCGACGACATTGACGGCTTGCAGATCACTGAGGACCCGTTCGGCGATCTTGGCCTCGATCGCAATGTCCTTGGGCACCGGCTTGTCCTTGCCTGGCTTCCGCAGCACCAGCGTGGCGAACAGCGCGCCCATTTGTTCCAGCGGCAGGGTGTGGTCGACCGCGACCCGGTTGAGCGCGTTCTGCGGCATGTCCGGATAGGCCGCGTCGTCGGGATCCTGCACCACGCAAATTCCGCCGCAGCGCTGGATGGCCTCCAGGCCGGCGGTGCCGTCGTCCAGATAGCCGGTCAACACCACCCCCACCACCTTGCTGCGGTAAGCCACCGCGGCGGAGCGGAACAGCGGATCGATGCCCGGACGCGAGCGGTTCTCGCGCGCCCCTTTGGTCACGTGCATCTTGCCTTTCACCACCAGCAGATGATGGTCCGCCGGGGCGATGTAGATGTGGCCGCCCTCGAACGCCTGCCCCTCCTGCGCCAGCGTGCATGGCAGGGGGCCGCTGTTGTCGATGGCCCGCACCACGACCTCACTGTTGGCGTCAGCCGCCATGTGATTGACGACGAAGATCGGGGCCGGGAAGTCCGCCGGCAATTGCGCTGCCAGCCGGGTCAACGCGTCCAACCCGCCGGCGGAAGCCCCGATCACGAACAGGCTCGATCCGGTCATGTTGTTTCTCCAGGGTTGCGTCCGCGATTCGAGTGGACGTCGGATGTCCCGCAGTGTCCGCAGGTATCGGTGACGGCGCGGTCATGTCGTTGGCATGACTCCCGCATCAAAAGAGAGCAGGCACAGCCGCAGGCTGCCGTTTCTCACGCTCTACGTATCGCGGGTGGAGCGCAGCGATACCCGGGGTTCTTCGTTCCGATCATTGCAAAGCCCCGGGTAGACCAGCTGCGCTGTTGAAAGCCGCTGCGCTCCACCCGGGCTACGAAAACCCGGCACAAACCGCGACAATGGGCGTTCGCACCTTGCCTTGGCGTTCCTTGCCGCTGGCATTCCCAGCTGCGATCCCCCAGGAGATCCCGATGTCCGATGCCACCCCGACGCCTCCCGCTGGCGGCGCCACGATCACCAAATCCGCGCACGGCCTGAACGTGCCCGACCGCCCCATCGTCCCCTACATCGAAGGCGACGGCACCGGCCCCGACATCTGGCGCGCAAGCGTGCGCGTGCTCGATGCGGCGGTGGAAAAAGCGTACGGCGGCAAGAAGCAGATCGCGTGGATGGAAGTCCTCGCCGGCGAAAAAGCCTTCAACGCCACCGGCAACTGGCTGCCCGACGCCACCGTCGATGCCTGCCGCGAGTACCTGGTCTCGATCAAGGGCCCGCTGACCACGCCGGTCGGCGGCGGCATCCGTTCGCTCAACGTCGCGCTGCGGCAGATGCTCGACCTTTATGTTTGTCTGCGCCCGGTGCGCTGGTTCGAGGGCGTGCCCTCGCCGGTGAAGAAACCCGGCGACGTCAACATGACGATCTTCCGCGAGAACACCGAGGACATCTACGCCGGTATCGAGTTCGAGCCGGGCTCGTCTGATGCGCAGAAATTGCTGGATTTCCTGGCGAAGGAATTCCCGAAGTCGTTCGACAAGATCCGCTTCGGCACCAAGCAGAAAATCGACGCGTGGGACGCGCAGCTCGAGGCGATCGGCATGCCGCACCGCGACGGCCAGGTGCAGGTCGGCCTCGGCATCAAGCCGATCAGCTACCAGGGCACCGAGCGCCTGGTGCACAGCGCCCTCGGCTACGCCATCGCCAACGGCAGCAAGTCGCTGACGCTGGTGCACAAGGGCAACATCATGAAGTACTCCGAGGGCGCGTTCCGCGACTTCGGTTACCAGGTGGCGCGCGAGTTCTTCGGCGCGGTCGAGCTCGATGGCGGACCGTGGCATGTGATTCCGGAAGGCAAACCCGGCGCCGGCCTGATCATCAAGGACGCCATCGCCGATGCGTTCCTGCAGCAGATCCTGCTGCGGCCGAAGGACTACGACGTGGTGGCGACGCTGAACTTGAATGGCGATTATTTGTCCGACGCACTGGCCGCGCAGGTCGGCGGCATCGGCATCGCGCCGGGCGCCAACATCAACTACATCACTGGCCACGCCGTGTTCGAGGCGACGCACGGCACCGCGCCCAAGTACGCCAACCTCGACAAGGTCAACCCGGGTTCGCTGATCCTGTCGGGCGAGATGATGCTGCGCTACATGGGATGGACCGAAGCCGCCGACGCGATCATCCCAGGCGACAATAAGGCGATCGCCTCCAAGCGCGTGACGTACGATTTCGCGCGGCTGATGGATGGGGCGACTGAAGTGAAATGCAGCGAATTTGCGGACGAGATCATCAAGCATCTTTGATCTCTCGCGACTTGCGGACAATGCGTAGGGCGGGTCTCGACCCGCCGCTGCTCGGTAAATGTGCGGTGGTGGCGGGTCAAGACCCGCCCTACATGTCGGGCGGCGTTTCTGCGGCTTCCGCGATTTCGTAATGCTGCACGGTCGGTTCGAACTCGAGCAGGAAGTCCTTGTCCTCCGGGGAATACTTTGCTTGACCGTCGCGCCACACCTCGACGCCGTCGAACTGGCGCTGCGTCCGTTCGCCACCCGGCACGACGATGTGCTGACACCGCGGCTGGGGGGTTTTCTCAATGCGCATCCGCAACTGGAAATCAACCTGCAATCCTTTGCCGGACTTATCGATTTCCAGCGCGACACCGGCGTCGATGCGGCGCTGCGCATTGGCCAGGGCACGTGGCCCGGCCTGGTCAGCGAACACGTGTTCGACGAATGGGTCGCGCCGGTGGCCAGTCCGGAACTGGTCGCCCGCTTCGGCGGCCTGCCCACGGTCGATGAGTTGTCGCAGTGGCCGCTGCTGGGCGATCCGGATCGCGGCGACCTGCGGAATGCGTGGTTCGCACGCTTCGGTGGCCAGCCGCCGGAACGCTACGTCGCCTACTTCGACGATTCCGAAGCCCTGCATCGCGGCGCCGCCGCCGGCGTCGGTCTGGCGCTGGGCAAGCTCACGCGCGCGCGTCTGCTGCTGGAATCCGGACAACTCGTGCAGCTTTCGCCCGCGCGGCTGCGCACCGATTACGCGCACTACCTGGTGTACCCGCCGCGCTCGGCCGATCACGCTGGTTTGCAAACGTTTCGTGCGTGGTTGGTGGACCATTCGAGCGAATATGCGACGCGGCAACCACAGATGGATGCGCCGGCGAAGACGCGGAAAATGGCGGAACCGGTGCGCGGCAAACGCAAATAACCTCGCTCCAAGGGGCAGGGTATTCGTAGCCCGGATAAGCGCAGCGCATCCGGGGTTCTTGGTGACGTGGCGAACATCCCCGGGTGCGGCCTGCGGCCTTACCCGGGCTACGCACTGCCGGACCTTCTTTTTTGGAACGTGGGTCGGAAGGAAAATATGTAGGGTGGGTCTCGACCCACCGCTTTTCGGTTGGTCTTCGCGGCGGCGGGCCAAGCCCGCCCTACGTGAACGGCGCTTCTGCGGCTTCCACGATTTCGTCGTGCTGCACGATGGGCTCGAACTCAAGCAGGAAGTCCTTGTCCTCCGGGTAGTACCTCGCCCGTGCAATCTCGGTGTCGGCGAATGCCTTGATCGCTTCCCCGAGTCGCCTCGTGGTGGGCAAGACCAAACGCGTTGCGGCAGGCTTGTGCGCAGCGCTCGAAACCCCGCACGCGACGCATTTGGTGCGATTGCAACACCATCGACGTTGTGATCGCGAGCCTCTGCGCGTTGCGCGCAACTCGGCGCGCGCCTACGTCGGCCCGCGTTGGCTTGCGCATGTACCGAATTTCGCGGCCGCCGCCCGTGGCAGCGTTGTCGACTCGCCTCCAGGGCCGCCGAGTCGAATGCCGGGCGCCGCTCGCATTGACGCACTGTGTGGGCCTCTCCCAAAAGACAGGTCGATCGTGCAGGCCCACTGGCGATCCCGGCACGGCGCGCCCAGAATCGACGCTCCACTTTCAATCCGGTGATCCCAATGCTCCGCATCGCCACGCTTGCCACCGCACTCGTCCTCGCCTCCGCCTGCACGCCGACGCCAGTCCGCACCGACGCCACGCCCGCAGCCAGCGCTTCTGCATCGCTCGATGCCGCCATCACCGGTAACTGGCGCGACTCCAGGAACTCCTCGCGCGACCGCTACCGCCATCCGCGCGAAACCCTGCTGTTCTTCGGCGTGAAGCCCGACCAGACCATCATCGAGATCACGCCCGGCAGCGGCTGGTACAGCGAAATCCTCGCGCCCTACCTGCGCGACCGCGGGCACTACATCGCGGCCGTGGTCGATCCCGCCGCGGCTGCGGCCGGCCGCAGCCGCGATTACCAGCAGAAAACCAAAACCGATCTCGAAACCAAGTACAGATCCGGCCCGGCGCAATACGATCGCGTGCAGGTCGTGGCCTACGATCCGAAGGCGCCGCACTTTGGCGCCGCCAACTCGGCCGACGTGGTGCTGACCTTCCGCAACGTGCACAACTGGCGCATGGCCGGCCAGGCCGAGGGCATGTTCAAGGCGTTTTACGACGTGCTGAAACCCGGCGGCACGCTCGGCGTGGTCGAACATCGCGCCAAGGCCGATGTGCCGGCCGATGATGCAACGGGCTACGTCGGCCAGGCGCAGGTGATCGCGATGGCGCAGGCGGCCGGGTTCACGCTGGCCGATAGCGCCGAGATCAACGCCAATCCGCGCGACACCAAGGACTATGCCGACGGCGTGTGGACGCTGCCGCCGGTGCTGCGATTGAAGGACAAGGATCGCGAGAAGTATCTGGCCATTGGCGAAAGCGACCGGATGACGTTGCGGTTCGTGAAGCCAGCGAAATAGATGCTGTTCCTTCTCCGTCGGGATCGAAGCCGCAAGCGGCTGAGGGTGCCCCGAAGCGCCGGATGAGGGAGCTTCCTTACAGATTGCGGTACGCGGTGATCGGAAAGTCCACGCCCTCATCCGCCCTTCGGGCACCTTCCCCCGAAGGGAGAAGGAAAATCACATGCTCATCGCCTTCAACAAACCCTACGGCGTGCTGTGCCAGTTCACCGACCGCGGCATCCCGGCGCGGCCCACGCTCGCCGACTTCGGATTGCCTGCAGGCATTTACCCCGCCGGCCGTCTCGATTTCGACAGCGAGGGCCTGCTGCTGCTGACCGACGACGGCACCCTCGCGCACCGCCTCACCGACCCGGAACACAAGCAGCCCAAGACCTACTGGGTGCAGGTGGAAGGCGATCCGCAACCGCCGCAACTCGAAGCCTTGCGTCGCGGCGTGCCGCTCAAGGACGGCATCACCCGCCCGGCTTCCGCGCAACGGATCGAGGCGCCCGAACTCTGGCCACGGGACCCGCCGGTGCGCTTCCGCAAAAGCGTGCCGGATGCCTGGCTGGCACTGACCATCGGCGAAGGCCGCAATCGCCAGGTGCGACGGATGACCGCTGCGGTCGCCTTGCCGACGTTACGTTTGGTAAGAGTCGCCATCGGCGAATACAGGTTGGGCGATCTGACGCCGGGCCACTGGCGGGAAGCGCGCGGGTCGGCTTGAGTCCGCTGAATTATTTAGTGGCGGATTGGCCCGCGCGCGCGCGCCGGCGTGGCGATTTGTTAATGTTCTCCACCCAGCGCGAACGTCGGCATGAGCCGCCGCGCGTTGGGTCATGGTTCGGGGCCTGGATGAGCGCATCAGCCAATAACACGGGACATATCCTGGTCGTCGACGATCAGCCGGCGAACCTGCGCGTGGTCACCGCGCTGCTGTCGCGCCATGGCTATGCGGTAATCACGGCGGCAGACGGCGAGACGGCGCTGTCGATCTGCGAACAGCAAACCCCCGACCTGATCTTGCTGGACATGATGATGCCGGGCATGGATGGTTTCGCCTTGCTGTCCCAACTCAAGCAGCGCCCGGAATTCCTGCGCATGCCGGTGGTGTTCCTGACGGCGGCGCAGGATCGCGACCTGCTGTTGCGCGCGTTCGACGCCGGCGCGGTGGACTACGTCACCAAACCCTTCATGCCCGAAGAACTGCTGGCGCGCGTGAATACGCATGTCGGCCTGAAGTTGACCCGCGACCGCCTCGAGCGCGTCGCCCGCGAGCGCCAGGAACTGGTCAACCTGGTCGCGCACGACCTGAAGAATCCGCTGACCAGCGTGCTGTTCGCCAGCGAGGTCCTGTTGCAGGACGGCTGCAAGCCCGAACGCATCCCGCGTTACCTGCAGATGATCCATGAGAGCGCCAGCGATGCGGTGGGTTACATCCGTCGCTATCTCGAAGCCCAGGCGGATGCGCATGACAATGACGGCGACGGCGCAGCGGTCGCAGCGACCGGGCTGCAGGAAACGCTGGACTGGCTGGAGCGTCGTTACGAGATCCAGCTCGAAGCGCTGGGCATGCGGCTGCAGATCGCGCCGCCGCCGACGGATCGGCAGGTGGCGATCGATGGCCTCGTGTTGCGCCAGGTGGCGGAGAACCTGGTCACCAATGCGATCAAATATGCGCAGACCGGCGGCGAGCTGAAGTTGTGCGCTCGCGCCGGCGCACCCGGTTTCTGGCGATTGATCGCAGAAGATCGAGGCCCCGGAATTCCACGGTCGAGACAACGCGAATTGTTCAAGCCGTTCGCGCGGTTGACCGAAGACGATCCCGCCGGCGGCTTGTCGAGCGGATTGGGCCTGTCGCTGGCACGCCAGATCATCTCCAATGCCGGCGGCCAACTCTGGTACGAGGACCGCGATGGCGGCGGCGCGCGCTTCATCATCGAAATGCCCGAAACGCGGCCCCGGGTCGCTACCGACACCAACCCTGCGCTTTAAGTGGTCTGCGTGGTCTTGCGCGCGCGCGGTTTGCGTGCAGTGCTGCGCCGGGACGTGCCGTTCGCGCGCTTGGCTTCGATGCGGGTCGCGCTGCCTTCGATCGCGCCGTTGGCTTGCGCCTTCTTGGCCTGCCGGCGGGCGACGTACCACAGCAACCCCGCGCCTGCAGCCGCGGCCACGGCCACGGCCGGATTGCGACGCACGAATGTGGCCGCGATGCGCGTGCCGGTTTTCAGAGCGCCCAGCTTGGCGCCGGTTTCCAGCCATTTGCCGGCGACGCCCGGGATGGCGTCCCGAATGCCATCACCGACTTGGGCGACCAGGTCGAGGGCGCGTCCGGGCAGCGAGTTGAGTGTGCTCATGTTGTTTTCCTTGCAGCGAATCTGAAGCGCAGTGTCGGCGTCGCGGTGTTCACGTCACGTGAGAAATCAAACCGAACTGGGCTGGCAGCTGAATCGGACTACTTGCACCTTGCCTGAAGCGGCCCCGCTCAACGCAGTCTTGGTTTCGCACGATGCGTCGCCGTCGCGGTCCACGGATCATCGGGCCAGGGATGCTTGGGATAGCGGCCCTTCATTTCCTTTCTGACATCGGGATACGTCCGCTCCCAGAAACCGCGCAGGTCCTGCGTCACCTGCAACGGCCGCCCGGCCGGTGACAGCAGGTGGATGGTCAGTGGAATGCGTCCGTCGGCAATGCGCGGCGTGTCCGCCAGGCCAAACAACTCCTGCAGTTTCACCGCCAGCACCGGCGCCTCGCCGTGTTGATAGGTGATGTCGCGCTCCATGCCGGACGGCACGTGCATGCGCGGCGGCGCCAACGCATCGATGCGTTGCCGCAGTGACCAGTCGATCCCGGATTTCAGCGCGTCGGTCAATTCACTTTCGCTCAAGGCATCGAGCCGCGTCTTGCCCGTGAGCGCGGGCTTGAGCCAGTGATCGAGCGTCGCCAGCAATGCGGCATCGGACACATCCGGCACCGCGAGTTCCGGCATCCACACGCGCAAGCAGCTCGCACGCTCGCGCCACTGAGCCAGTGATGGCGTCCACGGCAGCACATCGAGGCCGAGCTGGCGCACCGCGTCGACCAGCGCTTCGGCATGGCGCGACGGATCGGCATGCGCCAGCGGCTTGATGTCCAGCACGATGTTGTCGAAGCGCTGTTCGCGTTGCGCGACGATCGCGCGCCTGTCGGTGTCCCAGCGCACGCGGTCCTCGATGACGAAGCGCTGCGGGAAGTCGCGTTGCAGTCGCGCTTCATCGACGGGCGCGCCGCGCAGGATCAGCGCATCTATCCGCTCGCCCTGAGCGTGTCGAAGGGATTTCAGTTCGCTGATGACCAGCCAGCGTTCGCCGTACAACGCGGACGTGTCGAACAGGCGCGCCATGCGGCCATTGGCCAGCTGGTAACGCCGGGGGTCGCTGGCGTGCTGGTGCGCGATGCGATCGGGAAACGCATGCGCCAGCAGGTCGCCCAGCAGGTGCGCGGACGCCCCGCGCGGCGGCGCGGCGTCGATGCGAAGACGTCTTCGCCATTGTTTGCTGGCTTGGTCGATGGCCGACAGCGCGTTGCGGCTGGCGTCGTGCGGGTTGCGGCCACTGCGCAACGCCGACAACGCCTGCCAGCGATCGATGAGCGCATCGGAGCGCTGCAGGCCCTGCATCGGATCGCGCGCCTCGACCAAGGCGGCGAGGTCGCAGGCGAGCGAGCGTTCGGCATCGATCGTTGGCGCAAGCAGCATCGCGGCCAGCCGTGGATGCGTGCCGAGAAGGAGCATGCGTCGTCCGAAGGGTGTCATCGCATGCGCGGAATCCAGCGCGTTCAAGCGCACCAGCAAGTCGCGCGCGGCGGCCAGTGCGCCGGTCGGCGGCGCATCGACGAAACGCAACGCGTCGCTGCCCCACGCCGCCAGTTCGAGTGCAAGCGCGGCGAGTTCGACCTGTGCAATCTCGGGGCGCCGCTGCGGTTCGAGTCGTTGCGCCTGCGGCCACAGCCGGTACGCCCAACCGTCGGCGACGCGACCTGCGCGGCCCGCGCGCTGATCGGCGGAGGCCTGCGAAATAGTGACGCTGTCCAGGCGCGAAAAACCACTGTTGGGATCGTAGCGAGGCTCGCGCGCAAGGCCGCTGTCGATCACCACGCGCACGCCGGGCAGGGTGACGCTGGATTCGGCAACGTTGGTGGCGAGGATGACGCGGCGATGGCCGCCAGGATCGGGTTGCAGTGCGCGCGATTGCTGGTCGACCGGCAACTCGCCATGCAAGGCCAGCACCACGATCTGCCCTTCACCCTGCGAAGCGAGTGCTCGTTCGATGCGCGCAACCTCGCGCTGGCCGGGCAGGAAGACGAGGACATCGCCGGGATGTGTCGTGAGTGCGTGTTCAACCGCACGCCTGGTCTGCAATTCCAGCGACTCGTCGCGTCGCGCCCCGAAATGCGAAATGTCGACGGGATAACTGCGCCCCGCACTCGACAACCGCGGCGCATCCAGAAAGAGCGCCAATCGCTCGCCGTCCAGCGTCGCCGACATCAGCACGATGCGCAGGTCCTCGCGCAATTGCGATTGCACATCCAGCGCCAGCGCCAAGCCGAGATCACCGGCCAGATGCCGCTCGTGGAATTCGTCGAACAATAATGCACCCACGCCGTCCAGCCGGCCTTCGCCAAGTGTGGGATCGTCCTGCAGCATCCGCGTGAGGATGCCTTCGGTGACCACTTCGATCCGCGTGCGCGAAGAGACCTTGTTCTCGAAACGGATGCGGTAACCCACCGTCTCGCCGACCGCTTCACCCAGTTGCTGCGCCATGAAACCCGCGGCGGCGCGCGCGGCCACGCGGCGCGGTTCCAGCATCACGATCCTGCGGCCGTGCAGCCAATCGGCATCGAGCAACGCCAGCGGCACCTGCGTGGTCTTGCCGGCGCCGGGCGGCGCTTCCAGCACGAGTCGCGGATGCGCTGCGAGGCTGGCGCGAATTTGCGGCAGCAGGCAAGCAATGGGAAACGCGGGCGTCGGCACTGCGCAAGGCTACTGTCCGCGATGCGAAGCGTCGAGCTTGCGTGGCGATGAGGACGGGCGCACGGCGGTCGCACACTGGACACGCGGCGCGCGGTTCGCGCATGGCGGGGGCGCGGGCGCAGCCGCGATGTTGACCAGCGCGCGCACGTCTTCGATGTCATCGATCAGGACTTGCAACACTTCCTGCACCATAAACACGCCCGCGATGCCCGAGAGCTGGTCGACCCACGGGTAGAAGCCGAACGCGCCGGGGCTCGACACCATCGGGTAACGCGTGTTGCGCAACTTCTCGATCCACTGGCCGATCCCGTAACCGAAGCCGGTGGCGTTGAGCGGGCGGAACAGGTCGACGGTGCCTGCGGTGCGATCGCGCGCCATCTCCGCGATCGCGGCTGGCGGAAGAAACTGCTGGCCGTTAGGCACCCCTCGCGCCAGCACCATGTCCACCAGCTTGCCGTAGTCGCCCAGCGTGCTGCGGACGCCGCCGGCGATGCGCGGGTTGGGCCTGCGCACGTAGCCGGGCGCGGTCGATTTGAACCCCCAATCGGTCGCCGTCAAGTTGAGCGGCAGCGCCACCTCGTCGATGAAGAGATCGTCCCAAGCCTTGCCGGTCGCGACCTCCGCCATGCGTCCCGCCACCTGCATCGAGTTACCGCCATACGCGAACGCTGTGCCGGGCGCGCCGAGCAGCGGCTGTTGCAGGATGCGGTCCGCGCAAACGGCGAGCGTCGTCATCACCGCATTGGACAGGCAGGCGTCCTCCACGTTGGACAGGCTGCTGGTATGCGACATCAGTTGTCCCAGCGTGATGTTGGCCTTGTCCGGACCGGCCGTCGGGAAAACGTCGCCGACGCGATCTTCCCAGGTCATCTGCCCGTCTTCCACCAGCCGCGCGATCACCAGCGCGGCTACCCATTTGCTGGCCGATGCGATCGGAATGCGGGTGTTGGCGTCGTAACTGCCGAACGACTGCTCGTAGAGCACGGCGCCGTGCTTGTTAACCCGCAACGACGCACCTTGCAATGCATGGAACTGGACCAGTTGCTGCATTTCAGCGGTCACGGGGCTGAAATCGTAGCCAGGCGCTTGCGCCCGACCCTGGAAGGCGGCCCCCCAAAGCAGGAGCAGGGGGAAGAAGGATGTGAGGCGCATCGTTGTGGTCCAGGTGATTGACCTGTTATCCAACGCGCGGCCCCGGCGCCGGGTTGACCTCCCGGTACACTCTATTTCCGCATCACCCCGGCGCTGCACTTGATCGACATCGGCGCCAACCTCAGCCACGACAGCTTCGACCACGACCGCGATGACGTCCTGCAACGCGCGCGCGCTGCCGGCGTGACGCGGATCGTGGTCACCGGCGCCAGCCGCGAACATTCGCCGAAGGCGCTCGCCCTCGCCCAGGCGCATCCGGGTTTCCTGCATGCGACCGCCGGCGTGCATCCGCACCATGCGATCGAGTACACCGACGAATGCGACCTCGAGATGCGCGCGCTGCAACAGCACCCGGAAGTGGTCGCAGTCGGCGAATGTGGCCTGGATTATTTTCGCGATCTGTCGCCACGCCCGTCGCAGCGCAAGGCGTTCGAGCGGCAGCTGCAGATCGGCGTCGACACAGGCAAACCACTGTTCCTGCACCAGCGCGACGCGCATGACGACTTCATGGCGATGATGAAGAATTTCGACGGCAGGCTCGCCTCCGCGGTGGTGCATTGCTTCACCGGCACGCGCAAGGAACTGTTCGACTACCTCGACCACGACTGGCACATCGGCATCACCGGCTGGCTGTGCGACGAACGCCGCGGCCTGCACCTTCGCGAGTTGGTGAAACATATCCCCGCGCACCGCCTGATGATCGAAACCGACGCGCCCTACCTGCTGCCGCGCACGGTCAAACCGCAACCCTCGCACCGCCGCAACGAACCGATGTACCTGGCGCACATCGTCGAGGAACTCGCGCGCGACCGCGGCGAACCGGTCGAGGCCACCGCCGCCGCGACGGCGGCGACGGCGCGCGCGTTCTTCCGGCTGCCATCGCCTTAGCGGCGAGGCGATTGCTGGGCGAGACGTTTGCGGCGCGCGTCCTGCGCCGGCTCGACCACGAGAATCACCTGCGCAAAGCCGCCCTTGCAATCGCGCCGGGCGTTGGCCATCAGCCGGGTTCGTGAGGCATAGACTTGGCTGGCGTTGTGCTGGCCGAGCAGTTCGCCGACCTGGCGTTGCGTGGGCAGCGCAAAGTGGGCGCAATCGATGACGATGCTGGTCGCCGGCTGCGGCGTTTCAGCCAAGGCCGCGGAGGAGCAGACGGCCAGGGCGAGGGCGATGTGGAGAACGGTCTTCATGGCAGGGTTCCTGTTGGACAAGGCCGGCGTGTTCCGGTGTCCACAGCCTCCGCCTGCCGCGTTGTCGGGTCTTTAGGGCGGTGCTCGGCTGTCGCGGGGGATGTGTTGGGGGTCCATTGGTTGTATTAGGGAATGCTTAGGCCGATGCCTAAGCCGTGCTGCGTAAACTTGGATGAGCCCTTTTTACCGACCGGATCGCCATGTCCACACCGCACCCGACCACGCTGGCGTTCGACGATGTCGTCATCGACTTCGTCGGCCGGCGCCTGCTGCGCGGCGGCGAGCCGCAGGCGCTGGAGCCCAAGGCGTTCGGTGTGCTTGCGCTGCTGGCCGGTGCGCCGGGCCAGGCGTTTGCGCGCGACGCCATCCTGGATGTGGTCTGGGGCCACCGGCACGTCACGCCCGGCGTGCTGAACCGGGTGATGACCATGCTGCGGCATGCATTGGGCGAGGACGCCCATACACCGCGTTATCTGCACACCCTGCATGGGATCGGCTACCGCTTCGACCTGCCGGCCGGTGTGGTGGCCCCGACCGCGCCGCCCACCGACACCCCTGCGCCAATTCCAGCGACGGCACCCATGGCTGCGGAACCACACCAGCGCCGCGCACAGGATCACACCCGCCCCCGGGCGGTCAACGCCGTCAGTGGCCGCTGGCTGGGAGCGATCGCACTGATTGCCATCGCCGGTGTGGCGCTGTGGTTCTGGCAACGCGAGCCTGCAATTCGGGCGCGGCTGCCGTCCGTGGCCGCAACCAGCAGCTCCCCTACCCTGATCGTGATCCCGCTGAAGTCCATCGGCAACGCACCGCGTGATGACGACGTGGCGGCCGGCCTGAGCGAAGAACTGATCGGAACACTGGCGCGGATCGACGGCCTGCGCGTCATCGCACGCGAATCGACAGGCATAGCCGCAGCACAAGCGTCGGACATCGCGGCGCTGGTACCCCGCCTTGGCATCAGCCATGCACTGGAAGGCAGCCTGCGTCAGTCGGGCGAGCAGTTGCGTATCCATGTCCGCCTGATCGAAGCCGCCAGCGGCCGCCTGCTATGGACGCAGGATTACGACCGTGACGTTGCCGATGTACTCGCGGTCGAACGAGAAATCGCTGACGCGGTGGCCGCGTCGCTGAGGCTCAAGCTCGGCCTGTCTTCAGCGCTGGCATCAAGGGGTGGCGACGCGGAGTTCCATCGCCGCTACCAGAAGTCGCGCGCGCTGCTGCGCAGCGACGTCGAGCAGGCCGAAGGCGAGTTTCGCGCCCTGGTCAAGCTCCGCCCGCAGGATGCCCGCGCACATGCCGGCCTCGCTTTTGCCCTCAACGCGCGCGCGTTCCACCGGCCGCTTCTGGCAGACACCTTGCGTGTGGAAGCGCTGCAGGAAGCCGGGCTGGCGCGATCTCTGGATCCCAGCCTGCCCGAACCGCACCTGGTGTTGGCGGGCGCGGCCTGCAGGAACAATCACTGGGAGCGCTGCCTTGGATTGAACCGGACGGCAATGTCGCTCGCCAGCGATACGACCTCGTACTTCCAGTACGCGATGTCGCTGGCGGCACTGGGCTATCTCGACCGGGCGCGGGAGGTGCTGGAAAGCGGCATCGCCAGGGATCCACTGAACACCGGGCTGCACTACGGACATGGGCGCCTGCTGGATACGATCGGGGAGCATGCATTGGCCCGCAAGGCGTTCGCCCGCGCGGTCGGCACCCACCCCTATGGCGCCTGGTTCAACGCCATCTGGCGCCGCGATTACGCGGAGGCGCAGCGCTATGCCGAAGCGATGGGCGAGAACCCCCTGGATCGCGAAAATGGTCCGCGGCTGGAACGGTCCCATCTGGCGGCGTCCATTGCCCTGGCCGATCCCACGCGTTGGCCCGAGGCCAAGGCCGCTGGCCGTGCCTTCGAAGCGGAGACCGGATTGATGGACTTTCTGCGCGTGTTCCATCCGGATGCGGATGCGGCGGCGATCATCCAGGGGTTCGAACGCGTGCGCAAGCGCGACTATTCCACCTGGGATCTCCTGCTGTGGACCCGGGACCTGCCATACATTCGCCGCGATCCGGCCTTCCAGCGCTACCTGCGTCGCAGCGGCATTGCCGACTACTGGAAAAAGCACGGCTATCCGCCACAGTGCAAGCCGCGCTCCGGTGGCGCGACCTGCGCGTGACGTTATTCCCGCCGAACCTCCTTCCGTCAGATCGCAAGATCGCCACAGCCGCGCATCGGTCCCATGCCGCTGACGGTCACGATGACGGTGTGGTCGTGGGTGATGCCGTCGCCGCCTGTGCAGTCGTCTTCGACGAGTTCCACGGTGGTGTCCTTGCCGGTGCCCGCCACGTTGAGCGGGCCTTCGAGCACTTTGCGTTCAAGCGATCCGTCGGGCGTGGGCTGATAAGTGAGCATGCCTTCGGCGCGTTGCGCGCCGTTGCCCCAGGTCAGCGTCGTTCGATGGTCGTAGCGCTCGGTATTGAACAGCTCGATGCGCCACCCTTCGCCACCGCCCTTGAAGCCCATGAACGGGCTGAGCACTTCGCCCGGCGGCGGCGCAGCACGCTTGCCGTGTGGCGGCGGCGATTGCGCGGCCTCGGCTGTCTGCGAGCGCGTTGAATGCGTGGCCGTGTCGGGTGCAGGCGGCGCATCGGCGTCCGTCGTCTTTGCGGCGGGCGCGCAACCACCGATTGCTAATGCGATGGCGAGCGCGCTGTAAGTTTTGAGGGCATGCATGGCGATCTCCTGCCGTCTGACGTGGGCGATCACTTTAACCAACCGTGTCTTGTGGCCGCGTTACGAGCAATCACATCAACTGCGCAAACCCACGCCCCGCTGCAACAGCCACAGCGACAACCCCGTCAGCGCGCCGACAAAGCCGAGCATCAACGCATACGCGATCCAAAGCGGCACGTCGCTGACGCCGAGCAGGCCGTAGCGGAAGGCGTTGACCATGTAGAAGATCGGGTTGGCGTGCGTGGCGGTCTCGGCCCAGGCCGGTAGCAGCTTGACCGAATAGAACACGCCGCCGAGGTAGGTCAGCGGCGTCAGGATGAAGATTGGCACGATGGCGACATCGTCGAATTTCTTCGCGTACACCGCGTTGACGAAACCGGCCAGCGAGAAGATCGTCGCGCCGAGCAGCACCGTGGTCAGCGTGATGAAGGGATGCGGCAGGCGCACCTTGGTGAAGAACATCGCGATGATCAGCACGATGATGCCGACCAGCAAGCCGCGCAGCACCGCGCCGGCGACATAGCCCCACAGGATCACCCAGTTGGGCATCGGGCTGACCAGCAGTTCCTCGACATGGCGGCCGAATTTCGCGCCGTAAAACGACGAACTGATGTTGCCGTAGCTGTTCTGGATGACCGCCATCATCACCAGCCCGGGCACGATGAAATCCATGTAGCGGATGCCGTCCATGGTGCCGATGCGCGAACCGATGAGGCCGCCGAAGATCAGGAAATACAGCGTCATGGTGATCGCCGGCGGCACCAGCGTCTGGCCCCAGATGCGCAGGATGCGCATGACTTCGCGGCGGACGATGGTGCCGAGCGCGGTGAGGTTGAGCTGGGCGGTAGTGATCTCCGGATTCATGCCGCCAACTCCCGCTTCGCCGCCGCTTCATCGCCCGTCAACCGCACGAACAATTCCTCCAGTCGATTCGACTTGGTCCGCATCGAACGCACGCGAATCCCCGCTGCATTCAACGCCGCGAACACGCGATTGAGATCCATCGCGCGCGGCATGTCGAGATCGAGCGTGTGGTCGTCTGCCGCGCTGACCACCACGCCTTCGATCTCCGGCAGTGTCGCCGGCAGGGACCCATCGATATCGAACAGGAATCCCTCGACATCGAGCTTGGCCAGCAACGCGCGCATCGGTCCCTGCTCGACGATGTGGCCGCGATCGATGATCGCCAGGTTGCGGCACAGGCTTTCAGCTTCTTCCAGGTAGTGCGTGGTCAAAATGATGGTGGTGCCGGCGGCGTTGATTTGCTTCAGCGTCTTCCACATGCCGCGGCGGATCTCGATGTCGACGCCGGCGGTGGGCTCGTCGAGGATCAGCAGGCGCGGCCTCGTCATCATCGCGCGGGCGATCATCAGCCGGCGCTTCATGCCGCCGGACAGCGTGCGGCTCATGGCGTCCTTCTTGTCCCACAGCAGCGCACGCTTGAGTTCTTCCTCGGCGCGCAGCATCGCCTCGGCACGCGGCACGCCGTAGAAGCCGGCGTAGTTGACCAGAATGTCGAAGGGTTTCTCGAAGAAGTTGAAGTTCATTTCCTGCGGCACCAGTCCCAGCAAGCGCATCGCGGCTTGCCGCTGCGCATGCAGGTCGACGCCGAACACATGCACTTCGCCCGAAGTCTTGTTGACCAGCGAGGAAACGATGCCGATCAGGGTCGATTTGCCGGCGCCGTTGGGCCCGAGCAGCGCATAGAAATCGCCCGGCATCACGTCCAGCGACACGCCCTTGAGCGCCTGCACGCCGGTGTCGTAGGTCTTGCGCAAATCACGGATGGACAACGCGGGGACGGGCTCGGAATGGCCCGTGGAAACGTTTGGTTCGAGGCTCATGCGACACCCTGGACCGCGGCTGGCGCGGCGAGGCCGGTAGTATAGGCGGCCTTCGGAGCGCGTCCTTCCAACGCTCCGTTCCACACAAGCCGTTTTATTCCAGGCCATCCGCGCACTCGTGTCCATCGCCTCCAAACATTTCCCGCTGAAGCTCACCGATCGCCGCATGCTGGCGCCATCGGTCGCCCACCTGAGCTTCGTCCGCGATGACGGACTGCCGCTGGATTTCATTCCCGGCCAGTTCGTACAGGTGCATTTCCACTACGCCGACGGCACCGCGACCAAACGCAGCTACTCATTGGCGACGATCCACGATCACGCGATGGGACCCGGGGAGGCTGTCGAGATCGCGGTCAGCTATGTCGCCGGCGGCGCGGCGACCGCGTTGTTCGAGAGCCTGCCGGAAGGCGGACAGATCAACGCCAGTGGTCCCTACGGCCGCTTCTGCCTGATGCCGGCCGATGCGAACCATCGCTATCTGTTGATCGGCACCGGCACTGGCGTCACGCCGTATCGCGCGATGCTGCCGCTAATCGAGCAGCAGATCCGCGAACGCGGCATCAAGGTGGTCTTGCTCTTCGGCGCGCGCACGCCGGAGGAGTTGTTGTATGGCGACGAGTTCCGCGCGTTTGCTGATGCGCATCCTGGCAACTTCCGTTTCGTGCCGTGTTTTTCACGCGAGCTCCCGGACAACCCGCACGCCGATGTGCGCCTCGGTTACGTGCAGCAGTTCCTCGACGAATTCTTGCCGCGTGCCGACACAGACATTGCCTACCTGTGCGGCAATCCAAACATGGTCGATGCGTGCTTCGAAATGTTGAAGGGACATGGTTTGCCGATACCGCAGATCCGACGGGAGAAATACGTCAGCAGCAAGTGAACGAAGGCGTCTTCCTCAAATAGAGGTGTACGCAGTCATGTAAAGCGTGCTTGACACCGTCACCAAGGCGCGGGTACAGTGCATGTCAAGCTCACTTGACACATCCCGATGCGCCAGTCAAAACCTTACTTGCGAGAATTTGTTCCGGCCATGCTGGCCTATTGCGTTGCGATCCTGGGCTCGACCTGGTTGCTGAGATATCCGCTGGCTGACGCTGCGGTCTGGGCGCGGGCGGTCGTCGGGGTGCTGCCGATGCTTCCGGTCATGCTGCTGGTCCGGACAACGGTGCGAGCGATCCGTGACAGCGACGAATTGCAAAGGCGTATCGATCTGGAAGCAGCGGCGATCGCTGGCATGGTCGTGGGACTTGGCTATTTCAGCTTCGGCCTGCTGGGATTCGCGGACGTGCTGACCGTGTCCGGCGACGCGGCGATGCTCGGGATGCTCCCCTTGCTTTGCTTCGTTTTCGGCCTGGCCAAGCATTGGGCCCGGCGGCGCTACCAGTGAACAGTCGCGTCCGGGAATTGCGCGAGCGGCAAGGCTGGTCGCAGGCGGAATTGGCCGAGCGGCTGAGCGTGTCGCGGCAGACGGTCAATGCGATCGAAACGGGCAAATACGACCCAAGCCTGCCGCTTGCGTTCGCAATCGCAGCCCTGTTCAAGCTACGGATCGAAACCATCTTCGATCCGGGCGCGTGAATGCTGATGCTGTTGACCACTCATAACCAGGAGATGACCGTGAAACAAGCCACCGTTCTGACCAACGTACTGCTCTGGGCTGCAGCAATCATTGCTGCTGCAGGACTCGGCGCACCCACGTTTCTTTCCCTGGTTCTGCTCCCATCGCTGGGCGCAGTGTCCATGCTGATCAGTGGGCAGGCTCGACGCGGCAAACAGTGTGATGCGTAGGGGTTGGCGGCGCCTCACCATGAATCAGGCGCTGAATGCGAGACCCAGGCAATGCTTCCAAGCCGAAGTCGATGCATGTTTCGAGGTGTTGAAGGTGCATGGACTGCCGGCGCCGCAAATCGGGCGCGAGAAGTACGTGTCGTCGAAGTAAGCGCTTCGGAAACAAACAGGATCGTCATTCCGGAGAAAGCCGGGACCCGCGTGAATCACCGGCGCTCACAACTGGGTCCCGACTTTCGCCGAGATCACGACTTGTTGAGTCTCATCAAACCATCACTCGCAGCACTTTTGTCACATCCCCCGCGTACCAGCGTCATGGCAAGCTGAGCGCCGTGTTGCCCGCTACATCAGGAACCCGCATGTCCCGCAAAACCAGAATCGTCCTCGCCCTGCTGATCGTCGCCGGCGTGCTGGGCTACCGTTATTTCTTGCAGCGCGCCGGCGGCGAAACCGCCACCACCGAACGCAATGAAACGACTGCAAGCACAAGCTCGCCCGCAACGCTGACCAAGCTGGGTTCGCTCGCTTTCAAGCCATGCTCGCTGGATTCGCCGTTCGCGGCGGAACCCATCGAGGCGCACTGCACCACGTTGTCCGTCGCCGAAAATCCCGCCGCCCCCGACGGCCGCAAGCTCGCGCTCAACATCGCCTGGCTGCCGGCCAGCAACGATGCCGAGATCGAGCCCGATCCGGTGTTTTTCCTCGCGGGCGGCCCCGGACAGGCGGCCGTCGCGACTTATCCGCAACTCGATGCGGCGTTCAAGGAAGTCCGCAAGCATCGCCACGTGATCCTGGTCGACCAGCGCGGCACCGGCGAGTCCAATCCGCTCAATTGCAAGTCGACCGACGACAACATCAACGAGGTCACGCCGACGCTCGCCGGGCAACAGGCCACGACGTGCCGCGACACGCTCGGCAAACGCGCCGACCTGCGCTTCTACACCACCACCGATGCGGTGCGCGATCTCGACAGCGTGCGCAAGGCGATCGGCGCGGCCACGATCAACCTGGTCGGCGTCTCCTACGGGACGCGCGTCGCGCAGCAATACGCGATGCGGCATCCGGCCACGACGCGCAGCATCGTGCTCG
>JAJAYW010000179.1 GCA_026786005.1 Lysobacter sp. | reverse complement strand
TAATGCCTCATCGCGCCCAGGTGCGCTCCTACAAAATCGGCGCGACACCTGACATGCTCGCTGGGCCAGACACAGGGAGCGCAACGCGATGGGCATCACAAACACACAACTCCGCACGCCGTCGCGCAACGAAGGTTTCGTACTGATCGCACTGGTCGCGGGCGCGCTGGTGTATTCCGGCATCGCGCCTCGGGATCGGCTGACCTGGTTCATGGAAGTGGTGTGGGTGATTGCGGCGCTGCCGTTGATCCTCGCCAACTGGCGGCGCTTCCCGCTGACGCGCGTGCTGTGCTGGTTGCTGGCCGCGCATGCGTTGGTGCTGATCCACGGCGGCGCCTACACCTACGCGGAAACGCCGCTGGGATTCTGGTTACGCGACAGCTTTACCGCGCTCGGAATGCAGGTCGAACGCAACCCGTGGGACCGCGTCGGCCATCTCATGCAGGGGTTCGTGCCGGCGATCCTTGCCCGCGAATTGCTGTTGCGATTGACGCCACTCAAGCGCGGCGGTTGGCTGGTGTACCTGGTGCTTGCCGCGGCGTTGAGCTTCAGCGCGCTGTTCGAGTTGATCGAATGGTGGGCCGCACTCGCGTTCGGCGCCGATGCCGATGCGTTCCTCGCCACGCAGGGCGATCAGTGGGATACGCAGTGGGACATGTTCCTGTGCCTGCTGGGTGCGGGCGTGTCGTTGTTGCTGTGGTCGCGCTTGCATGACCGGCAGCTCGCCCTCGGGTGATGCGGCACCCTGTAGAGCGGAGCTTGCTCCACTGCTTTTACGGGAAGAGCCATCAATGTAGAGCAGTGCTGTCATGGGAACGCCCCAGCGGAGCAAGCTCCGCTCTACAAAAACCGGGGCGCGCTCAATCGTCGTGGCGCCCCCGGAACGGCAACACCACGCCGCCCTGATCCGGCGGCCGCTGCCACAACACCGGCACATCGCGTGGCTGCGGCGGCTCGAACTGATCGCGATCCAGGCGCGCCGCTTCGGCCGCGAGTTCGTCCTCGATGTCCCAGCTGTATTTCTTGCGCGGCGCTTCCGGATCGCGCCGGCGGAACAGGAACGCGGCAACGATGCCGCCGATCGCGCCGCCCAGGTGCGCCTGCCACGACACACCCGGCTCTTGCGGCAACACCGTCAGCAGCATGCCGCCATACAGCATGAACGCGATCATCGCCGAGGCAATCGCGGCGCGGTCGCGGCGCAACAGGCCCAGCACGAAGACCAGGAACATCAGCCCGTGGGTGATGCCGCTGGCGCCAAGATGATGCGATCCCGCCTCGCCCAGCAACCATGCGCACAGTCCGGATGCGAGCCAGATCAATGGCAGCGCACGCAACGTCGCGCGCGGATAGACGCTGCCGGCCAGCGTGCCGAGCAGCAGCAACGAAATCGAATTCGCCATCACGTGCTCAAACGAACCGTGCAGCAATGGCGCCGTCGCGATGCCGATCAAACCGGCGATGGTGTGCGGCGCAATCATCAGCGCACGGAAATCGACGCTGGCCTGCGCGCTGAAGATCGCAAGCAATGCAAGCACGAAGGCCAGGCTGACGGTCAGTGCGCGGCGGATGCGGCCGTGGTCGTGCGCATGTTGCGCGGCGGGGTCGGTCGGGGTTTCGTAAATGGGCAGATGCACGGCTTAACGATGGCGGCGGATCGCAGGGATGCAAGGCTCGCCGTCATGCCTGCTTCCTTCTCCCTTCGGGAGAAGATGTCGCGGCAGCGACAGACGCCGCGAAGCAAGCACCCTTGGGGTGTGAGGGCGGGAGAGTGACTCGCCATGGAACGGCCACTGCGACCTGAAAGTCAGCGCCCTCATCCGGCGCTGCGCGCCACCTTCTCAGCCTTGCACTCCCTGCGGTCGCCGAAGGAGAAGGAAAAGCAGCGCCGCGTAGAATTGCGCGCATGTCCGAAATATCCGAAATCCCCACTGTCCACCTCAAGAACGCCTGGCGCTCCAACCATCCGTGGATCTTCCAGAAACTGGTCGAGAAACCCGCGCAGAAGCCCAAGCCCGGCAGCATCGTCGATGTGGTCGGCGTCGATGGCGAATGGATCGGACGCGGCTTCTACAACGGCCATTCGCGCATCGCGGTGCGCATCCTCGAAACCGATCGCGATGTCGCCGTCGATGCGGCGTGGTTCGCGCGCAAGATCGGCGACGCGGTACGCCTGCGCCGCGACGTCCTGCAACTCGATGCGGTCAGCGACGCGTGGCGCGTGGTGCACAGCGAAGGCGACGGGCTCAGCGGCGTGGTCGTCGATCGCTACGCCGACTTGCTGGTGGTCCAGTTTTTCAGCGCCGGCATGTTCCGCCATCGCGAATGGATCTACGCGGCGTTGCAGCAACACTTTCCCGGTTGTCGCTTTTATTCGTTCGCCGAGGAAAACGTACAGAAGCAGGAAAGTTTCGACTACAAGCCGGTCAGCAGCAGCGGCACCGAGCCGCCGGCGCCGAGCATCATCACCGAACACGGCGTGAAGTTCCGCGCCGATCCGGCCGGCGCGCACAAGACCGGATTCTTCGCCGACCAGCGCGACAATCGGCAGTGGTTGTCGCACCATGTCGCCGGCAAGCGCGTGCTGGACCTGTGCTGCAACACTGGCGGTTTCGGCATCTACGCCAAGGTGCGCGGCGCGGAGGAAGTGGTCGGCGTCGATATCGACGAAGACGTGATCAGCATCGCCAAGGGCAACGCCAAGCTCAACGACGTGCGCCTGAAATTCGTGCAGGCCGATATCTTCACGTGGCTGCGCGATGCGGCCAACGCGGGCGACCAGTACGACGTGGTGATCCTGGATCCGGCCAAGATGACCCGCGACCGCGAGCAGGTGATGACGGCGCTGAAGAAATACCTCGACATGAACCGGCTGGCGCTGGGCGTGGTCAAGCCGGGCGGCCTGTTCGCCACGTTTTCCTGCACCGGCCTGGTCAGCGAGCAGGAATTCCTCGACATGCTGCGCCGTGCCGCGTTCTACGCCAACCGCACGATCCAGATCATCAAGCTGGCCGGCGCCGGCGCCGATCATCGGTTCATGGCGCACGTGCAGTAATCGCGGTATCTCATGGCGGTGTTCTGCCGCGTGGTGGATTGAGCCAAACGCGGCGGGTCAAGACCCGCCCTACGCAATCCTGCGACACGTAGGGCGGGTCTTGACCCGCCGTCGCGGAAATCACGCGTGGCAGCCAGCTCTCAGTCGCTGAGACAGCTCCGGCTACACTGGCGCCATGACTGAAACTTCGTTGCTTCTCTTCATTTTGCTGGTCGCCGTCGGCGCAATGATCGTACTGCTGCTGCTCATGTTGACGCGCAAGCCGCACCTTCGACTGGAGCAGGCATTGCGGGACGAACAGCGCGACGGACGCAGTGAATTGCGTCAGCAGCTCGACAGCCTCTCGGCTCAACAGGAAGCCCGGATCGAAGGCTTCGGCGGCAAGCTCGTCGATCTCACAACGCGTACCGACCAGCGCCTCGATGTATTACGGGAGGCGCTGACCGGCGATGCGCGCAAGGGTCGAGCCGAAGCAGCCGAACTGCAGCAGCGGTTTGCCGAATCGCTTGGTCAGCGTCTCAATGAAATGACTCAGCGCAATGAGCAACGCATTGGTGAGATGCGAACGACGCTTGAGCAGAAACTACGCGAGCTACAGACCGACAACGCTGCCAAGCTCGAGCAGATGCGTGCGACCGTTGACGAAAAATTGCACGCGACCTTGGAAACCAGGCTGACCGAGAGCTTCGGTAACGTCACCACGATGCTGGCGCAGGTGCACCAAGGTCTGGGTGACATGACCAAGCTGGCGGCCGACGTCGGCGGATTGCAGCGGGTGCTGACCAACGTCAAGTCACGCGGCGTGTTCGGCGAGGTGCAACTGGCGGGCTTGCTGGAGCAAGTGTTCGCGCCTGACCAGTACGCGGCCAACGTGTGCACGGTACCGGGTAGCGGGGCGACGGTGGAGTTCGCGGTGCGTTTCCCAGGATCGACAGGTGAAGCGCCGGTATGGCTTCCGATCGACGCCAAGTTTCCGCGCGAGGATTACGAACGTCTGCTCGACGCGCAGGAGCGCGGCGATCCTGAGGCTGCGCGCGCCGCCAGCGACGCGCTGGAACGGGTAGTGCGGAAGGAAGCCGTGCGCATCCGCGAGAAATACATCTGTGCGCCGCACACCACTGAGTTCGGGATCCTGTTCCTGCCGACCGAAGGTCTGTACGCCGAGGTGCTGCGTCGACCCGGTTTGGTGGATGCGCTGCAGCGCGACCTGCGTATTGCAGTAGCGGGTCCGACTACGCTGCTGGCACTGATGACCAGCTTCCAGATGGGCTTTCGCACGATGGCGATCCAGGAGCGGTCCAGCGAGATCGCGCGCACGTTGGGCGCGGTCAAGACAGAGTTCGGCAAGTTCGGCGACGTGCTCGCCGGGGTCAAGAAGAAGCTGGTCGAGGCCAGCAACAAAATCGACGAGACCCAGCGGCGCACGCGCGTGCTGAGTGGCAAGTTGCGTGCTGTCGAGGGTTTGCCAGCGGCGGAGGCACGACTGCTGCTAAGCGGCGATGTCGAGTTAGGTGATGAAATGCAGGATGAGCCTGGCGAAGCCCGCGACGACGACAGCGAACAATCATGAAGAGTGGCGGATGACGCGATTAAAGCAGTAGCCAGCCGAGATGTTTCATCCCGGCGAAGACGATTACCGACTACAACTCCACTATCCCGTCAGCCCCCCGGGCTCCCCGGAATAATCGGCATCGCATCCGCCGGCACCGTCGGGTTGTCTTCTTCCTCGCGCAGGTAATCCGGCAAGCCGTCGTCCTCGCCCTTGATCCTGCGATCGCCGACGATCTGGTAGCTGCGGCGTTGCATCCACGCGTCGCGGAACAGCGCGTATTCATCGGTCGCGCCTTCGCGCATCGCATCCACCGACATCAGTTGCGTGCGTACATCGACCAGTTGCAGGCCCTGCACGAAGATGCGGACCTTGTCCTCGTCGATGGTGCGGATCGGCGAGAGCTGGCCATCCCCGACCAAGCCGAACACGTCGCGCACGGTCCGCGGCCCGAACAACGGCAACTCGACGTAACGCGATTTCTGCCAGCCCCAGACACCGAGCGTCTGGCCGAAGTCCTCGCTCTTGTTGGGCAGCCTGAATTTCGTCGCAGGATCGAAAAAGCCGCCGACACCCAAGGTCACATTCACCGCAAACCGTGCGAACGACTGCCCGGCCTGCTTCGGCTTGCCCTGCAGCAACGCATTGAGCGAGCTGACCGGCTGGCCGAGGTTGCTGAAGAAATTACCGACGCCCAGCCGGACCGGACGCGGCGTCACCTTGATGTAGAACGTAGCCAGCGGTTTGGCGATGACGCGATCGACCGCGTTGTTGAAGCGGTGCACGCGGCGATTGAGTTTTTCCCACGGATCGTACGAAGACGGTTCCAGGAAGGGCGCCGGCAACGTGGGATCGGCGAGCGGGTCGTATTCCTGCACGCCGTACAGCGCGTTGAAATCTTCCTCGGCCGGGGTGCGCGTGTCCTCGGGGATGAGCTGTTCGGAACTTTGTTGCTCGGCGCTTGGCGGCGCCTGCTCCGTCGGCAGCGTTTGCGGATCCGCTGCAGCATCGACAGCTGCTTCGGTCGACGGCTCGCCGTACAACGCTTCTGCATCGGCCTCAGCCTGCGTGGCCTCCGCATCCTGTTGCGTGGCAGGCGACGACTGCGCCCACGCGTTGCCGTCGCATGCGAGCGACAGAAGAAGGGTAAGAAGGAGTGGGCTGCGCATGTCGTCAGTTTACCGGAGCGTTTCCTGCCCAGTGTTCGCCGGGTTCAGGAAAGGTGGAAACAGGTCGTGGTGCCTGCAGAGCGGAGCTTGCTCCGCTGCTTTTGATTTCAAGGCAAGAGCGGCGGAGCAAGCTCCGCTCTACAAAAAGCGACCCGCGCACGAAGTGGAAACAGCTCAGGGCTCCTTCGACGCTTACGCCGCGAAAGCCAGATCGGCTGCAAGCCGGTACGCGGCCCGCAGTTCCGCAAGATTCGACGGATCGCCCACCACCGCGATCAAGCCGCCCGCGCGGGCCGCCAGTTCGGCCAGCATCGCAAGCCCGGCACTGTCGAGATGATCGACTACGGTCAGATCAAGACGCACGACGCCGCCCACGAGAGGCAGCGCCTGCGACCACAACGCCGCGACCGCGGGACGATCGAGTGCGCCGCTGAACAGCAGCGCGTCGCCGTCGCGGCGCACCGCGGCACCAGCAGAGCGTGCCTCAATTGATGGCATCAGCCTGCACCTTGCCGGCCTTGAGGTCGGTGGCAACCTGGCGGATCGATTGGCGCGACAACGCGGAATCGAACTGGCTGCGGAAGGTCTGCACGAACGATACGCCTTCGACCATCACGTCGAACACCTTCCACTGCGAACCGACCTTGCGCATCAGGTAATCGACCGGGATCGGTTCGCCGCCACTGCGCAGGAATTCGCTGGACACGCGCACGCCGCGGCCGCCGGGCAATGCGGTTTCCGACTTCATCCGCACCTTCAACTCGGTATTGAAGTCGAGCAGCGACGAGCCGTAACGCTGCATTAAATTATCGGCCAGCGCATCGGCGAACAGCTTGACGTCGGCGTCCGACGCGCCGCGGCCGTGACGGCCCAGCACCAGGCGGCCGGCGTAGTCGCGGTCGAACATCTGGCTGAATTCGGCGGTGACGAACTGACGCAGCGCACCGCGGTTCTTGGTGAACTCGGCGCGGCGGCGTTCCAGTGTCGCCAGCACGCGGGTGCTGTTGGCAAGGACCAACTGGCTGGGGGTGCCCTGGGTGATCGCGGCGCTGGCCGATGTTTTCTTCGCGGCTTGCGCGGACACCAGCATCGGCGTCGCGATCAGCACCGTGGCAGCGATGACAAGGGAGAGGACATTACGTTTCATGGACTGTCTTCCGTGGGAGACGAAGGGATTGTGTCGGGTGCATTTGTGTCGGTTGCAGCTGGATCAGATGTGGCATCGCCGGCAGCGGGAGCAGCGTCACCACCTTCGGCAGGCTTTGGCCCACCACTGAACATGTACTTGCCGACCAGCTGCATCAGGTCGACCGCGGATTGGGTGAGGGCGATCTCGTCGCCGGGCTTGAGCGTTTCAATATCTCCACCGGGTTGCAGGCCGATGTAGCTTTCGCCGAGCAAGCCTGCAGTGAAGATGCCCGCTGCGGTGTCGGCCGGCATGTCCTTGTAGCGATTGTCGATGGCCAGGGTGACGATGGAGTCGTATTTAACCGGGTCCAGCTGAATCTCCGCCACACTCCCGACCACCACGCCGCCGATCTTGATCGGCGCCGACGGCCGCAACTGGCCGATGGTGCTGAAGCGCGCCTTCAGCGGATAGGAATTGCCGCCGCCGAAACCAAACTTGCCATTGGTCGAGGCAATCGCCAGCACCAGCATCGACGCCAATGCCAGTAGCAGGAACGCACCGACCGCGAATTCTAGACGTGGACCACGGATGGCCATGGGTTAACTCCTGAACAACAAGGCGGACAAGACGAAATTGAACATCAGCACCAGCAGCGAGGCGTTGACCACCGCGCGCGTGGTGGCGATGGAGGTGCCTTCGATGGTCGGCTCGGCGTGGTAGCCGACATACGACGCGACCAGCGCCGCGGTGCCGCCGAACACCGCGGCCTTGACGAAGGCGAAGACGAAATCCTTCTGGAAATCGACGGCGTCTTTCAGCACCTGCCAGAACGTGCCGGCGTCGATGCCGATCACGTGCACGGCTTCGAAATAACTCGCGCTGATGGCCAGACTGCAGAAGAAGCCGGTGAGAAGCGGCACGCAAATCACCGCGGCCCAGAACCGCGGCGCGACTACCTTGGCCACTGGATCGATCGCCATCAGGCCGAGCGCGGTGATCTGGTCGGTGGCGCGCATCAGGCCGAGCTCGGCGGCGATCGACGAACCGGCGCGGCCGATGAACAGCAACGCGGTCAGCACCGGCGCCAGTTCGCGGTACAGGCCGAGACCAACCAGCGCGCTGATCTGGTTGGCGGCGCCGTAGGTGTCGAGCGCGCGATAGCCGAGCAGCGTCACCGACAGGCCTACGAAGGCGCCGCCAACCACGATGATCGGCAGGCTGCGCGCGCCGATCTTGTAGATCTCGCGCACCAGTTCACGCCAGAAGTCGGCGGTGGGTTTGGACGCGCGCAGCACCGACAGCGAGAACAGGCCGGCGCGGCCGAGGGAGCGGGTGGCGGTGATGAAGGGCATCAGGCGGGGATCGGAACTGGGGAGTAGGGAACTGACGTTGACTTCTGCCCGTCATTCCCGCGCAGGCGGGAATCCATGCTCATACATTGTCGGTTCCCAAGGATTTCTCTGCGGAACGTCATCGGAATGGATTTCCCGCCTGCGCGGGAATGAC
>JAJAYW010000178.1 GCA_026786005.1 Lysobacter sp. | reverse complement strand
GGGGGGGGCGATGCCCCCCCCCGCTGCCCCCCCCCCCCCCCGCCCAGGTGCGCTCCTACAAACAGCACTCCGCGCCGGATCGGAGTTCGACCAATCTGCGGATGCCAGCTTGCCTCGACCTAGAGCATAACTTCACTCCAGCCGTGCCAGCATCGGCCCATGCCTGCACGCAACCGCCTTCCTCCCTGGCACGAGACCTTGCATCTGCGGAATGGACGCGAGTTGCTGATTCGTCCGATCCGTATCGAGGATGCCGAGCCATTGCGCGCCGGATTCGTATTGTTGCAGCCGGAAGAAATCCGCCAACGCTTCCTGTATGCGATGAAGGAATTGTCGCCCGAGATGGCCGCGCGCCTGACGCGACCCGATCCCAAACTGGAATTCGCATTGGTCGCCGCCGAGCCGTTGCCGCCGGGCGAGGCGCTGGTCGGCGCGGTCGCACGTGCTTCGATCAACGCAGGCACGCGCGATGCGGAGTTCGCCATCCTGGTCAGCCACTACATCGCAGGCATGGGGCTCGGCCATCACTTGATGCGGCGACTGGTGCGCTGGGCCAAGGGCAAGAAACTCCAGCGCCTGTACGGCGACGTGCTGGAACACAACCACGCCATGCTGGCGCTGGCAGAATCGCTGGGCTTCCGGCGCGAACGCGCCGAGGATGCGCCGGGATTGACGCGCGTGGTGCTGGAATTGAAGCCGTAAGGCGGGTCTCGACCCGCCGCTCTTCCGCTCACCTTGCACGATAGTTCGGTTTATCCCCATGGTGGGTCGAGACCCACCCTACAAGCTGTCCGCTCCTTGAACCTCTTCGCGTTGCGCTGGATTAGATTGCAAAAAAAGGGCCCTCTGTGCCATGGCTTATCCAGAGACTGGATCCCGTTCAACCCTGTGCTGAGAACGCGGCCGCAAGCGCCTTAAGGAGAACTTCCATGCCCAGATATGTGATCGAACGCGACATCCCCGGCGCAGGCAACCTGTCACCACAGGAGCTCAAGGCGATCTCGCAGAAGTCCTGCAGCGTGTTCGACGACCTCGGTCCGCAGACCCAGTGGCAGCAGAGCTACGTCACCGGCGACAAGGTGTATTGCATCTACATCGCCCCGAACGCGGAACTGGTGCGCGAACACGCCCGGCAGGGCGGATTCCCCGCCAACCGCGTGTCCGAAGTCGCGGCGGTAATCGATCCGGTCACTGCCGAGTAGGGTGGGCCTCGGCCTGCACGTCGGTACATTGAAAGCGGTGGGACGAGGCCCACGCCGCGTGACGGGCTGACTACCACCACAGGCTAAAATGTGCACCCTTTGCGCTGGATGCAACTGCATCCGGCGCTGTCGTCGTTTTGCATGCAGATGACCAACACGCCGTTGAACCCTTCCGAATTTCCCACCCCGCCCTTGCCAAAATCCGGCCACCAGCGCACCTGGTGGCGCGCACCCGCGTCGGCGACTGCGCTCGCGTGGTCGATCGCGCGTGCCGCCAAAGTACATGCCGGCCCATTGCTGGTGGTAGCGCGCGACAACCACGCCGCGCATCAGCTCGAATCCGACCTGCGCACGCTGATCGGCGATGACGCCACGCTGCCGGTCGTTCCGTTTCCAGACTGGGAAACCCTGCCCTATGACCGGTTCAGTCCGCATCCGGACATCGTCTCGCAAAGGCTGGCCGCATTACATCGCCTGCCCGTACTCAAACGCGGGATCGTGGTGGTGCCGGTGTCGTCGTTGCTGCAGCGATTGCCGCCGCTGCGTTACGTGATCGGCAATACGTTCGACGTGCGCGTCGGGCAGACGCTCGATCTCGATGTCGAAAAACGCCGCCTTGAAGCGGCCGGTTACCGCAATGTGCCGCAGGTGCTCGACCCCGGTGATTTCGCCGTGCGCGGCGGCTTGCTCGATGTCTACCCGATGGGTGCGGATACGCCGTATCGCATCGAACTGTTCGATGAGGTCATCGACACGATCCGCGCCTTCGATCCGGAATCGCAGCGCTCGCTCGACAAGATCGATGCAGTGCAGTTGCTGCCGGGACGCGAAGTGCCGCTGGACGAGGACGCACTGAAACGCGCGATGGCGACCTTGCGCGACCGCTTCGACATCGACACGCGTCGCAGCGCGTTATTCCAGGATTTGAAAGCCGGCCTCGCGCCTGCGGGCATCGAGTATTACCTGCCACTGTTCTTCGACAGCACCGCCACCTTGCTCGATTACCTCGGTGACACCGCGCTGCCGGTGATGGTCGAAGGCGCATCGGAGGCTGCCGATCACTTCTGGGCGCAAACGGCGGAACGCTACGAACAACGCCGCCATGACATCGAGCGTCCGCTGTTGCCGCCCGACGAGCTGTACCTGTCGCCGGACGCGTTGCGCGAGCGGCTCAATCTTGGGCAGCGGATCGAGGTCTGCGGGGAAGCGCATCCGCGCCGAAAAGAATCGCAATCGCTTGGCGATCAGCCGGCACCTGATGTGCCGGTGGCCGCCAAGGATGTCGTTCCGGCCGGGGCATTGAAATCGTTTCTGGCGAATTACCCGGGGCGTGTGTTGATCGCGGCGGATACGGCGGGGCGACGCGAGGCGTTGCTGGAAATTCTGCATGCGGCTGAGTTATCGCCGGATGTGCTACCGGATCTGCAGACATTCATTCGTCACTCCCGCGCAGGCGGGGGTCCAGCGACTTTCGCCCTTGATGGTGATGCAAAAGCAAAGGCAATGGGTTCCCGCCTTCGCGGGGTTTTTAACAGCGAAGCTGGTCATGACGAGCAAGATCAACAACAGCAACAGCAAGACCAATCGTCACGTTTCTGCATCACCGTCGCCCCACTCGACAACGGCTTCGCCCTCGATCAGCCACAAATCGCGATCCTCACAGAACGCCAGCTATTCCCCGAGCGCGCCGCGCAACCGCGCCGCCGCAAGCGCGCGGGCCGCGAATCCGATGCGATCATCCGCGAGCTCGGCCAATTGTCCGAAGGCTCGCCGATCGTGCACGAGGATCACGGCGTCGGCCGCTATCGCGGACTGGTGACGCTGCAAGCCGGCGGCATGGCCGGCGAATACCTCGACATCGAATACGCCAAGGGCGATCGCCTGTACGTGCCGGTCGCGCAGTTGCACCTGATCAACCGCTATTCCGGCGCGTCGCCGGAAACCGCACCGCTGCATTCGCTGGGCGGCGAAGCCTGGGCCAAGGCCAAGCGCAAGGCCGCCGAAAAAGTCCGCGATGTCGCCGCGGAGCTGCTCGAAATCCAGGCCAAGCGGCAGGCACGCGCGGGACTTGCGCTGGATGTCGATCGCGCGATGTACGAACCATTCGCGGCCACGTTCCCATTCGAGGAAACACCCGACCAGCACAGCGCCATCGAAGCGGTCATCCGCGATCTCGGCAGCAGCCAGCCAATGGATCGCGTGGTCTGCGGCGATGTCGGTTTCGGCAAGACCGAAGTCGCGGTGCGTGCGGCCTTCGTCGCTGCGGTCGCGGGCAAGCAGGTCGCCGTGCTGGTGCCGACGACGCTGTTGGCCGAACAGCATTACCGTACGATGCGCGACCGTTTCGCCGACTGGCCGATCCGCGTCGAAGTGCTGTCGCGCTTCAAGTCCAAGAAGGAGATCGTGACCGAACTGGAGAAGGTCGCGGATGGCCAGATCGATGTCGTCGTCGGCACGCACCGTCTGCTGCAGCCGGACGTGAAATTCAAGGACCTGGGCCTGGTCATCGTCGACGAGGAACAACGCTTCGGCGTGCGCCAGAAGGAAGCGCTGAAGGCGATGCGCGCCAACGTGCATCTGTTGACGCTGACCGCAACCCCAATTCCGCGCACGTTAAACATGGCGATGGCCGGGCTGCGCGATCTCGCGATCATCGCCACGCCGCCAGCGCATCGTCTTGCCGTGCAGACCTTCGTCACGCCCTGGGACGACCCCATGTTGCGCGAAGCCTTCCAGCGCGAATTGTCGCGCGGCGGCCAAGTGTATTTCCTGCACAACGACGTCGAGAGCATCGGCCGTATGCAGCGCGAACTCGAGGCGCTGGTGCCCGAAGCACGGATCGGCATCGCCCACGGGCAGATGCCCGAACGCGAACTCGAGCGGGTGATGCTGGACTTCCACAAGCAGCGTTTCAACGTGCTGTTGTGCACGACGATCATCGAATCGGGCATCGACATCCCCAACGCCAACACCATCATCATGAATCGCGCCGACAAGTTCGGTCTGGCGCAATTGCACCAGCTGCGCGGACGTGTCGGCCGCTCGCATCACCGCGCCTACGCGTACCTGCTGGTTCCGGACCAGCGTTCGATCACCGCCGATGCGCGCAAGCGGCTTGATGCGATCGCGGCGATGGATGAACTCGGCGCCGGCTTCACGCTGGCGACGCACGACCTCGAAATCCGAGGCGCCGGCGAACTGCTCGGCGAGGACCAGAGCGGGCAGATGGCCGAGGTCGGCTTCAGCCTGTACACCGAATTGCTGGAACGCGCCGTGCGCAGTATCAAGCGCGGCGAGTTGCCGGACCTGGACGCCACGCATGCGCACGGCGCGGACATCGAGTTGCACATCCCTTCGTTGATTCCGGACGCGTACCTGCCCGACGTGCATGCGCGCCTGACGCTGTACAAGCGCATCAGTTCCGCGCGCGATAGCGACGCGCTGCGCGAGTTGCAGGTCGAGATGATCGACCGATTCGGTCTGTTACCGGATCCGGCCAGGCACCTGTTTGCGATCGCCGAGTTGAAGCTGCAGGCCACCGCACTTGGAATCCGCAAGATCGACCTCGGCGCGAACGGCGGTCGCCTCCAGTTCAACGCCAAACCCGATATCGATCCGATGTCGGTCATCCGCATGATCCAGGGCCAGCCTAAGACCTACCAGATGGATGGTCCGGACAAGATGCGCATCAAGCTGGAATTGCCGGATGCGGCCGCGCGGTTCAATGCGGCGCGTGCATTGTTGACGACGCTGCGGCCTGTTTAAAAAGCGCAATCGCAGGGCGTGTGATTTCTCCCAACGAATCCAACCGCACTTTGTAGAGCGGAGCGTTGTGCCCGGGGTTTGGCAGCCGCCCACAGCCGCCGCCCCACCGGCGCGCGAAACGAATTAGGCGAGTTGGGGATGGGGGGGCGTGCGCCG
>JAJAYW010000177.1 GCA_026786005.1 Lysobacter sp. | reverse complement strand
TAAAACAAGCGCCGCCAGCGCCATTTGTGTAAAACACACCGCCCACCCCCTGAAGCGCGGCGCTTGCTCCGCTGTTTTTTGACTTTCACCCACCCCCCGCGCACAAAGCTCCGCTCTACAAAAAAACTGCCGGCCTGTCAGTCAACTCCGGCCGTAGACATCCTCCAACCGGACGATATCGTCCTCCCCCAGGTACCGCCCCGACTGCACCTCGATCAACTCGAGCGGTTCGGCGCCGCGATTGCGCAGGCGATGCACGCTGCCCAGCGGGATATAGGTGCTCTGGTTCTCGTGCAGGTCAAACACCTTGTCATCGCACGTTACCTCGGCAACGCCTGACACCACGATCCAGTGCTCGGCGCGCTGCTGGTGCTTTTGCAGGCTGAGCACGCCGCCGGGTTTAACCACGATGCGTTTGACCTGGAAACGATCGCCCGCGTCGATCGCATCGTAGTTGCCCCAGGGCCGGTAGACCTTGCGATGGAACAGGTGCTCCTGCCGCCCGGCAGCCTTGAGCCGGTCGACGATCAGCTTGACGTCCTGCACGCGATCCTTGCGCGCGACCAGCGTGGCGTCGGGCGTGTCGACGATGATCAGGTCCTCGACCCCGATCGTCGCGATCATCCGCCGCTCCGATGCGCGCACCAGGCTGTTTCGCGTATCGATGGAAATGACATCGCCCTCGTGGCGATTGCCGTCGGCGTCGCGTTCGGCGACCGACCACAGCGACGACCACGATCCGATATCGCTCCAGCCGCAGCTGACCGGCACCATCGCGGCGCGATCGGTGTGCTCCATGACCGCGTAGTCGATCGAATCGTTGGGGCTTGCGGCGAAGGCCTCCTTGTCGACGCGAATGAAATCCAGGTCCGATTGCGCCGACGCAAACGCGGCATTGGCGGCGCTGAAAATGGCGGGCGCGTGGCGTTGCAATTCGTCGAGATAGCGTTGCGCCTTGAACAGGAACATGCCCGAGTTCCAGGCGTAGCTGCCGTCGTCGACATAGCCTTGCGCCGTCGCCAGATCGGGTTTCTCGACGAAACGCGACACCCGATAGCCGGACTCCGACAGCGCTGCGCCGCGGGCAATGTAGCCGTACCCCACTTCGGCGTAGTCGGGCTGGATGCCGAAGGTGACCAGCCAGCCCTGTTCGGCCAGCGATGCGGCGGCATCGACGGCAGTGCGGAACGAGGCGACGTCCTCGATCAGATGGTCGGCCGGCAGCACCAGCATCGTCGCGTCCGCATCCGTGCCGGCCAGATGCAATGCCGCCAGCGCAATGGCCGGCGCCGTATTGCGCGCGACCGGTTCCAGCAGGATGCCGCCACTGGCGACAGCGATCGCCTGCAACTGCTCGCCGACCATGAACCGATGGTCTTCGCTGCAGACGGTGACCGGCGGCTGTGCGGCGCTGAGCGCATTGGCGCGCAACACCGTCTCCTGGAACAGCGAGTGGTCGCCGATCAGCGCCAGGAACTGCTTGGGCAGGTTCTGCCGCGACAACGGCCACAACCGCGACCCACTGCCGCCACTGAGAATCACCGGATGAAGCATGGTGCGGCCCGAATCTGAGGGAGAAGATCAGCTTATCAGCCGGGTCCCGCGCCTTCGACGACCGCCCCGGTTGCAGACAGCGTGCGCGATGGCGCTGGGAGCCGGTAAAATCGGGGTTTCCGCATTCCGGCTGCCGTTTTCGCGGCGCGCCTGCCTCACAAGGATTCCAGCACGATGAAGATTCTCGTCGGCTACAAGCGCGTGGTGGACTACAACGTCCGCATCCAGGTCAAGCCGGATGGTTCCGGCGTGGTCACCGACGGCGTCAAGCTGTCGGCCAATCCGTTCGACGAGATCGCGCTGGAAGAAGCCCTGCGGTTGCGCGACAAGGGCATCGCCACTGAAGTCATCGTCGCCACGATCGCCCCGGCCGATGCCCAGGCGCACCTGCGCAACGGCCTGGCGATGGGCGCCAACCGCGCCATCCATGTGGTGACGGATCAGCCGATGCAGCCGCTGACCGCCGCGCGCACGCTGCTGAAACTGATCGAGAAGGAACAGCCCGACATCGTGCTGCTCGGCAAGCAAGCGATCGACGACGACGCCAACCAGACCGGGCAGATGCTGGCGACGCTGTGGGGCCGTCCGCAGGCGACGTTTGCGTCGAAACTCGACATATCCGTTGAGAGCGGGGCCGGCCGCAAGGCCACGGTCACGCGAGAGGTCGATGCCGGTCTCGAAACGCTGGAAGTCGATTTGCCCGCCGTCATCACCACCGACCTGCGCCTCAACGAACCGCGCTTCATCAAGCTGCCGGACATCATGAAGGCCAAGAGCAAGCCGCTGGAAACGATCGCCTTCGCCGACCTCGGCGTGGATTCCGGCGACACGCTCAAGACCACGCACTACGCCGCGCCGCCGAAACGCGGCAAGGGCGTGATGGTCAAGGACGCGGCCGAACTGGTCGCGGCGCTGAAAGCAAAGGGTTTGCTCTGAACTCAAATGCAGGAGCGGGGCGGCGCCCGCCACCACCGCCCACCGCGCCCCCCCCCCGCCGCCCCCGAGCCCCGCAAACCACAAATCGACCGCGCGCCCCCCCC
>JAJAYW010000176.1 GCA_026786005.1 Lysobacter sp. | reverse complement strand
GTGGGGTGTGTGGGCCGCCCCCCCGGGGGGGGCGGGGGGCCCCCCCCCACCCCCCCCCCCGCCCCGGGCCCCGCTCCTACGAATGCATGCGACCAGAGCATTTCAGTCGCCCGCCATGCCGCGCAACATCACGCCTACAAGGTATGCGAGCACGGTACCGGTCGCATAGCCGAGCGCGCCAAGCAATGCACCGACCGGTGCCAGCGAGGGATGGAACACCGATGCGACCACCGGCGCCGATGCCGGGCCGCCGATGTTGCTCTGCGAGCCCATCGCGAAATAGAAGAACGGCACGCGCAGCAACTTGCCGAACAACCACAACAAGAGGATGTGTACGCTGATCCAGATGATGCCGAGCGCGAACAGCCACGGCTTGTCGGCCAGGGCCAGGATATCCATCTGCATGCCGATGCTGGCGATCAGGAAATACAGCAGCAACGTGCCGATCTTCGACGCACCGGCGCCGTCGAGCGTGCGCACGCGGGTGAAGCTCAAGGCCAGTCCGATCAGCGTCGACAACACCACCACCCAGACGAACGGCTCGTGCAGACTCACCTGCTGCGCCCACGAGACATTCGCCTTGAACCAGGCAGCAGCGGGCGTCGCGATCGCATGACACAGTCCCACTGCGCCAAACGCGACACCGACAATCATCATCAGATCGGACAAGCTGGCAATGCGCGAATGCTCGGCCTGGTAATCATCCAGCCGCTGCTTCAATTCCTCGATGGCGCGCGTGTCGACGCCATTGCGCGCATCAATCGCCTGCGCGCGCCCCGCGAGGAAAATCAGGATCGCCATCCATACATAACCGACGCCGACATCGACCACGACGAATTGGCCGAATGTGGTTTCATCGACGTTGAAGATTTCCTTCATCGCAACCATGTTGGCGCCGCCGCCGATCCAGCTGCCCGCGAGCGCCGCCATGCCGCCCCAGGTATCCCCCGCGACGGTCGGCGGATGCAGCACGCCCATCACCTGGAACGCCACGATCGCGCCGATCATCACGGTGATCGATGCTGCGGCGTACATGAGCAGAAGTTTCGGCCCGAGTCTGAGCACACCTTTCAGGTCGATGGTCATCGTGAGCAACACCAGCGCGGCCGGCAGCAGCACGCGGCTCGCGATCGGGTTGTAGAGCTTGCTGTTGGCGCCATCGATCAAGCCGATGGTGTTGTAGATGCCCGGAATGAAGTAGCACAGCAGCAACGCCGGCACGATGGCGTAGAACTTCTTCAGGAATTTCGTTGGTCCGGTCGCCGTCCAGAAGATTGCGCCGAGGGTCGCGGCGATCAGGCCAAAGAGGACGATGTCGTTGGTGATGAGGGCAGTGCTAACGGGAGCAGTCATCTTGCGACCTGTTTGTGGTCAGTCCCGCGAAGGCGGGAATCCGGTAACCTGGTTCTGAAATTCGGGTGCGGTACCGATTCCGGAAACTGCGGAAAATAATCGCAAGATCAGGCCAAGTCGCTGGATCCCCGTCTTCGCGGAGATGACGGCTGCAGAGTTTCTGGCTTTGACGATGCATCACTGCCCGATATGCTGCTTCAACCACCCATTCACCGTGTCATGCCACAACACGCTGTTCTGCGGCTTCAGCACCCAGTGATTCTCGTCCGGAAAATACAGGAATTTCGATTCGATGCCGCGGCGTTGCAAGGCAGTAAATGCAGCAATTCCCTGCTCGACCGGAATGCGGAAATCCTGCTGGCCATGCACCACCAGCATCGGCACGCGCCAGTTCTTGACGTGGTTGACCGGATTGAACTCTTCGTAGTTCT
This sequence comes from Lysobacter sp., assembly GCA_026786005.1. Classification (GTDB taxonomy): domain Bacteria; phylum Pseudomonadota; class Gammaproteobacteria; order Xanthomonadales; family Xanthomonadaceae; genus JALYOU01. The sequence goes on along the minus strand of JAJAYW010000176.1, from coordinate 18,358 downwards.
TCGGCACGTCATACGGTGTGCCGCCGTTCTCCCATTCTGTGAACCACAGCTCCTCGGTGCTGTACGCCATCATGCGCTGGTCGAAGACGCCGTCGTGGTTGACCAGGCACTTGAACGGCGACTGCCCATTCCTGTCGAACCAGTTGCCCGCAATCCAGTTGACCATGTAACCGCCATAGCTCGCGCCCAGCGCGCAGGCCTTGTCGCCATCGAGGAAGGCGTATTGCTTCTGCGCCGCGGCCCAACCTTTTTGCAGATCCTCCAGCGGACGATCACCCCAATGCTGCGAGATCGCATCGGTGAAGTCCTGGCCATAACCGGTGGAACCGTGAAAGTCGATCATCACCACCGCGTAGCCCTGCCCCGCATACGTCTGTGGATTCCAGCGATAACTCCAGCCATTGCCGAAGCTGCTCTGCGGTCCGCCGTGGATCAGGAACGCGACGGGATACTTTTCGCCTTCGACATAATTCCACGGCTTGACGACGTAACCATGCACGGTGTCGCCGTTCCAGCCCTTGAAGTTGAACTGCTCGTACTCGCCGAAGGCCACGTCCTTTAGCGCTGTCACATTGTTCTGCGAGATCTTGCGCACCGGCGCGCCGTGGATGCCCCCGACGAACAGTTCATCGCCGCTGGCCATGGTGTTGCGGGTAAAGGCGAGTGTCGGGCCAGCAATCTCGAACGCGGAGACCGAGCCGTCGCCGACGATCTCGGTGATGCCACCGCTGTCGATGTCCACTGCGAATAACGGATGCTCGCCCATGTCCCCCGCAGTGGTGTAGATGGTCTTGCCGTCATCGGACAAAGTGATGCCGTCGGCGGAGCGATCCCACTTTGGCGCGATCTCGCGCGTCGTGCCGCTGGCCAGGTCCATCGCCATCAATGCCAGACGATCCGCCTCGAAGCCCGGCCGCTTCATGGCCCGGTAATACAGCGTCTTGCCATCCGCGCTGAAGACCGGACCGGTGTCCCAAGCCGGATTGGATGCGGTCAAATTCTTCGCAGCGCCACTGCCGTCGGCACTGACCTGGTACAGATCGAAATTGGTCGACCACGGCTCGGCGCGATCGGCCTTGCGCGCGCCCACCACCACGCTGCTGCCATCGGGCGACCACGCGAACTCGCTGGTATCGCCGAACGGCCTCGACGGCACATCGGCCAACAGGTCGCCGCCAATCAGCGTCGCGGCGGTGAGCGCCTTGGCCTTGCCGCTGGGCAGGTCCGCCACGAACACACGATTCAGGCGGCCGTCGTTGAACGCATCCCAGTGGCGGATGAACATGCGGTCGAAGACGACACCGCTGCTTTTTCTCGCGCTGGTGGCATCGAGTTTTTTCTTGTTGCAGGCGAAGTCTGATTTGCAGTCTGCGAAGGCCTCTGCGGCCAGCGCGACACGCTTGCCGTCGGGCGAAACCTTGTAGCCGCCGACATCGCCGGCGATGTTGGTCAGTAGTTTCGGCGCACCGCCCGCGGCAGGAATCGAATACAGCTGCTGCGTGCCGGACTTGGCGCTGAGGAAATACACGGACTTGCCATCCTCGGAAAACGACGGCGAATTCACGTTCCAGCCTGCCGGCGTCAAGCGCGTCGGCGGCGCGGCATCGCGTGCCATCAGATCCTCGATCCACAAACCGCTGCTGGCCTTGTTGGCATCGAAATCGACCTGGCGTACGGCGAACACCACCTTGCGTCCGTCCGGGGACAACGCGGGCGACGACACGCGTTCGAGTTTGGCGAGATCACGGATCTCGAAGCCGCGTTCGGCCATCGCCAGCGATGGCATGGCAAGCAACAGTGCGAGTGGAAGAATGGCGTGATGAACTTTCATGACGACTCCAATGCTTTTTTTTGCGGAACTATGGGAGAGCTTCGTAATTTCGTAGCCCGTGTAACCCGGACTTGATCCGGGGCACCCGGGGCTCTTTCTGGCGTAACGGAAAATCCCCCGGTGCGGCCTGCGGCCTTACCCGGGCTACTCAACTGCAGCGGCCGGCATGTCAGATCGGACCGGGTTCGACATCAGCCTTGGTCGTGTCAGCCTTCGCGCCGCTGCGATACAGCAGCCAGCCGACCAGTGCCAGCGCCGCCAACCCTACCCACTGCCCAAACTGCCAGGCCTCCGGCAGCGCCAATACATCGGCGCGCTCGGAGACCACGATCGGGATGGCGATGGCGATGCCCATCAACGCCTCGCCGGTGATCAGGCCGGCCGAGAACAGCGTGCCGGGGCGATGAACACGATCGCGCGCTTCGTCGTCGTCGCCGATCCTGTGTTTGCGTTCGACCAGATGCGCCAGCAGGCCGCCGAGGAAGATCGGCACCATCAGTTCCAGCGGCAGGTAAATGCCGATCGCGGCCGCGAGCACGGGGACACGAAACTTCGAGCCACGCGATTTCAGCCATTCGTCCAGCGCGATGATCAATGCACCGATGCCGGCGCCGATCGCGATGATCGTCCAAGGCAATTCGCCGCCGAACATGCCCTTGGCCACCGACGCCATCAGCGTGGCCTGGGGTGCGGCCAGCGAGTTCGGATGCTCGGGCGTGGGCGCGCCGATGCCGTAGGCCGAGGCGAGCAGATTCAGCACCGGCGCCATGATCAGCGCACACGAGAACGCGCCGATACCGAGCATCAACTGCTGCTTCCATGGCGTCGCACCGACCAGGTAACCCGCTTTCAAATCCTGCAGGTTGTCGCCGCCGACCGCCGCCGCGCAGCACACCACGGCGCCAATCATGATCGCGGCGACCGCGCCGATCGGCGAATCGCGACCGAGCAGGAACACCAGCACCACGGAAGCGAACAGGATGGTCGCGATGGTGATGCCGGAGACCGGATTATTCGACGAGCCGACCAGGCCGGCCAGGTATGCCGACACCGACACGAACAGAAAACCGGCGACGATCATGATGATCGTCATTGGGATGCTGACGCTCCATTGCCCGACGATCTCCTGGTACAGAAAGGCCAGCGGCACGACGAACAGCACCAGCGCGACCAGCATCCATTTCATCGGCAGGTCACGCTCGGTTTCGGCAATGACCTGGCCGGTTCCTTTGCGCGCAGCGGCCAGGCCGCTCTTGATGCCCGAGGCCAGCGACTTGCGCAGCGAGAACAGCGTCCAGATGCCGCCGATCAACATCGTGCCGACGCCGAGGTAACGAATCTTGGTGCCCCAGATGGCGAACGCGGTCGTCGTGGCATCCTGGCCCGCGATCTGCGCGGCCAGCGCCGGATCGCTGCCGAGGAAGAACGCGTTGTAGATCGGAATCGCGATATGCCATGACAGCACGGCGCCCGAAAGGACCACGATGCCGACATTGAGGCCGACGATGTAACCGACGCCAAGCAGCGCAGGCGACAGGCCGGTGCCGAGATAGGCGAGCACCTTGCCGTTGCCGAAGAAACCGGCCTGCGCCCAGCTGTCCGGAATCATGCGCAGCCCGCTCGCCGCAGCCAGCTTGACCACCGCGCCGATGACGCCGGACAGCGCGAGGATCTTCAACCCCGGACCGGGATTGTCGCCAGCCTTGAGCACTTCGGCGGCGGCCTTGCCTTCCGGAAACGGCAGCGGATTCTCGACGATCATCGTGCGCCGCAACGGCACCGAGAACAGCACGCCGAGCAGGCCGCCGAGGCCGGCAATCGCCAGCACCCATGAGTATCGGAAGTCGTCCCAGTAACCGAGGATGACCAGCGCCGGGAGCGTGAAGATCACACCGGCGGCGATCGACGAACCCGCGGATGCGCCGGTCTGCACGATGTTGTTTTCGAGGATGGTGCCGCCGCCCAGCAACCGCAACACGCCCATCGACACCACCGCAGCCGGGATCGCAGTAGCAATGGTGAGGCCGGCGAACAGGCCGAGGTAGGCGTTGGCCGCTGCAAGGATCATCGCCAGGATGATGGCGAGGATGACGGCGCGCAGGGTCAGCTGCGGGACGGGCTTGGGTGTGCTCATCGACGGTTCCGGGCGGCAGGTCAGGCCCGATGGTGGCACGAGACGGCAAGCGCGCAAAGTCGGCGGCGGCCGACGAACACGAAACCTTGTTCCAGCCGTCATCCGCGCGAGCGCGGGGTGACCAGGCTGTGCGAGTGATGGTTTCTTGTAGGAGCGCGCCTGGGCGCGATGTGGCTTCCCCGGAACCGCCCCATCGCGCCCGGGGGCGCTCCTACATGGTGTTCACGCGATCATGCGGTCTTTTCGCGCTGCCATATACTCGGCCGCTGCCTTCATTTGGGATACCGGGTGTCCACAACCGTCAACTCCAACGCCTTAGCCGAACACGACGAATTCCTCGGCCATCCCAAAGGCCTGTTCGTCTGCTTCTTCACCGAGATGTGGGAGCGCTTCTCCTTTTATGGCATGAAGGCGCTGCTGCTGCTGTACATCCTCAAGTACCACCTGTTTGGCGACGATGCCGGTTACGACTTGCTGGGTGCGTACGGTGGGCTGGTGTATGCGGTGCCGGTGATCGGCGGATTGCTCGCGGACCGTTACCTCGGCATGCGCAAGGCGGTGGTGCTCGGCGGCGTGTTGCTGGTGCTCGGCCATCTCGGCATGGCCTACGAAGGCGAGGCGGCGCGCCTGGTCAACGGCGCAACGGTGCGAGATGCGGGCGCGTTGCAGGTGTTCTATCTGTCACTGGCGCTGATCGTCATGGGCGTGGGCTTCCTCAAGCCAAACATCTCGACGATTGTCGGCAGGCTCTACGCCGATAACGATCCGCGTCGCGATTCCGGATTCACCTTGTTCTATGCCGGCATCAACGTTGGCGCGTTGTTCGCTTCGCTGATCTGCGCGTTCCTCGGCGAAACCTACGGCTGGAAATACGGTTTTGGTGCGGCCGGCATCGGCATGATCGCGGGCCTCGGGATGTTCCTGTGGGGCCAGAAATACCTGCATGGCCATGCCGAACCAAACGATCCGGCCAAGCTGCGCGAGCGCGTCGCGGGCCTCACCCGTGAATGGTGGATATATCTCGGCAGTATTGGCGGTGTACTGGTGGTGTGGCAGTTGATCCAGCACACATGGACCGTGCACGGCGCGATGCACATCATCGCCGGCACGCTGGCCGTGTGGTTCATCTGGTTCCTGTGGAAACATTGCGACAAGGTGCAGCGTCAACAGATGCTTGCGCTGGTGCTGCTGATCTTCGGCGTGCTGATTTTCTTCACCCTATACGAGCAGACCTACGGTTCCTGGGTCACGTTCACCGACCGGTTGCTGACCAAGGATCTGTTCGGCGCGTCGTCGTCCGGCACCTATCACCCCGCGCTGCCCTGGGCCGTGTTCTCGCTGGTGGCGAGTCCACCGTTGATGATCGCGGCGCTGATGGCCAGCGATCGTGGCCGCGCTGGCCTCGCAAAAATGCTGGTGGTGTTGATGGCCGCCGGCCTGGTCATCGCCATCGTCCACGACATCGTGCTGGTGCCGCAGACGGCGGGCTCGCTGACCTATCTCGGCGCGTTCTTCATCGTCGTGCTGGCCCCGATCTTTTCGTGGTTGTGGCCGTGGCTGGAGCGACGCGGGCTGAATCCGAGCAAGCCAGCGAAGATGGCGATCGGCTTGTTGTTTGCCGGGCTGTCGTTCATTCCAATGCTGGCCGCGGCGAAGTTCGCAGGTGGCGGCGCGATGGCCAGCGTGTGGTGGCTGGTGCTGGCGTATTTCATCCTGGAAATCGGCGAGATGTGCCTGTCGCCGATCGGCCTGTCCGCGGTCACGCAGCTCTCGGTCGCGCGCGTCGTCGGCCTGATGATGGGTGCGTTCTGGTTGGGCACGGCGTATTCGGAAGTGCTTGCGGCGCAGTTCGGCAAGATTGCGTCGATCGATATTCCGGAAGGCACCGCGATCGATTTCGCCGCGGCCGCCGCGAAATATGCGGAGTTGTTCCAGTTGATGTTGTGGGTCGGCATCGGGTCGAGCATCGTGTACTTCGTGCTGACGCCGTTGACAAGGCGCTGGATGCATGGGATCAAGTGACGGATTGACCCGCGCGTAGCGCGGCTTTGCCAACACGTCATCCCCGCGAAGGCGGAAAGCGCTCCACAACAGCGTAGCTAGTCATCCAGAGGTTTTACCATCACGACATCACCACCAAAGACTTCCACCCTTCTTTGTAGAAGTAGCTTCAGACGCACTCCACGCGGCCTTGGGCGCAGCCAAGATTGCTGCCGTTAGTGTTTCAACATGCAGGGATTGCTAGATTTTTCGCGCCAAGCCCGGGAGCAGCTGCTCTGAAACGATCCGGCGCAAAACCCTGAATGGCGTGTTGGGTCCAATGTCTCCGTTGCACAAAATGGCGGTAGTCAAGCCAACGTCAATAAACGATTCCATGCATGCGGCGAAACCGTTGATAAAGCCGTAATGCAGGACACTGCGATATTTTTGCGATGGAGGCGAAACCAGAAGTCCCATCCCGTATTGCACGTCGCCATAGGAAGCATCGTCTGACGAGAAACGATTGCTTCCGCTGAGCCGCCCATCGCGCAGACGGCCGGGGGTCACCATCATCTCGACAAAGCGCGCGTCGAAAATCCGATTCGCAAACAGCGCGTGATGCCACAGGCAGAGATCGGCAACGGTGGAGCGCATGGCGCCGGCACCGCCCGTTTCTGAAATTTCAAGGAAAGGGGCACGTGTGAACGTGCCTATGTTGCCCTCAACCGGTGAATAGCCATCCACCCTTCCTGACACCACATCTTCCGACCTGTCGAATGCAGTTCTGGTCAAGCCAAGCGGCTTGAAGATCATGGTCGCTGCGGCGGCGGCAAGCGACATCGCTGCAACCTTTTCGACCACGGCACCCAGAACGATGTAGTTTGCGTTGCTGTACAACCAAGCCGTTCCCGGTTCGAAATCGAACAGTGTTGCTTGCGTACTTATCTCGCGGGCCAGTTCGATCTGCGACTTGGGTCCTGCAGGCGCGCCGATGCAGGAAGTGGACTGTTCGTCACTGTGCAGGCCCGCAGTATGGTTCAGAAGTTCGCGCAAGGAGAATGGCTTGTGCGTCACGAAGAACGGAAGATGCTTCGAGACGGCATCGTCTAGGGCCAGCCTGCCCTCGGATGCCAACTTGACGACCAAGGCGGAAGTGAACTGCTTGGTGAGCGAGCCGATCCGAAAAATGCTGTTGTCGGTGAGCAGGCTGTCCGTTTCGATATTGGCCAAGCCGTGGTTTTTTGAGAGCAAGGTACGCCCTCGGAAGGCAATCTGCACCGCGATGCCGGGGCAGGCCCCTGCCTTGATGGCAGATCGTGCGGTGGTGTCGATCGCGGAGGAGACGCCTGCGTCTACGTCAGCCGCTTGCGCAAGTGCGGGTCGGATTGCGAGCCCCGCAGCCAGCATGGCGCTGCCACTGAGAAACATGCGTCTGGAGAGCTTCATGCTGGACGCCGTGTTCAATCCGAGGCCGCCGGAATAAGGAATAAGGAATAAGGGCTTGAACGGGGATTGGCTGGGATGGAAGGATTCGTCCGCCTCTGACTATCAGTTCTGGACCGTACGCTGCAGCCCTTCTCTCCAGTCCAGCAACCCAACCCCAAAATCTCGCTGCAACTGCGAGGTATCCAGCACCGAGTAAGCCGGACGTGTCGCAGGCGTTGGATAGTCCGCAGTCGTGATCGAGGTGAGTTTGGGTACTCTTTCGATAAGACCGCGTTCGACCGCCTCATCGACGATAGCCTGCGCAAACCCATGCCAACTCGTCTGTCCGGTCGCCGTCAGGTTCCAGGTTCCAGATTCCAGAAACGGTTGTTGCAGAATCTCGGCGGTCACATCGGCAATCAACGCAGCCGACGTCGGCGTACCCACCTGATCGCCCACCACTCGCAACTCATCGCGTTCCTTCGCCAGTCGCAACATCGTCAACAGAAAATTCTTGCCGTGCGCGGCATACACCCATGCTGTACGGAAGATCATGTACCGCGCGCCGCTGCCGCGGATCGCGTCTTCGCCAGCGAGCTTGCTCGCGCCGTAGACGCCCAGCGGCGATGTCGCATCGTCTTCGCGATACGGCCGTGTTCCGCAGCCATCGAACACATAGTCGGTCGAATAATGCACCAGCAACGCATCGTATTTGGCGCAGGCTTGCGCAAGCGCAGCCGGCGATTCCGCGTTCGCGCGAAACGCCGCATCGACATCCTGTTCCGCACGATCGACCGCCGTGTATGCAGCTGCGTTGACGACGATATCGGGCGCAATGCGTTCGACCAGCCCGTGCAAGCTGTCAGGCTGATCGAAATCCGCAACCTCGCAGGCTGTGCCATCCGACAATTGTCCATTGCGCGTCGCAACGATCAATTCGCCCAGTGGTGCGAGACTACGGCGCAGCTCCGTCCCCACCTGCCCATTCGCACCGAGCAGGAGAACTCTCACGGTATGTAGACCGGAAGCCGCTCTTCGGCGATTTCTTCCAGGAACGGCGCCTTCATGTCCTTGTCCGACAGCAACGGTGCGCTGACCGGCCAGTCGATGGCAAAACGCGCATCGTTCCAGCGGATGCTGCCATCGGCATCGCGGTCGTAGGTCTCGGTGCAGAGATAGGTGAACGTCGCGCGTTCGCTGAGCACCGCGAACCCGTGCGCGAAACCTTCGGGTATCCAGAAATGTCGCTTGTTTTCGCCGCTGAGTACGGCGGCGGTCCATTTGCCGAAGGTCGGCGAACCGCGGCGGATATCGACGGCCACATCCCAGACTTCACCATCCAGCACAGACACATATTTGCCTTGCGGTTTTGGCCACTGGTAGTGCAAACCGCGCAACACGCCGCGCACCGAACTGGACACATTGCCCTGCACGAAGTCTGGCGTCAGCCCATGCGCTGCGAGCTTGTCGCGGTTGAACGACTCGTAGAAGAAGCCACGGTCATCGCCGAACACCTGCGGTTCGATCAGCAGGCAACCCGGTAGATCGGTTTCGATTATTTTCACTCAACCCGTCCGTGTTCAAGCAGGCTATACAGGTACTGGCCGTAACCGTTCTTGGCCAACGGCTTGGCAAGGCTGCGCAATTGCTCGTCGTCGATCCATCGGTTGAAATAGGCAATCTCCTCCGGACAACACACGCGCAGGCCCTGCCGTTTCTCGATGGTCTCGATATAGGTCGAGGCCTCGACCAGCGATTCGTGTGTGCCCGTATCCAGCCATGCGAAGCCCCGGCCAAGCTTTTCCAGATGCAGCGCGCCGTCATCCAGGTAGCAACGGTTGAGGTCGGTGATCTCCAGCTCGCCGCGTGGCGAAGGTTGCAATGACGCCGCGTATTCACTGGCTTGGCCATCGTAGAAATACAGGCCGGTAACGGCGTAGTGAGAGCGCGGCTTGTGCGGTTTTTCTTCCAATCCGATCACCTTCCCGCTGGCATCGAAATCCGCGACACCATAACGCTCCGGATCCTTGACCCAATAACCGAACACGGTCGCACCCTGCTCGCGCGCGGACGCGCGCTTCAAGATTTCGGTGAGACCGTGCCCGTAGAAGATGTTGTCTCCCAGCACCAGGCAACTGGGTTGTCCATCGACGAAATCGCGGCCAATCAAGTAAGCCTGCGCCAGCCCATCCGGGTTCGGCTGCACCGCATATTCGATCCGCATGCCCCACTGCGAACCATCGCCCAGCAAGGTCTTGAACAACGCCTGCTCATGCGGCGTGTTGATGATCAATACTTCGCGAATGCCCGCCAGCATCAGCACGCTGAGCGGGTAATAGATCATCGGCTTGTCGTAGATCGGCAGCAGCTGCTTGCTGATGCATTGCGTCAGCGGATACAGCCGCGTCCCGGACCCGCCGGCGAGGATGATGCCCTTGCGTGATGTCATGGCTTTTCTTGGATAATCTGCACAGGGATGTGCGGGTTCTTGCGAGGGATTCGCATTACATCGCCGATCCAATGCGTTGGAGGCGATAACTGCCGTCGAGCACGCGCTGCACCCACGGCTGGTTGTCCAGATACCAGTCGACTGTGTCGGTAATGCCCTTCTCGAAATCATGCGCCGGCTGCCAGCCCAGTTCCGAATGCAGCTTTGAGGCATCGATCGCGTAGCGGCGGTCATGGCCGGGGCGATCGGCGACGTAGGTGATCTGGCTGGCGCGCGGTTGTCCGTCTTCGCGCGGGCGCCGCGCATCTAGCAGTGCGCAGATCGTGTGGACGACTTCAAGGTTCTGCTTCTCTGCGTCGCCACCGACGTTGTAGGTCTCGCCGACACGGCCGCGCTGGAGTACCGCGCGAATCGCGGTGCAGTGATCGCCGACATACAGCCAGTCGCGCACGTACTTGCCATCGCCATAAATCGGCAATGCCTCGCCCGCGAGGGCCTTGGCGATGATCAACGGGATCAACTTTTCCGGGAACTGGTACGGACCGTAGTTGTTCGAGCAATTGGTGGTCAGCACCGGCAAGCCGTAGGTGTGGTGGAACGCGCGCACCAGGTGGTCGGAGGCGGCTTTCGATGCCGAATATGGCGAATTCGGTGCGAACGGCGTTTCTTCGGTGAACTTGCCGGTGTCGCCGAGCGAGCCGTACACCTCGTCGGTGGAGACGTGCAGGAAACGGAACATGTCCTTCGTCGTGCCCTCCAGGCTGCGCCAGTAATCGCGCGCCGATTCCAGCAGGGCCAATGTGCCGACGACATTGGTCTGCACGAAGGCCGCCGGGCCGTCGATGGAACGATCGACGTGGCTCTCGGCAGCGAAATTGACGATCGCATCGGGACGGTGCTCAGCCAGCAGCCGATCGACCAGCGCCCGATCGCCGATGTCGCCATGCACGAACACGTGATCGGGATTGCCGTCCAGCGGCGACAGCGTGTCGCGATTGCCTGCGTATGTCAGCACATCGAGGTTGACGACACGGATGCCGTCGCGCACTGCGTCGAGGACGAAATTTCCACCAATGAACCCGGCGCCGCCGGTGACCAGCCATGTCGGCACAAAATTCTCCATTTTCAGGGGAGGCTGACCAGCTACTTCGTTATTCCAGCGCACGCTGGAACCCATTTGGATTTTGCTTCTGGTTTCAAGGGCGAAGATCAAAATGGATCCCAGCTTGCGCTGGGATGACGAGCAGAATCAGCACTTCCTCAAGATGAATGTTATTCAGTGAATGCCTGCAAAAAATCCCAGTTGCAAATCCTCAGAACGGGATGTCGTCATCGGCAAAATCGTCCACCGGCGCCTGCCGCGTCTGCGGTGCATTCTCGCGGCGTTGCGGCGGGGCCGAACGGGTCGGCCGTTCGCTGCGTTCCGAGGATTCGCCACGGCCTTCGCCGCGTCCGCCCAGCATCTGCATCTCGTCGGCGACAATCTCGGTGGAATACTTCTCCACACCGTCCTTGTCGGTGTACTTGTCGTAGTTGATCGAACCTTCGACGTAGCACTGGCTGCCCTTGCGCAGGTATTCGCCCGCGATCTCGCCGAGCTTGCCCAGGAACTTGACACGGTGCCACTGGGCCTTCTCGACCTGGTTGCCCTCCTTGTCCTTGCGCACGCTGGTGGTGGCCAGGCTGATGGTGGTGATCGCCATACCGCCCTGGGTATATTTGGTGTCGGGATCGTTGCCGAGATTGCCGACCAGAATCACTTTGTTGATGCCACGCGCCATTGTCGTCGTCCTGCCTGAGAGTCCACCCGATCTGGGTACCCGTATCGAATTATACCCGTGGCCGTCGCGCCACCCGGCGACGCCGCGGCCTGGTGTCAGGCTTTTCCGAAGCCCGTTCTCACGGGCGTGAAGCAGGATGCGACGCATCGACTCCGTATAATCGCGCCTCCTTCTGCGCCCGATGACGCATGAACAACCTTCACCCCACCCTCGCTCTGCCCGCCATCCAGTCCCTGGCCGCCGACGACATGGCGGCAGTGGATGCGTTGATCCGCCGGCGTCTGGCGTCGGATGTGGTGCTGGTCAACCAAGTGGCAGAACATATCGTCGCCGGCGGCGGCAAACGCCTGCGGCCGATGCTGCTGTTGCTGGCCGCTCGCGCGCTGGGGCATTCGGGCCCGGATGCGCACCAGCTGGCGGCAGTGGTCGAGTTCATCCACACCTCGACGCTGCTGCATGACGATGTCGTCGACGAATCCGATCTGCGCCGCGGTCGCAAGACCGCGAACGCCCTGTGGGGCAATGCCGCCAGCGTGCTGGTCGGCGATTTCCTGTACTCGCGCAGCTTCCAGATGATGGTGGAACTCGACCGCATGGAGGTCATGCAGTTGCTGGCCGATACCACCAACGCCATCGCCGAAGGCGAAGTGCTGCAACTGTTGCACGTCCGCAATCCAGACACCGCCGAAGCCGCCTACCTGCGTGTGATCGAACGCAAGACCGCGGTGTTGTTCGCGGCCGCGACGCAACTGGGCGCGCTGCTTGCGGGCGCGAACAAGTCCACCCAGCTACAGTTTTACGAATACGGTCTGCGCCTCGGTTACGCATTCCAGATCGCCGACGACGTGCTCGATTATTCAGCTGACGAAACCGACCTCGGCAAGCACCTCGGCGATGACCTCGCAGAAGGCAAGGCCACGCTGCCGTTGATCCATGCGATGGCGCATGCCGATGATGCAACGCGTGCGCGCCTGCGCAGCATCATCGAGCATGGCGATGGCGACGCACTGCCCGAAGCGCTTGCTGCAATCCATGCGACCGGGGGGCTCGAGTACAGTCGCGCGCGTTCCGCGGAATACGCGCGCGCCGCAGAGCAGGCGCTTGACGGGCTGGTAGAGAACGATGCAGTTGCCGCATTACGCGGCTTGGCGCAATACGCGATCAATCGTAATCATTAGCCGCAGGATTCACAGGCGTGTCCCATAGGCGGTTTATGGCCTTCGCCAGAATGTAGTGAGGAACGCTACGATCACTCGCTGATTTCGATTCGGGCAATGCGCCCCGCATCACCACTGAGCCAACCGACATTGCCAGCGAAGTCGATAGCGTCATAGCCGACATCGGAGACTGGCTGCCATGCATTCTCGCTCCAACTATCGACGCCACTCGGGCCGACCGCGACACAGGGTAGTGGCTGCTGTGCGCAAGCTATGCCAGAACGGTAGCCACGTGGGGATGGCGTCTCCCGCAATGTAATTGGTTCGGCGCTATTGATAACCAGTTGCTTGACCGGCGTCCTGATTTGAATGTCTTCACGCGACTCGGCGCCTTCGATCAATCTTTGTTTCAGGGAATGCGCGCCATCCTCCGTGACTACCGCAAAAATCCCAGGCGCGGTTTCTGTTTTGTAGTCGCCACCGACAAGAAGTACGTTCGATGCGCTCACTGCAACTGAAAAATAACCTTTGGATTCTGCCGACGGCAATCCGGCAGCGCTCGTCGCGCTCCACACCTTGTCGACCGACACCTTAATGTGAGCCCTAGCCATCGAGCCGCCAGTGACTGCAATCAGCCCGCTACCTGTTATTGCAATGCACGTTCCGCTCGCCGCGAAAGCAGCCTCGCCTTGCGCCGCACCGGGGCCAGAGCCTTGAAGCCGCCAATTTTTACCAGCATCACTGCTCGCATAAATCTGAAAGCGGCCATCGACCGGATCACCAAGCATCCAGCCATTCGTACCCTCAAACGCCATGCAATCGAAGAACGCGCGCGGATCTTGGTTCTGAAGTGAGAGCTTCCAGGTCTTTCCCGCGTCCTCGGTGCGATACACACGCGATGCTTCGCCAGGCCCGATGCTCAGGACAACCGCGGTGTCGGCATCGAAGCCTTCGACATCGCGGAAATCGAGTTCTCCTGCACCCGGCACCTTGATCGCCTGCCAGACCTTGCCGCCATCGATCGTGCGCAGCACAGTGCCTTCGCGACCGCTAGCCCAGGCCACATTCGTGCTCACTGCGGAGATACCACGCAAGCGAACCTTGACGCCGCTGTCCTGCGGAATGATGCGGATTTCTGCAAAAACAGCGCCTGCAAGGACAAGCATCGCGGCGGCAAGGAGGATGCGAAATGTCGGCACGGTGACGCCTCGGACGGGATCGTGTCGGAGCCTACCACGCTGCAACAATGTTGCTAACGCATCCGTATCAGCGCTGTTGTTACAGCGTCTGACCCTAAAATTGACACCATAACTACGGCTGCGATCAGGCAGGTGCGGGTGCAGCGAGTTGCGCGTGCTTGCGCACGATCAACATCGCCGTTTCCAGCGCCTGCTCGTAGTTCAGACGTGGATCGACGGTCGAACGATATGCGCGTTCAAGATCGGTATCGGTGAGGTCGCGGGCACCACCGGTGCATTCGGTCACATCCTCGCCAGTCAGCTCCAGATGCACACCACCCAGTCGCGTGCCTGCCGCGGCATGCAATTCGAACGACTGCTCGATTTCGCTGCGGATATTGGCGAAGCGCCGCGTCTTGTAACCGTTGCTGGTGGACTCGGTGTTGCCGTGCATCGGATCGCAAATCCACAACACCCGGCGGCCATCGCGGCGCACCGCATCGAGCAACGGCGGCAGTTTCTCCGCGACGTGCGCGGCGCCCATGCGATGGATGAAGCTCAGGCGGCCCGGCTCGTCATCGGGATTCAGCACGTCGATTAACTTCAACAATTGTTCCGGCGTGACCGATGGCCCGATCTTGATCGCGACGGGATTACGTATGCCACGGAAATATTCCGTGTGCGCACCATCGAGCTCCGCAGTCCGCATGCCAATCCACGGGAAGTGCGTGCTGAGATTGAACCAGCCCCACTGCCGTGGCACCTGGCGGGTTTGCGCTTCCTCGTACGGCAGCAACAACGCTTCATGCGAGGTGTAGAAGTCGACGCGGTTGAGGTTGTGCACCTGCGCGCCGGACAGGGTTTCCATGAAGCGCACGGCGTCGCCGATGGCGCCGACCATGTGATGGTATTCATCCGCCAGCGGCGAATGTCCGACCCAACCAAGGTCCCAGTACTCTGGATGATGCAGGTCAGCGAAACCACCATCGATCAAGGAACGCACGAAGTTCATCGTCATCGCCGAGCGCGCGTGCGCCTTGATCATGCGGCGCGGATCGGGAACACGTGCTTCGGTGGTGAATTCGGGGGCGTTGACCATGTCGCCGCGGTAGCTCGGCAATGTGATGTCGCCGCGTGTTTCGCTGTCGGTCGAACGCGGCTTGGCGTACTGGCCCGCAAAGCGGCCCACGCGGATGACCGGCAAGCGCAAGCCGTGCACCAGCACCAGGCTCATCTGCAGCAATACCTTCAGGCGATTGGAGATGATCTCGGAGCTGCAGTC
Organism: Lysobacter sp.; assembly: GCA_026786005.1. GTDB lineage: Bacteria > Pseudomonadota > Gammaproteobacteria > Xanthomonadales > Xanthomonadaceae > JALYOU01. The sequence continues at coordinate 3,141 of JAJAYW010000176.1, read as the reverse complement.
ACTGAAACTCTCGGCGCAATCGCCACCCTGCAGCAGGAAGCGTTTGCCTTCCTGCGCTTCAGCGAGTTGTTGCTTGAGCGCCGTGATTTCCCACGAGGTCACCAGCGGCGGCAACGCATGCAATTCCTCCAGCACCGAGGCCAGCACCTGCGCATCCGGGTACGTCGGCAACTGCAGTGCAGGACGCGTCTGCCAGCTTGCCGGCGTCCAGTCGGTCGGCACTTTGACGGCACGGAGATTGCGATCGGAGCTGAGCATGATTGGTGTGAGATCCGACGGAAAGGCAATGCTGCGATGCATCATCCGCCTGATCCATCGCGGCTGCAATGACCGCAGGTGCGACCGGGAATATCGCGATTAACGGCGACGAAATCCTGCATGCAGCGCCCAACCCGCGAGCACGACGAAACAGACAAGAGACCATGCGGGCATCGACAACCCCAAGAAAGTCCAATCAATGTTGCTGCAATCTCCCGACGCGGTCAGCACCTTACGGATGACGCCCGTCAGCGGCATCGTTTGCAGCATGAAGTCCATGCCTGCGCCGCACGAAGGAATAGGCGGTGGAAAGAGTTGCACCCAGACGTGGCGTCCCGCGATTCCTGCACCGCTCGCAGCAGGGACGAAGGCTAATGCCCCATAAGCGCGTCGCCCGAACGCGCGCAATGGCGCATGCAAGCCACCAATCAGGAACACCGTGCCGAGCGCGGCGAATGCGATGCGCTGAAAAATGCAGAAGGGACAAGGCAACAGCCGCTGCACGAATTGCACGTACAGCGCATACGCAAGCAGTCCAGCACAGGCGACAAAACCGAGGACGAACTGGGACCGGAATGTCCAGCGCAAAGGATTGGGATTCATGGATTCACCATAACAAAAACCCCGGAACCAGTCCGGGGTTTCGAGGTAGAGCAGCGGCTTGCTTACTCCGCCGACTCGCTTGCCGTTTGCGGACGATCGACCAGCTCCACATACGCCATCGGCGCATTATCGCCAGCGCGGAACCCGCACTTCAGGATGCGCAGGTAGCCGCCTGGACGCTCGCGGTACCGCGGGCCGAGCACGGTGAACAGCGTGCCGACCGCTTCCTTGTCCTGCAGTCGCGACATGGCCAAACGCCGATTGGCGACGCCATCGGTCTTGCCCATGGTGATCAACGGCTCGGCGACGCGGCGAAGTTCTTTCGCCTTCGGCAGCGTGGTGCGGATCAGTTCGTGCTTGATCAGCGACGCAGCCATGTTGACGAACATCGCCTTGCGATGCGCGCTGGTGCGGCTGAACTTGCGTCCGGATTTGAGGTGGCGCATGGTCGTGGTTCCTGATTAACCCATCATGCCGTGCTGGGAAATTCCCGCCGGCGGCCAGTTTTCGAGCTTCATGCCAAGCGACAAGCCGCGCTGGGCCAACACTTCCTTGATCTCGGTCAACGATTTCTTGCCGAGGTTCGGGGTCTTGAGCAGCTCGACTTCGGTTTTCTGGATCAGATCGCCGATGTAGTAAATGCTCTCGGCCTTGAGACAGTTGGCCGAACGCACCGTCAGTTCCAGATCGTCGATCGGACGCAGCAGGATCGGATCCACGCCGGTCGCGGCCGGCTTGGCGGCGCCGCGCTCGCGGTGGGTGAAGTCGCCGAATACCGACAGTTGATCGGTGAGGATGTCGGCGGCTGTACGCACGGCTTCCTCGGCATCGATCGTGCCGTTGGTTTCGATTTCCAGCACCAGCTTGTCGAGGTCGGTGCGCTGCTCGACGCGCGCGGCTTCCACCGCATACGCCACGCGGCGTACCGGCGAGAACGACGCATCCAGCATCAGGCGGCCGATGGTGCGGGTTTCTTCATCGGGACGACGACGCGCCGTGGCCGGCTGATAGCCGAAACCGCGCTCGATCTTCAGGCGCATGTTCAGCGCCGTGTCCTTGGTCAGGTGCGCGATCACGTGGTCGAGGTTGAGGATTTCGACGTTGTGGTCGGTCTTGATGTCAGCGGCGGTGACCACGCCAGGACCCTGCTTGCTGAGGCTCAGCGTAGAGGAATCGCCGGTGCCCATGCGGATGGCGACATCCTTGAGGTTGAGCAGCACCTCCAGCACGTCTTCCTGCAGGCCTTCAACCGTCGTGTATTCGTGCAACACGCCGTCGATCTCAACTTCGGTGATGGCGTAACCGGGAATGGACGACAGCAGCACGCGACGCAGCGCGTTACCGAGGGTGTGGCCGTAGCCGCGCTCCAGAGGTTCGATCACGACCTTCGCACGGTTGTCGGCGAGGCGTTCGATCTGGGGGCCGCGCGGACGCAGTACTTGATTGGCGTTAACCGACATGTATGACCTCTCCTGCAAACCTCCGACGGAGCCGGAGGTGCGAAACAAATGAATTACTTCGAGTACAACTCGATGATCAACGCTTCGTTGATATCGGAGGGCAGATCGGCGCGATCCGGAACCGACTTGAACACGCCGCTGAATTTCTTGGAGTCGACTTCGATCCAGCCTGGCGACAGGTCCATCTGCGAGGAGACGTTCAACGCTTCCTGCACTCGCAATTGCTTCTGTGCGCGCTCGGACAACGCGATCGCGTCGCCTGCCTTGATCTGGTACGAAGGCAGGTTGACCGGTTTGCCATTGACCATGATTCCGCGATGCGACACCAGCTGGCGTGCGGCTGCGCGCGTCACCGCGAAACCCATGCGATAGATGACGTTGTCGAGACGCGTCTCCAGCAACTGCAACAGGTTCTCGCCGGTGTTGCCTTTCTTGGTCGAGGCTTTCTTGTAGTAGTTGCGGAACTGGCGCTCAAGCAGGCCGTAGATACGCTTGACCTTCTGCTTCTCGCGAAGCTGGACTGCGTAGTCGGACAACTTGCCCTTGCGGGTCATCGTCGCCCCGTGCTGGCCGGGCTTCTGCTCCAGCTTGCACTTGGAATCCAGCGCGCGCGTCGGACTCTTGAGCGACAGGTCGGCGCCTTCGCGGCGGGCGAGCTTACAGGTGGGACCAATATAACGAGCCATTTCTCTTCAGCTCCTCAGACGCGACGCTTTTTCGGCGGACGGCAACCGTTGTGCGGTATGGGCGTCACGTCGATGATGTTCATGATCTTGTACCCGACGTTGTTCAACGAACGAACGGCGGATTCGCGACCGGG
>JAJAYW010000175.1 GCA_026786005.1 Lysobacter sp. | reverse complement strand
CCAAGGAACCGATCTCGATGGAGACGCCGATCGGCGACGACGAGGATTCGCATCTTGGCGATTTCATCGAGGACACCAACGTCGAGTCCCCGATCGAGAACACGGTCAACATCAACCTGTCGGAAACCGTGCGCGACGTGCTGGCCGGGCTGACCCCGCGCGAAGCCAAGGTGCTACGCATGCGCTTCGGCATCGACATGAATACCGATCACACGCTGGAAGAAGTCGGCAAGCAGTTCGACGTCACCCGCGAGCGCATCCGCCAGATCGAGGCGAAAGCATTGCGCAAGTTGCAGCATCCGTCGCGCTCGGAGCAACTGCGCAGCTTCCTCGACATCGAATAAGCGCAAGCAAGCTGCCTTGCAATAAAAAAGCCCCGCTCAATGCGGGGCTTTTTTATGCTCTCTGTACAGCGAAGCTGGCTCCGCTGCTTTCAAGGTAACGCCCCAGCGGAGCAAGCTCCGCTCTACAAGGTGGCTCAGCCGATGTTGTAGAAAAACTGCTCGTGCACCACCTTGCCATCGCGCACGCGCTACACGCAGATCTCCTGCATGTTCATGCGGCCCATGTCCTTGTAGGTGGCATCCAGGCTGCTGGCGACGCTGAACCATTCGCCCGCCACCATCGGATCGCTCATGCTGCCGCCGTGGATGGCTTCGAGATTGTCCTTCCACTTGCGGCCTTTTTCGCGGATCGCATCGAGCCCCTTGACGTTGCCAAGCGCCCCGGACGCCATTCCTTCCATTTCGATACTGACCGCATCCTCGGCGTACAACTCCTCCTGCGGTTCCTCGTATTTTCCCTGACGGCACAGTTCGACAAGACGATCGGCAACTTGCTGGGTATTCATGACGGTTCCCTCGATAAGGGAGGTCGAGTTTGCACTCGTCTTGGTTACGATTTCGTACGCAGTTGGATGAGGGCTGTGTCGAGTTGCGGGAAATGCAATTCAGCATGGCAGTTTGCGCAGAGCACGATGCATTTTTCGATTTCGCTGCGAATTTCACGTTCGCTGCGGTTCGACATCGAGCGCATATCGAGTGAAAAGGATTTGTCCTTTGGGTGGAGGTGATGCCATGTCAAGGCAGCCAGATTGCGGCTGTATCCACATTGCCTGCATCGTGAGCCGGCTTCCTCCAGCAACAGCAACTTGCGGTGCAGCCCACGTGCTTGTTGGCTGACATAACTCTGGTGGCGATTGTTGGTGTCCGTGTTCTTGCAGCGGAGCGAACAAAAACGGCGTTGCCTGCCAGTGAGTTCTGAGTTGCAGGTAATGCAGCTATCGGATTTCATCAAAAGATCATAATCCGATTTATCACTGCTGGATTCTGCGATCGCTTGTTAGGATGTATGCAGGGCCTATAGCTCAATGGTTAGAGCAGAGGACTCATCAACTAAGGTGACGCCAATACCGGAAGGTTTGGATGAAAACGGGAAGAATTCAGGGAAACCGCAGCGGTCCGGCCGGCGGCAATCCTGAGCCGAGCCGGTGGTGCACCACCGGAAGGTGCAGAGACTACCTGGGGGCTACAGTGCCCTTAATGACAGGCAAGAGCATCCCGCACCCCACCAGCGCAAGCTGCGGGTGATGAGATAGTCCACACCAGGGTGAAAATCCTGGACACGTGAATCCTTTGGTTCCAGGTTCGAGTCCTGGTGGGCCCACCAACCGCACATGGCGACGTTCCCGCGATCCACATCACACATCGTGTTGATGTCTTTACCCTGCAGCACTGCCGTCACAGGCTTGGCATAACGCGCCGCCTTCTGCAACGCGAGTCGCCACACAACGCGAGCAAATAATTCCCGCCCAACCCTCTCTTCAAGGGGGGGCTAAAACATCAGGGGATCAGCGCTCCTTTTAGAACCGGACGCCGCGATCCCGTATCTCGATCGGCCCCAGGCGCGTCTGGTCATGCAGCTCCAGATGACGCACTTCAAACGGTGCGCCGTATCCAGGTGGCACGTGGCTCTGGTCGAAGTCGAGGATCAGGATGCCGCCGCCGCGCGCGAACCAGTCGACCACATGCCCTTGGGAGACCGGGCGCAACAGCTTGCCGGGGCCCGTGGCGTAAAGCGTGCCGCGGGCTTCGTAGCGTCCAGTCGAACCCGTCTTGATGGGCAACGCCACGCGCAACTGCTGCGTGTTGACCGCGTAGTCGCCCTTGAACCGCGCGGTCGGTTGCGCCACCGCGAAGGCTGTGCGGGCGTCGCGGACGGATGCGCCGTCGTGGGCGAAGACCTGCAATTCCCACAAGCCACGCTGGGCACTGGCATTGGCCGGCAGCTGCACCTGCGCCGTTGCGCCGCCTGAGGTTTTCTTGCTGAAGGCCACCGCTGGCTGCTGCCGTCCGGTGCCACCAACAAAGCCTCGGCGGCCGCGCCGACGATGCGGCCTGCGCGGCTCATGGCGATGTCCACCACCATCGTGTCGCCAGTGAGCGCGTGGTTCTTGCGGGCCTGGGCGCGCAGCACGACATTGCTTTACGGCTCGAACACATGCACCAGGTAGCGGCCTCGGGCCTCGGCGGCCTGCAACTGGTACTGGCCTGCGCCGTTACCGGCATCCATCTTGACCACGGCGGTGCCAGGGTCGACGCCCATGCCGGCGGCCTGCAACGCCGCATCGCCGGCGATCGATTGCAGCGGCGCCTCCTGCCCATTGCGGGCCAGTTTCAAGCTGGCGGGTTGCAGCCGCGCCGCGCCGCGGGCCGGGCTGACACGCATCAGGGCGCCGGGCGCCGAGATGCCGATGTCGATGCCGCGCGCCAGGTCGACGCCTTCGACGGTACGCCAATATTCGAGGCTTTCGACCAGCTGCGGCGTGGGCGTGGACAGGGCTTCATTGGGGTCGAGTTTCGAGGCGAACGACATCGGCTGGCGCTCGAACGTGCCCACCGGTGCAGGCACCGTGGCCAGACGCGTGGGGATCTGGTCGTTGCTGCCGGCAGGCAACAGCGGTTGCGCGGCAAAGGCGGGGAAAGCAGCCGCGACAAGCACGGCCAGGGTCACGATGTGCATGGTGTTTCCTCAGAGTCGCAAGTCGTTGCGGAGGATGACGTCGAGGCTGAAGCACGCCCGACGGCTCTGGTTGTGGCTCAGCGGTTCGGCGCCCGCGGTGCGGCTCTTGTCGGTGAACCACACGCTACCCGCAGCCGACTGGCTTGTGCAGTTGAGGAAGCCGTCGGAGCACGCATTCAGCCAGTTCTGCGTGGTCTCCAGACCCACGTTCTCGGTGTAACCCGCGCAATAACTGTCGCTGTCCCATATCGCCGAATCCACATCGCTGCCGACCACGCTGCGGAACGCGCGTGGCAAGGCAGGACGGCCGGCCGTGCCGTAGAGATTGTTGGCGTTGTAGGTCGCCATCCAGCTGACCTGTTGCTGGCGCACCGCATCGGATTTGTAGCCCAGCAGCCACCCCAGCGAGGTCTCGAACACGTTGCCGTTGATCACCGCATCGGCCAGCGGGGTGCCGGCCGACGACGGCGCCAGTGCATTGACGCGCACGATCTTGTTGATGATGTTGGGATAGCGGCTGTCGTAGGTCGGATTGGACAGGATCCACCGCATCACGTTGCCGCCATTGGAATGGGTGAGCACGATCAGGCGGGTAATGCCCTTGCTGCTGATGAAGCTGCTCAACTGTCCGGCCAGGCAGCCAGCGGCGCGGTTGTCCCACATGTACTGGGTGAAGTCGCAGTTGATGACGGTGTAGTTCGCCGTGTTGCCCAAGCCCTGGCGCACGGAGTTAACCATCGTGGGTTGCCAATAATCCTGATAGGCGTTGGTTTGGTTGCCGGTCCCGTGGACGAACGCTACCCCGGTGACATCGGCCGCCATAGCGCAAGGCGCGACGACAACCACGGACAGACCCGCCAGAAGCAGGCCGCAAGCAAGTTTGTGCACGTTGGTTCCCCCGACTGCAGTGCGGCTTTGACCTCACAGCGGTTGCCGCGGAATACGCACGCCTGCGTCATCCCCGCAGCGGCATGGCGTGCCGCATCAAAATCGGCCGCGCCGATCCGCGCAGTTCAACGCGCTGGTCGAGGATCTGGTGGACGTGATGGAGGCACGCAAGGTGCCGGTGGCAGCGCAAAACCGCCTGCTCAAGAAACTCGCGCCGATGCATCGCGACATCGTTGCGCCGTAAGCAACGCCCGAACAAGCCGCCATTGCTGCAAAAGCAGGGCGGCGCTGCGGTTGAGGCCGAGTCCAGCCTGCATGCTGCCTGTCGACAGCGCGGCGGGCAGACTGCGGGATCTGTCGCGAGGAACAAACCCATGCACAGCAAATCGTTACGGTTCGGCGAAGGGTTCCGCGTCGCGTTCGCGGTGCGCAAGGCGCAGGCGGCGGAGATGGTGATTGCGCCCGGCGACAGCGAAGGAGATGCCGACAATCGACATCGCGGTGCCGACCAGTGGCTCTATGTGGTCGCCGGCACCGGGGTGGCGATCGTCGAAGGCAAGCGCGTCGTGCTCAAGGCGGGCAAGTTGCTGGTGATCGAGCGCGGCGAACGCCACGAAGTCCGCAATACGGGACGCACCCTGCTGAAGACACTCAATTTCTACTTGCCGCCAGCCTTCGATAACGATGGGGACCCGGTCGGTCCCGGCCGCAATTGAGACCTCGCCTGCTGATTCCCGGGGAATCACGGCTCTTGTGTCCGGCCTTGGTGACTTTGTGCCGCGCGCGCCGCCACAATGCGGCGATGGACACCCTCGCACTGCTTGACACCGTCGAACACGACACCGGCGCATCGCCGCAATGGGTCGTGCTGTGGCTGCACGGCCTCGGCGCCGACGGCAACGACTTCGTGCCGCTCGTTCCGGAAGTGGTGCGGAGCGAATGGCCTGCGATCCGCTTCGTGTTTCCGCATGCGCCGGTGCGCGCAGTGACGATCAACAACGGCGCGCGCATGCGCGCCTGGTACGACATCCGCAGCTTTGATTTCAACAGCAGCGACCTGGCCAACCGCGCTGACGAACAAGGCGTCGAGGAATCCATCGTGCAGGTCGATGCGCTGATCACGCGCGAAGTCGAGCGCGGCATTCCGGCGTCGCGCCTGCTGCTGGCGGGTTTCTCGCAGGGTGGTGCGATCACGCTTGCGGCAGGCCTGCGTCGTGCCGAGCCACTGGCAGGCTTGATCGGCCTGTCGACCTATCTGCCGGCCGCTGCCGGATCGCTGGCCGCATTGCACCCCAATGCAACCTCGCAACCCGTGTTCTTGGCGCATGGCCTGCATGACCCGGTAGTGCCCTATGCCGCCGGTCAGCGCAGCGCGGAGTTGTTGCGCGAGGCCGGCTTCGACGTGCAGTGGCATCGCTACCCGATGCAGCATCAGGTCTGCGCCGAGGAAATCCGCGACCTCGGCGACTGGATGTCGCAACGGTTCGCGGCGGGCTGACCAGTGACGGATCCACGCAGCAGCGAGCTGTGGTTTCCGGATCTTTGCACCCTGCCGCGCATGGCGACCCTGCTGGGGTTGGCCGAGCTTGCCGTGATCGTGGTGGTGCTGGCGCCCGACGGCGCGCGCGACTGGGACGTCGGTGCCGTGCTGCGCGCCAGCGGCTTCGCCTTGTGGCTGGCGCTGACGGTATCGGTGCTGTTGTGCCGAATGCGGCCGTTCCTGTCGCGTTGGGAGCCGCAGACTGGGTCAACCATCGGCGTGGCCTTGTCGGCGCTGGTCGCGACGGCTGCGGCAGGCATCGTGCATGCCCTGTTTGCCAGCGTCGATGCCAATTCCGGATTGCCGGGATTCTGGCGTTTCGTCGGCGGGAGTGCGGCGATCGTGGCGTTGATCACTGCGCTGGCACTGCGCTATTTCTATGTCATCGATGGCTGGCGCGCGCAGGTCAACGCCAATGCGCGCGCCGAAGCTGATGCGTTGCAGGCGCGCATCCGACCGCACTTCCTGTTCAACAGCATGAACATGATCGCCAGCCTGGTGCGACGCGATCCCGACGTGGCCGAACGCGCGGTGCTGGATTTGTCGGATCTGTTCCGCGCCGCTCTGGGCGCGGGCGAAGGCAACTCGACGCTGGCGGCGGAAGTCGAACTGGCGGAGCGCTATCTGTCGATCGAGTCGCTGCGGCTGGGTCCACGGCTGACGGTCGAATGGGACAGACGGGAACCACTGCCCTGGCAACTGGCGATGCCGCGGTTGTCGCTGCAGCCGCTGGTCGAGAACGCGGTGCTGCACGGCATCTCGCGGCTGCCCGAAGGCGGCACGGTGCAGATCGCGCTGGAAGCCGATGCCGGCACGTTGCGCGTACGCATCCGCAATCCGGCGCCCGTCGTCGATGAATTCACGCCGCACGGCTCCGGACACGCGCAGCGCAGCATCGCCCATCGGCTGGCCTACATGTTCGGCCCGCGCGCGCGCATGACCGCCGCCGCGGCAGATGGCTACTATGTCTGCGAACTCAGCCTGCCCGTGGCCTAGGACGACCGATCCGTGAAAGTGGTCATCGCCGACGACGAACCCCTGGCCCGCGAACGCTTGCGCGATCTGCTGGCGGAACTGCCGGATGTGCAACTGGTGGCCGAAACCGGCGACGGCCGCGAGGCGCTGCACGCCTGCGCCGAACACGATCCCGACGTGGTGCTGCTGGACATCGCCATGCCCGGCATCGACGGCCTCGAAGTCGCGCGCCACCTCGCCGCCTTCGATCCCCGCCCCGCCGTGGTGTTCTGCACCGCGTACGACGTGCATGCGCTGTCCGCGTTCGAGGCTGCCGCCATCGACTACCTGGTCAAGCCGGTACGGCCGGAGCGCCTTGCCGCCGCGCTTGAGCGCGCGCGCACGTTCGCGGCAGGCCGTGGCCGCGAGAGTGACGGTCCGGGTTCGAGCCGTCGCCGAACCCATTTATGCGCCCGCCTGCGCGGCAGCCTGCGGTTGATTCCGGTCGAGGACGTGCATTTCCTGCAGGCAGACGAAAAATACGTGGTGGTGCATCACGCGCGCGGCGAAGACCTGATCGAGGAATCGCTCAAGTCGCTGGAAGAAGAATTCGGCGAACGCTTCGTCCGTATCCATCGCAATTGCCTGGTGGCGCGGCACGAACTGATCGAACTCAAACGCGCGCCGGACGGCCATGTGTACGCCATCCTGCGGCACGGCAAGGAGCCGTTGGAAGTGAGCCGGCGGTGCGTGGCGAACCTGAAGGAAACGGTGAAGCATTTGTAGGAGCGCACCTGGGCGCGATGGGGCTTT